>JBHEKP010000285.1:0-13695 GCA_041859375.1 Candidatus Hydrogenedentales bacterium | reverse complement strand
GTCATCACGGACACCGCCAAGGAAAGCATCATCACCCCCGCGGCGCTGGTCCGGGTTGCCGCCCCGAACAGCGTGCCCGTCTCCGGCCCCATCGTGATGGTGTCCCTGCTACTGTTGTTTGCCCTGGCGGGCGCGGTGGCGCTGCGCCATTTCCCGGCAGGGGCATAAAGCACCGCGGTATTTCACAGGAACTCAGGCGCCCCGTCCGTTCCATAAACGGGCGGGGCTATTTCTCGGCCTTGTCAATCGCCCCAATCAGCCTGTCCACCTCCGCGCGCGCGGCCTCGATTTGCGCCGGTTCCTGGGTGTATTCCGTCCAGTGCCTGGAAATCCGCTTCCTTTTCCCTTCGCGTCTTGCGTCTGCGCGGGAGTCCTACTTGCCCTCTTCTTCCTTCCCCTCCGTTCTTTGTGCTCCTTGTGTCCTTGCGGTTATTTTCTTCTCCCCCCTTTCTCCCGTACTACCACCTGAATCAACCTCCTCCAATATCCCTATTATCTGCTCAATATGGATCCGGCCAAAATTTCTGTACCACACCATCAGTTGCAGGTATTGTAGGATGCAAGCTCATATTACGCTCTTCTTGGACCGCCCTATGGGCAACTATGTCTACATGAAAAGCCGGTAATCATAAGATACCGGACCAAAGCGTTGAAGCTTGGCCCCAATGCGTGCGATTTGTTTTGAAGAATGTATTGTGACCGGGAGTTTGGAATATATGTCTGCGGAATTCCAGTCCATTTTGGCAAGCCCCAAAATCTCAGATGCAATAGTTTCCAGGTTTCCAGCACCGGCAAAACGACGGACAAGTAACGGCGCTGGTATATAACGTTTTCCCTGAAAATAACGCCGTGACGGAACGATTCCATCCGTTACCCCATGGCACCACACAAGGGCCATATAATCGTCCATCTTAACGACTGTACCCCGCCTTACGGGAAATCCGTCAACCTCAAAGTTGCCGGCGGAATCGACTTTTGAAGAGAAATAGCGAAATGGATTGTCTATATTGACTTCAAGGAGGTCCACCATATCCGTGCCGCATAATCCTGCCAGCAATCCTTCCTTTTCCGGATCCAAGAAGGGCGTTTGTTTGTGAACGACGACCCTTTTTGGAAGACACATTCGGGACTCGTAGAACAATTGGCGGATTGTCTCAGCGGTCCGCCTGGCATCGTCATAAGACATGTGTGGGTTTCTGCCCCGCATAATCGGATCTTCCACCTTGGTCAGACGGAACTGTAGCCCTTCGCCCTGGGCGTTGTAGAGGTGACTGCACCCAAGAATGATATTCTGCTGGCCGGGTACTGCTCTTTCGACAGCATATCCAAGTCCGACGAATGCCGTATCTGAGTCCAATGATTTGAGTACCCACGGCGTACGCATTGCTTTTGCGTAGATCGCAACAGATAACCACCACCACACACGACACGGCTGCTGGCTATCGAATGTGTCTTCTTCCAGGAACTGCGTCGCGATTCCACGCTGAACGCAATACGCCTTAACAAAATCGTGCAGGTCAAAACGTTCGGTCGCGGTGCTGTATCCTCGCCATAGTCTCCAGCGGGCGGGGATGAAAACCAAGACAACATGAGGACGTTCCACTGCTACCACGGCGTCGATGGTCCGTGTAAGTCGCTGGGCGAGATCTCGCGAGCCCTGCTCCGCTGACAGCCGCGTGTCGGGTTCTGAGCAAGTTCCCCATACGCTATCGGTCGGCTTAGGAATCTCAAGAGGAATGCCCAATGCCTGTTGGTATCCAGGAAACCGAATCAGATAGTCGCGGTCTGTATCGTTGGGCATGTGAGCGTCTTGCCACATTCCCAAGTAAACGGACAGTTTTTTTGCTTCGGCCGCCGGCGATACAACACCAATCCTGATACTGGAGCACAATCCGTTGACGGTCCAACGGAAATCGAAGGGGCGATTCAAGGCTAGTCCCCGTGTAGGATGGGTATCGTGAGAAGTTCCAGTTCCTTGGCGGTTTGAGAAAAGAAGTGCTGGCTCATGGATTTCGATACCATTCTGCCTTACATGCACCATGTTTTTCCGGTTCGGCTCTATCCGTAAGTGACCGCCACGCCATCCGATACAGGCGTAAACAGGTGCGCAGCGGATTTTGAAGCGAAATGAGGATGGGCATCCGGGCGGGTAATCAATATCAACAGAATCTTTTCCTTGAAGAAGTAGTTTGCGCCAGTAATCAAACTGCTCGTTCGCTTCCTTGTTGTGCTGATAACCAAGTATTTCGTTCTTGGCAGTACGGGCTACATCCTCGTCAACGGCCTCTCCGGACGCATCCATAATATGAAGAGTGGGCTTTAGCAGGATTCTAACCTTACCTTGAATCGTTCTGAGATATACAATCGCTGCGCGATGAACATGACAGTCCATCGCCCCAATCCTTCGGTGGCGTTTTCCTACACGTTCCCACAGAAAGCATCTGCCATCGGTCGCCACTCCAGCGCGCAGCCCAAATGAATGCACAAGAGCTTTCCTCATCAAGGAGTTCACAGCGCCATGCTCAATGCTGGTGTCTGTAGCGGTCACGGGCGTACGCTCGATAGAACCAGCCAATACGCTGCCAAAGGCTGTTTGAATCTCATCGATATTTCCGAGAGCGAGAATTTTGTCTCTGTGCGGAACGGCAACAAACCCTTTTCCCTTGCTCAGGTCATCGAGCCAGTCCCACACCCCCACATTGGCACGTTCCCGAATTGAGAAAGCAAAGATCTCGGCAGGCAGTTCGATTTCAAATATGTTGCTTTTGATCATTGTCTTGAACGGAAGGTCATCAATGGCAAAAGGCATTGTATTGCTCTTCAGTGTATATGCCGCTTCGGCGCGTAAATCCCTGGCTCGTTCTCGATTTGGATCATCTAGACAATGTAACGCCATACGTGCCATGACATCGTCAAAACCCGATGTCGGCACGAAGTGTGCTGTACGCCCTGACTTTCGGGCGATCGCCAAAAGCTTTGCTACGGATTCAGGTATATCTTCTCCATATCCGCACCAATACAGGGAACCACTTCCCTTTTGACCGTAACCTTTCTCCAACGCATCCATAATGGAAGCGTCACGCCCACTGTATCCAAAGACCAGCATGGATTTGTTTTGAACCGTCTGGATTAAGGCATTTCGAAGTTTGTCTTCCTGCTGCCGCACTTCTTCGTCCGTGTTCTTAAGAGAATCATATCGATAATCTCCATGAAGGGACACACAGAGTAATTCGCCGTGAGAGACGGGTCGTAGCAACCGCTGCTGACAGTCTATTCCAATTTCAATAGGAGTAATATGAAAGTTCCCAGCCGCCTTCGCCACAAGACCGTCAAAATTGGTCGTCCATACGGAAGAAATCAGACCACCTTCAGCCAGCAGACACAACAGTCTGTAACCCAGGTGCGGCTGCACCCCGAGCATTTTCTTAGCAAAGTATTGACGCCGGTGTTCCCGAATTGGGTAGCATCTTCCGATGTAGAATGAGTATTCACTTGTGTCTCCAAGTCGCGGATACACTCCTTTTGAGTCAAGCCACTGCTGAATACGGTTACGCACTGAACACAGGGCTAGTTCCTTAAATTCTTGGTCATCTCGAGAGCTATTTGAAAGAACGACACTTCGCTTCCATTCCCATATGCAGGTTTCTGTACTCGGAATACCAGAACTGACAGACGCTCCAGCTCCAAGAAACACCGAATAAGGAGTACCGCGACTTACCGCCAGAGCACGCACCAACGCGTCAATAGGCAGCCGTAAGTCGGTCTCGGTTGAACTGGCATAATTCACCTGCCCATGTCTCCCATGAGGTTACCCCCATCTTTCAACAGGCACCGGAGAAAGTAAGATGGTGTTAACGGGCGAACCCACGCCCACCAGCGCGTTCACTGTAGCATGTTGGCGACTCTTCTTCAACGCGCCAGCAGGGGTGCCCCTTCTGCGGTGCGCTAGATAGTGCGGTGTCACAAAACCCGAATTAATGCACGGCTATTTGCTTCTAAATGAAGCCCTGAGTAACGCCTCCATTTCAACGAGGATGGACTCCTGGAGGTCCCCGTCGAACTGGTTGTAGGTGTGCGGCTCGTAAATCGTCAGCAGCGCGGACGCGTCCGCCTTTTTGTAGACATCCTCCAACGCCTTCCGGAACTTGCCGAATTCTTCGGGTGGCGCGAAGCGGTCCAGGGTCGGGTGGACCACCAGCAGGGGCTTCGGCGCGATGCAGGCGGCGAGGTTGTCCAGTTCGTAGGGAACTCGATCCTCCATCCCGGCGAAGAGGCCCAGCCGGGGCAGGAGCATTGAATCCTGCGCCCAGCGCAGAACGCCCCCCGTGCGCATGGTGTCACGGTCCAGCCGGAAGGGCAGGGGCGGGGCCACCAGCACATATCCGGCGGGGCGGTCGTCCAGCGCGGCAAGATGCATTGCCAGCAACGCGCCCTGGGCATAGCCCAGCACATGAATCCGCTTCGGGTCCACACAGGGCAGCGAGGCCATCACATCCAGGGCGGCGCGGCAGTCGCGCAGCATCTTGCCCATGAGCGACCAGTCCGGATGGCGGTCATAGAATCCGTCCACCTCGTCCACCCGGCGGCCCGTCCCGGTGGGATCAAAGCAGAACACGGCGTATCCCGCCCGTGCAAGTGTCTGGTAGGGCTGGTCGCCGCGCTTGTAGGCGGCACCGTAACCGGAGGGCGCGGTGCGGGGCGGAAGCCAGAGGATGGCGGGGAGGGGCGTCGCATCTTTTTTGTCTTTCCCTTTTGGCCGCCACACATCCGCATTGATGTATTCGCCAAAGACCAGCGACTCGCATTCGAGGCCCGCGCCCGGTTCCAGCCGTCCGAGTTGCTTCTCCACATGGTCGGGGTTTTTCCCATACTCCATCACCGGCACCGTTGCGGCGGGCGGCTCCGCACCGAGCATGGCCCGGACCGCTTCGGCGGTTTCCTCGCGGCTTTGCGGCGCGGCGGCATGGCCGTCCCAGCCGGAGGCGGGCAGGGCGTCCACTGCGGGAAGCGCCCCGGCCCTGGATTTCCAGCCGTTCCAGTCCCATGGGAAGGGCAGTTTCTCGGGGAATTCAACGCCGCCCCTGCCGAACTGAAGATCACACCAGTCCACATAGCGCTCAATGACCGTGGGCCAGGTCTCATGGCCGCCGTGCCGCCAGAGGATGCGGAGCTTGTCCGGCGCGCCCGCAAGTTCCCAGGCGGGCTTGACCGCCAGATAGGAGCGCTGGAGCGCCCAGCCGTGCTCCACGTTGTCGTTCAGGGCGATGCTGAGCAGGCAGGGCCGGGGCGCGCTGAGGGCGATAAGGTGCTGCATGTCCACGGGGCAGAGGTGCTCGCGGCCCGCGAAAAAGCGCCACCGGGGCAGGAACCATTCCGGGAAGGTGCGGGTGATGCTTTCAATGCCCTCGGCGAAGCATTCCTCGCCGCATTCGCGGGCGGGCAGGGTGCCGCCCGCCCCGGAGCTGCTGGAAATGACCACGGCCACGCGCGGGTCCAGGGCCGCGCCCATGAGCGAGGTCTTGCCGTTGCGGGAATGGCCGGTCAGGGCGATTTTCGCCGGGTCAATCTGCGGCAGGGTCGTGAGATGGTCAATGCAGCGGCCCGCCGCCCAGCCCCGCCGCGCCAGGCGCGACCAGGTGTACCCCGGATAGGCCTCCAGGAAGGTGTCCGTGTCGTCGCGGGAGTCCGCCCCGGCGTAGACGCACACGGCATAGCCCCGCCGCAGGGCAATCATGCCCCAGCCAAGATGGTTGTCCTGGGTGATGAACACGGGAAAGGGGCCGGGACCGTCGGGCAGCCACAACTGCATGGACAGTTTGGCCTTGTTCCCCGGGCCGAAGCGCAGCTCCACCTCCCGGAAGAGGCATCCCTGCTCCCGGCGCTCCCCCTTGACGGCCGCCTCCACCGACGCGGGCGCAGGCGGGCAGGTGCCAAAGAACCATTCCTGCGCAAGCCCCAGCAGCCGTTCCCGCTCCTTCCGCCATCCCTCCTCCGTGGCAATAGGCTGAATGCGCCCGTCCACAAGCGGTTCCAGCACGCTTCTCACCCGCGCATCGGGAACGATTTGGGTGAAATCCGGCGGCAAATCGCCGGTGGCGGCCAGGTAATCCGAAAAAGGCGCGCTTTTGGGCAGGATCTCCGTCAGTTCATTGAGCAGGGCTGTTCGGGTTTCCACCGGGTCCGCCGGCGCTCCCATCCCTGCCGCAAGCAATGCAAGAATCAAAACAGTCATGGCATGCTCCTTTTTCGGGGCCTGACTTCGGCCAGCCTGAGCATAACCAATGCCCGTCCCGCCGGTCCAATGGTGAAAAAGGGAACAGTCCAGAAATATACCGGCGGCAAGGCATGTTTCAGGGAAGGGTTTTGATGCCAAGCAAAGCCCAAAGTCAACCAACCATAAAGGGAAACGACCATGAGTTTTAAACAGCCTGAACTGCCCTACGGACTTGACGCCCTGAACCCC
Organism: Candidatus Hydrogenedentales bacterium; assembly: GCA_041859375.1. Lineage (GTDB taxonomy): Bacteria > Hydrogenedentota > Hydrogenedentia > Hydrogenedentales > CAITNO01 > JBHEKP01. Next base: position 7,232 of record JBHEKP010000285.1, on the reverse strand, counting down.
TTTGTATCCGAAGAGCAAATGCAGTACCACTATGGGAAGCATCATGCCGCCTATTTCACCAACCTGAACGGTCTGGTGGACGGCAAGCCCGAATCCGATCTTGCCCTGCGGCAGGTGGTGATTGGCGCCCAGGGGCCGGTGTTCAACAATTCCGCGCAGGCATGGAACCACAGCTTCTTCTGGCACTGCCTTTCGCCCAACGGTGGCGGCAAACCCACCGGCGAGGCGGCGGCGCTGATTGACCGTGATTTCGGCGGGTTTGACGCGTTCAAGGAGCAGTTTTCCACGGCGGCGGCGAAGCTCTTCGGTTCCGGCTGGGCCTGGCTGGCGGCGGACGCCTCCGGCAAGCTGGAGATCATGCCGCTGAGCAACGCCGACACCCCGCTCAAGCACGGCAAGGAGCCGATCCTCACGCTGGACGTGTGGGAGCACGCCTATTACATTGACTACCGCAACGCCCGCCCGAAGTTCATCGAGGGCTTTTGGGACGTGGTGAATTGGGATTTCGTGAACAAGTCCCTGAAGACCCCCTTCCAGGAATAACAGGCCAACGCACACCCCGGTCTGACGTTCGGCCGCCGTGGACAACACGGCGGCCCTTTATTTTTGGCACGGATTCAGAGGGGGCTACTCACGAACACGGAAGGCGAGCATGGAAAGGTCGTCATCGAAACGGGTGTTCCCCCGCCAGCCGGCCAGTGAGCGCATGATTTCATCCATGGTCGCCTCCAGGGGCTCATGCCACGCGCGGGTGAAACATTCGGCCAGCCGGCCCCTGCCAAAGAGGGTCTTTTCCGGGTTCATGGCATCGGTGATGCCGTCGGAATAGAGGACAAGCACGTCACCCGGCGTCATTTGAAGTTCGTTTTCCTGGAAGGACTCGTCGTTCAGCCCCACGGGAAGTCCGGGTGATGCGGCGACAGCCCGCTCGTTTCCGCCGGAGAAATGAAGGGGCGGGGGATGGCCCGCACTGACATACCTGAACTTGAGTGTGTCAAAGTCGAGAATGCCGTAGACCAGCGTGAAGAAGAGACCCACTTCGGGATCCCATTGGAAATGCCGGTTTAACTTGTCCGCCACCGCCGCGGGCGATGCCAGGCAATAGCCGCCGGTGGTTTCGCACTGTTCCCACAGCAGGGACGCGGAATAGAGGTCCGCCGAGAGCATCTGGCTTGCCGCCACGGCGCGGAGTGCGGATGCGACGCCGTGGCCGGTCACATCGAGCAGATAAACGCCGAAATGATTGTCGTCGAGGCGGAACACGTTCAGGATGTCGCCCGCCAGCTCGTCGCAGGACCGCATGCGCCACGCGAACTCTATCCGCCTGCACTGGGGGATTTTGCGCGGGAGCAGGGCCTGCTGCACCTTTGCGGCGGCGTTCAGGCTCTGCCTCATGCGCCGGTTGGCCGACTCAAGCTTCCTGTTGGCCTCCTCAAGCTTGGCGAGGGTTTCCTGCAGGCGCCCGTCCGCGAGCACGCGCTCCGTGATGTCTGTTTGGATGCCGATGTAATGGGTGACCGCCCCGGATTCGTCGCGCAGCGGTGTGAGTGAGAGGCGGTTCCAGAAGGGGCTCCCGTCCTTTCGGTAGTTCAGCAGCTCGCAAACATGCTCCCGCCCCTCCCGGATGGCCCCGCGTATGGCCCGCGCGTTCCCGTCATCGGATGCGCCGCCCTGCAAAAAGCGGCAGTTCTTGCCGAGAATTTCCGCCCGCGAGTAGCCGGTGAGCCGCTCAAAGCCCGCATTGGCGTACACAAGCGGCTCGTCGGGGAGCCTCATGTCGCTGATGGTGATGCCCTCGGAGGCGTAATCCATGGCCTTTTCGTGGATTTCGGGGAAACTGCCGTGTGGGTTCCGTTCCTTGGGGGGCATGGCCTTCATCCTCATGTTGACCGGCGGCTTGCGCACCATTATGGGAAAACCGCGCCTTCCGATCATCTTTTCGGGCGGCCTGTTTGATCCCGCCTTCCGCCGCATGGATCATGTATGCTGGTGACAGTGGAAAACAGGGGTCTGTTCCCCCCCGGAGGACGGCATGATATACACGCGGCTGGGAAAACACACGGTGAACGCCGTGCGCTTTGCGGAGATCATGCAGGTGCTGGTGCGTTACGGCTTCGCGGATTTGCTCCGCCGCGCCGGTTTCCATGACGGGCTGCCCGCGCGGGTGCTGCGGGGGCTGAACCTGATGGACGCGCCTTCGGGCGAACCGGCCACCCTCGGCGCGCGGATGCGCGCGGCGCTGTCGGAGCTTGGCCCCACCTTTGTGAAGCTCGGGCAGGTGCTGAGCACCCGCCCGGACCTGATCGGGTCCAGAATCGCAAACGAGCTCGTGGCGCTGCAGGACGAGGTGCAGCCGGTCCCCTTTGAAAAAATAGCCCCCATCATAGAGGAGGATTTGGGCGCCCCCATCGGCGAACTGTTCATTTCCTTTGACGAGCAGCCCGTGGGCACGGCGTCCCTCAGCCAGGTGTACAGGGCGGTGCTTCAGAGCGGCGACAACGCCGCGGTGAAGGTGCAGCGGCCCGACATCGCAAAAGTGATCGAGTCGGATCTGAGCCTGATGCGCTCCATGGCCGAATGGATCGGGGAGCATCTGGAGGACTCGCGGCTGCTGGATCCCGTGGGCATCATCGACGAGTTTGCGCGGAGCATCCGGCGGGAGCTTGACTTCACCATCGAGGCGCGGGTCATCGCCCGGTTCGTCGAGAACTTCAGCGACGAGCCGCGCGTGGTGATTCCCAAACTCCACGGCGGGCTCTGCTCGCCCCGGGTGCTGACGATGGAGTGGATTGACGGTGTGCGCGTGGACAACCTGGACGTCTACGGGGAGAGAAACTCGGACCCAAAGATTGTGGCGGTGGCGGGGTGCGAAATCCTGTGCAGGATGGTTTTTGAACACCGCCTTTTCCACGCCGACCCCCATCCCGGCAATATTTTCCTGACGCGGGATAACCGGCTGGCCTTCCTCGACCTGGGCATGGCGGGACATCTTGAAAAGGCCGATGTGGCCGCATTCGCGGATCTTTTTCTGGCCATTTTCCAGGGGGATTCCCACGCCTGCGTGGAGGCCATCCTGAACCTGACCACCCAGGCCGAGCCGACCAGCCCGGAGACGCTCACCCACGAAATCGCCGATTTCATCGCCTTTGAGGCGCAGTCCATCGTGGGCGGCGGCCAGGTGGCGCGGGGGATTGAAACGGCCGTGCAGATAGTGCGGCGGCACAACCTCGAACTGGCCCCCCGGTTTTCACTGCTCCTGAAGGCGCTTGCCACGATTGAAATGGTGGGCAGGAAGCTGGACCCGGACATGGACATGATTCCCGTCATACGCCCCTATCTGGAAAGGCTCATCAAGTCCCGCTATTCCCCCGGTTTCTTCCTGCGCGAGGCGCAGCAGCAGGCCACCGGGCTGCTCCGGCTGAGCCGGCAGGCGCCCGGGGACATCACCCAGTTACTGCACCAGTTGCGCACGGGCAGGTTCAAGTTCCAGGTGCACCATGAGCACCTGGAGAACCTGGCGAACACGATTGACCGCGCAAGCAAGCGCAACGCGGTGGCGATGGTCATCGCCGCGCTGGTGGTGGGATCAAGCCTGCTCATCACCACGGACAGCGCCATGTACCGCTTCGGCGTGGTGGGTTTCATTGTGGCGGGCGTGCTCGGGTTCATGCTGGTCGTCTCCATCCTGTGGGGGCGCGGCATTTGACCCACCACGGACAGGATGCGGAAAGCCCCGTCCGGGAAGGATGGCTTCCCCGGTTGGGGCGTTTCCTGTTTTATCTCTGGGCGCCGGTGCTGGTGCTGTGCTTCCTGCCGTTTTTGAACGATCCCTTCACCCAGCCCAAACTGCTCGCCACGGCGTTGCTGGCGATTGCCGTTTCAATTCCGGTGCCGGGCGGGCGTTCAGGCGCGGGATTGACCGTGCCGGGGGTGATGGCGCTGTGTTTGGCGTGGCAGACCGTGTCCGCGCTGGCTTCCCCCCATGCCGTCGCGGGACTGGTTGCGGTGGCGCCCTTCGCGGTGTGGACGCTTGCGGCGGCGGGGGCCGCGGCTCTTTTCACCGATGCGGGCAAGGCCAAACGGCTGTGCGCGGTGTTCGCGGCGGCGCTGGCCGTTGCCAGCCTGTACGGTTTCGCCCAGGGCCTGGGCTGGGACTTCGTGGACTGGGCGCGCACCGACATCGAGGAGTACCGGGGGCTGCCCGCCACTTTTGGCAACCCCAATTTCGCCGGGCACGCGCTGATCTTCGGGGTACTATTCTCGCTTTGGCTGATTTTTGAAAAGGGTTGCCGCTGGGCGGCGGCGCCGCTGCTGCTCTGCGGGGCGCACCTTTGGCTGACGGGGATGCGGGGCGGGCAACTGGCGCTGGCGGCGGCGGCGGTGGTTTTTGTGGCATGGCTGGCCGCGGGACGGCTGGCCGCCACCGCCGGACGGCGGACGGCGCCGGCCCTGCTGCTGGCGGGCGTGCTGGCCCTGCTGGGCGCGGCGGCGGTGACGGGCGTGTACCATGCGCGGCACGGTCTGTGGCTTCCCAGCGACAGTTCGCTCATCCTCCGCTACAACGGCTACCACGGCGCGGCCCAAATGGCATTGGACCATCCGGTGACGGGCGTCGGTCCGGGCCATTTCGATCTGCTCAGCCCCTCCTATTGGACGGAGTATGAACAGCGGTGGTATGCCCTGAAAAACCTCAAGAACGACCATGTCCACTGCGAACCGCTGGAGGCTGCCGCCGAAACGGGCCTGCCGGGGCTCTTTCTCTTCTTCCTGCTGCTGGCGCTGCCCCTGTTGCGGGCCTTCAGACTGGCCCATGACGGCCCGGACCCGGCGGCCCGCCGTTTTGGCTTGATGGCGGCGATTGCCATTGTGGCGGCGGGGGTGGACGGCCTTTTCGGGTTCAACCTGCATGTGCCCGTGTCGGCGGGGATTTGTTATGTGCTGCTGGCGGTGGTGGACAGTGTGGCGCGCAATGTGTTCACAGCACGTCCCGCCGCTGTAAATTGCGGCTGTTTCAAACCGGCCGCACCCTTCCGTCTGTTGCTTGCCGTGGCATGCGCGGGGGTGTTTTTCCTTTTCTTCGTGGCGGATATTCAGATGATGCTGGCGCGGGGCCGGATGGAACGGCTGGGAACGGCGCGGGATGAGGTGCTTAAAGACCGGAAGCTGCCCGGCTGGCTGGATGACGCGGCAAACAAGTATCCGTGGAAGGCGGACTTCTTCTGGATGCGGGCGCGGCTGGCGATGGAGACGGGGGATTTCACCACCGCGGAACAGGCGGCCGCCGGGGCGGTGGCCCGCAATCCGGGGCGGCCCGAATGGCACGCGCTGCTGGCGCGCGCCCTGCACGGCCAGGCACTGGAACGGCATCTCAAGGGCAGGGACGAAGGGGTGTGGTTCCTGCTGAAGCGGGCGGAGGCCGCCGCGTTGCGCGGCGCGGCCCTGTGCCCCGGCCATAGCGCGCCAATGGACGCGCTGTGGCGGATTGAAGCCCTTCGGGCGGAACTGGCGGGGGATGCCGCCGGACGGGACCTTTACATTCGCCGGTTCACCGGACACGCCACCGCCGCGCTGGCGGGGGGGCTTGAGGAGACCGCACCGCTCCATGCCGCCTGGACGCGCATGGCCCTGCTGGGGTATGACACTGCGCTTGCGGGGAATCACCTTGCCCTGGTGCTGGAGAATGACCCGGTCTCGCGGGAGGGCTGGGCGCTGATGGAGGAATGGGAGGAGGCGGGTGGAACAGAAGCACCGGACTATGCCCGCATCATCGGGACGGCTTATGCACAACTGCGCAGGGATGCCCAATCCCATCCATGGGCCTACTTTGAGGCGGCGCGCAGGATGGCCCGGCACTATGGGGTTGCCAACCCCTTCCCGGAAGCGGCGCAGGCCGTGGCTGCCGAAGCGGTCACCCTGTTTCCCTCTGAACTGGCCGTGTGGGGTTTGTTTGGCCTGACCAGTCCCAACATGGACAAAACCATGCTGCTGCCGCAACAGGCGGCGGCACTGAATGTGAAATTACCCGAATCCGTCGAGATGCTCCTGCATGATCCCGAAAACCCGAAACTTTACGAGCTTCTCACGAGGGAGCTGGCGTTTTTGGAGGACGTGCCGGAAGCGCAGAAAAAGAAGGCGGTTGCGCCGTATACATGGCTTGTTCCCCTGCTAAAAGACCAGCTTTTCAAATTGGCCCCTTCCAACAAGGGGCAGGCGGGGCGGCTGGAGCTTGTGGCGGCGCGACTGTTGCTCGCCGCGGAAGCATGGACTGACGTCATTGCCTGCATGAATATTTCGGGAGATCCGGAGACCTCGGCCATGCTTGATGCCTGCCGGGCCGGGGCGCTGGACGCCATGGGACATGGGGAGGAGGCGCTGCAATTTGCGGCAGGTGCCGCGGGAATATCGCAGGACACGGGTGTGCAGCTTGTGCACGCCCGTCTGCTTGCCAAAAACGGACAGCTTGACGCGGCCAAGGCGAAGTATCTGGCGTTGCTGGGCCGGACAACGGCACCAAGCGCGGCGTATGCCCGCATCTCCTCCGAGTATGCCGCGCTGCTGGACGGGGGAACGGCGCGATGACAACCAGGCATGCCATGGTCCTTGCGCTTGCGGCGGCACTGCTGGTCTCCGCGTTCTGCGTCCTCTTTGTCAGGCAGGGCGGGGCCTTTCTGGCGCGGCGTGACTTTGTGGTGGGTGAGGTGATGCTCGTTGAGGCAGAGCGGTTTGTGGCGGCAGGACAGACGGGAAAGGCCATTGAACGGTACCGCATGGCGCTGGCGGGCCGGTTTGCGGCGGACAAAAACCTGCGCCGCGCGGAGGGCGGGCTTGGACGGCTGCTCAAAGCGGAGGGCAGGGGGGATGAGGCGCTGTCCCATTTGGAGGCGGCGGTTGGGGGGAAGACCCCTGATGGAAGCGCCTTTTTTGACCTTGTGACGATTACCCTCGCTGAAGAGTCCCCCAAGACCGGGGATTTTCTGGCCAGATGGCAGGACTGGCTGGACAAAAGGGCATCCGCCACAACCTGCGTGGATGACGATGAGGAGCGCGCCCGACTGCACTGGGTGAGGGGGCTTTATCTCTTAAGCAATGATGGGGAGGGGGCCCGCAGGGAGTTCGGGCAGGCGGTTAAACTTGATCCGGCATGCCCCGCCGCGCTGGAACTTGCGAGAATGACAGATGAGAAGGAGGCGGTTACGCTGCGCGCCGAATTTGTCGCGCACGGCGGGATCCTC
>JBHEKP010000230.1:0-3938 GCA_041859375.1 Candidatus Hydrogenedentales bacterium | reverse complement strand
TGGATTCGGCCAGTTTGGCGTATGGCAGGCCCTGCCCGTCGCCGCCATGGGCGCTGTAGGCGCTTATCGCGTCGAAGTACCGGGGTGCGGTGAAGTCCGCGCCGATCAGGTGGGGCCAGATTTGGGCGACAAGATAGGGGTTGCCCGCGCCCTCCTCTACACTGCGCCGGCGCAGCAGATCCAGCGCCCCGGCGGCGGCTTCGGCTGTTTTGAAGTGTGAAAAGAGCTTTTCTCCGCTGTAGAGGTAGACCAGCGGCCTTCCTCCGCACACGTGCTGGTAGGCCGGGTCTTTGAACATCGCCACGAATTGGTTGACCGTTTCCGGCCAGTCCTCCGGCGGACCCAAATGGGAGCCTCCCTGGAGCAGCAGGCAAAACCGCAATCCGCCCTTGTCCGGGGCGGCAAGAAAACGCCGCCATCCGTAATTGTACTTGTCGGCATCGGGCCAGGACTTTGGATGGTAGTAGCAAAAGGCCCAGTAGGCGATTCCGCCCGCCCTGGCGGCGGCGATCTCGCGCGCCATCACCTCCTGTGAGTCGGCGCACACCTCCGCCTTTCCCGCTTCCGCAATTTCGCCGTAAAAGGGAAGGCGCTCATGCCATTGCGCGGGGTCCAGATTTTTTTGCCATGGATTGTCATTGAACCAGCCGTCCCAGCGTATGGCCCCAATGAGGGGTGGGGCGGGGACTCCTGCGGGCGTGTTTTCCTGCGGCCAGGCGCAAAGGCAGGAACCCGCCAGCAGAAGGAGCAAAAGGCATTTTTCCATATGCGGTGCTTGACGTTTCATGACACCCCGCATTATCGCAGATGACGCCCCGCCCGGAAAACGGCGGGGGGTGAAATGCACCGTTTGCCGTGGTAGAATGCCCCACCCCCAAAAGGAGAACGGTCTAATGTGGTCATTAAACGGCATCGACTACACGGTCATTCTGGGTTATCTGGGCGCGCTTATCGTGCTTGGGGTGGCCCTGGAACGCATGGCATCGAAAAGTCTGGATGATTATTTCATCGGGGGAAGGCGGCTGCCCTGGTGGGCGCTGGGCGTGTCGGGCATGGCCTACTTCCTCGACATGACGGGAACGATGATTATCACATCGTTCCTTTTTCTTTTGGGGCCGCGCGGCCTGTTCATTGAGTTTCGGGGCGGCGCGGTGCTGGCCCTGGCCTTCATGATGCTGTGGGGCGGCAAGTGGCACCGCCGCTCAAAGTGCCTCACTGGCGCGGAATGGATGGTGTTCCGGTTCGGGGACGGGCCGGGTGGACGTTTTGCCCAGGGCGTTTCGGCGCTGGCAGGCATCGTGGGGTCCATCGGCATGCTGGCCTACCTGATCAAGGGGGCGGGCCTGTTTCTGACCATGTTCTTTCCCTATTCACCGCTTGTTTGCACCCTGATCATGATCGGCATCACCACCATATACACGATGATTTCCGGGTTCTACGGCGTGGTGTTCACCGACCTTTTCCAGTCGGCCATCATTGTCATTGGCGTGGTCATCATCACCGCCATGGCGGCGATGCGCATCGCGGGCGTGGAGGATTTCGGCGCGCTGGCGGTGCAGGTGACGGGCAACGCGGAATGGATGGGCACCATGCCCCAGTGGCACACGGCCATGCCCGCCGGATACGAGCAGTACCAGGCGCTGGTGATGTTCGCCTTCTTTTACCTGATGAAGAACATCTTCGGCGGGATCACCGGCGGCGCGGATCCCCGCTATTTCGGCGCGCGCAGCGACCGGGAATGCGGCCTGCTTACCCTGTTCTGGACCACGCTGATGACGGTGCGCTGGCCGATGATGATGGCCTTCGCCGTGCTGGGCGTGTTCCTGGTCCACGACATTTTCCCCGACAAGTCGGTGATGGTCCAGACGGCGGACATCGTCAAGGCCCACGCGCCCGGCATCACCAAGGAGCAGTGGGCCGATCAACTGTCCACCGTGGCCAACCACCCGGACAGGCACCCGGAAATGGCCCGGGCGCTCCAGGGACTTTTGGGTGCCGAGGGCTGGGGCCAGAAGCTGATGCTGGTGGGCTTTGAGGGAGGGGTGGATCCGGAGCGCATCCTGCCCGCCGTGCTGCTGTTCAACATACCGCCCGGACTGCGGGGGCTGCTGCTGATTGTGCTGCTGGCGGCGGCCATGTCCACGTTCAACGCGACGGTGAACGGCACCACCGGCCTGATCACCCGCGACATCTACCAGAAATACATCCGGCCAAAGGCGTCCACCCGCGAGCTTATCTCCATAAGCTGGCTTGCCGTGCTCCTGCTGGTGGTGGTGGCCTTTGTGTTCGCCTATTCCATTGAAAGCATCAACGACATCTGGGGCTGGATTATCATGGGCCTGGGCGGCGGGCTGATGATTCCCGGCCTGCTGCGGCTGCTCTGGTGGCGCTTCAACGGCGGCGGCTTCGCCGCGGGCACCTTTGTGGGCCTGACCGCGGCGGTGGTGCAGCGCGCGGTATATCCGGCAATGGACGAGCGGTTGCAGTTTCTTTTCCTGGGCGCCATCGGCCTGATCGCCTCCATCGCGGGCACCTACCTGACCAAGCCGGAGGATGACGCGGTGGTGGACCGGTTCTACAGGGTGACCCGGCCCTTCGGCTTCTGGGGGCCCTACAAGAAGCGCCTGGCCGAGGCGGAGCGGACCGCCATGGAGACGGAGCATTTCCGCGACGTGGCGGCCTCGCCCTTTGCCCTGCTCTGGCAGGTGTGCATGTTCATCCTGCCCATGCAGGCGGTCATCGGCGCATGGGGCGCCTTTTTCCCGACCCTCGCGCTGTGGCTGGCGGGCGGCGCGGGCCTGTACCTCCTGTGGTTCCGTCACCTGCCCAAAGAAAACTATTTTGAGCCCGGCATAGAGGCGGGGGTGAAGCTCGGGCATGAAACGGAGTAATCCACGGAGGCGCGACACCATGAAAACGCGTTTTATTTCCCTGGTTTCGCTGGTTGCGCTGTCGGCGGCCTTTATGGCGGCGGCGCAGGACTCCCCCCAGTTTCGTGGGCCGAAGCGCGACGGGGTATTTCCTGCGACGGGGCTGCTGGCCGAATGGCCCGAGGGCGGCCCCGCCGCGGCCTGGACGGCAAAGGGCATCGGCGGCGGTTTTTCCACCCCGTCCATCGCGGGGGGAAAGGTGTATGTCACCGGCATGACCGGCGAGGACGGCGGCAATGTGTTTGTGATCAACGAGGCCACCGGCGCGCTGGAAAACACCTTCCCCTACGGGAAGGAAACCCTTGACGATCAGGCCCCCGGCACCCGCTCCACCCCGACGGTGGACAACGGCAGGCTTTATTTCATGTCCGGGCTCGGCGTGGTCCACTGCATGGATGCGGCCAGCGGCGCCCTTCTCTGGTCCGTGAGCCTGGTGGAACGGTTTGCGGCCAGGGAAATCCTCTGGGACTTCGCCGAGTCGGTGCTGGTGGACGGGAACAATGTCCTGTGCACCCCCGGCGGGCCGGATGCGGTGGTGGCGGCGCTGGACAAGAACACCGGCGCGACCGTGTGGACCACGAAGGGGCTTGACGACAAGACCTCCTACTGCTCGCCCATTATCGTCCCCCACAACGGCGCGCGCATGCTGCTCACCGCCACGGGCGGCCACATCATCGGCGTGGACCCGGACGGCGGCGCGCTGCGCTGGTCTTTCGCGCACAAGGTCAACTGGGACATCCACGGCGTCACCCCCGTGTACCATGAGGGGCTGGTGTATTACACCGGCGGCGACGGCATCGGCGGCGGCGCGCTGGAAATCGCGCCCGACGGCGGGTCTGTCTCCGTCAAATGGACCGACACCACCCTGGACTGCCTGCACCACGGCGTGGTGCTGATTGACGGGCATCTTTACGGCACGGGCTACAAGGCGGGGGGGAAGCTGGTGTGCCTGGAAATGGCCACGGGAACGGTGAAATGGGAAACCCGCGAGGTGCGGGAGGGGGCCGT
>JBHEKP010000117.1:0-30285 GCA_041859375.1 Candidatus Hydrogenedentales bacterium | reverse complement strand
TGTCCAGGAAGCGGACCATGAACCACTGGCAGCGGACGTTCACCTCCTGGCAGATGTCCATTGTGTGGGGGAATCCCTTTACCTTGTCATAGGTGACGGGCACGCCGAGCTCCTTCAACTTTTGTTCGAGCAGGTCGCTCTGCGCCACGGGCACCACGTCGTCAATGGTGCCGTGGAAGATGAGGGTGGGCGGATCGTTCTTGTCCAGATGGGTGATGGGGGAGGCGAGCCTGTACTGCTCCGGTGCCTCATCGTAGGTCTTGCCGCCGAAAAAGCGCAGCACGGTGGGGTTGTCGCGCGCCTCCGGGAGGGTGATGTCCACCGGACCGTAAAGGTCCACCACGGCCTGCACGGCGCTGCTGAAGCCCGCGTGGCCGCCGTCGCCCTCCAGTTCGGGCACATCCGCGGAATAACCGAGCATCATCGAGAGGTGGCCGCCCGCCGAACCGCCGATGGCCGCGATGCGGTCCGGATCAACATGGTATTTCTCCGCGTTGGCGCGCATCCAGCGCACGGCGCACTTGGCGTCCTGCACGCAGGCGGGGAAGGGGGCCTTATCCACGAATCGGTAGGTGATGGAGGCCACCACATAGCCCCGTTTTGCGAAGCGCATGGCGTAGTATCGGTAGTCGGTGGTCTTGCCGCTGGCCCAGCCGCCGCCGTGGATGAACAGCAGCCCCGGCACGGGCTTGTTGTTGCCCTTGGGCAGGTACAGGTCGAGTTTCAGCGACACGCCGCCCGCATTGCCGTACTCAACGCCCATGACCTCCTCCACCCCGTCCAGCAGGGGCATGGGCTTGTTGATGTCAAGCAGGGTGAGCTGGCCCGCCGCCGCCGCGAGAATCAACTGCTCCTGCTCGGTGAAGTAGTCGGGCAGCGCGGGCGGTTCCGGCGCGGCGATGATGGCGTTCTCCTCCTCCAGGGTCAGTTCCGCCGCCATGGCGGCCTGCGCCAGCAGAAGGACCGGCAGCAGCAGGGTGAGGATGCGGGCGGCTGTTTTCATCATGGCAAAATCTCCGTTGCGCGCCGGGCTCAATCCTCCCGGCGCAGTTCCATTTCTGCGAGCACCTCCACGTGCGGGGTGTGTGGGAACATGTCCACCGCCTGCATGCCGGTGAGGGTGTATTTGTCCAGAAAGAGGGGCAGTTCCTGCGCGAGCACCTTGGGGTTGCAGGAGACGTACAGCACGTGGGGGGGGGCGGAGTCGATGCAGCGGCGCGCCGCCTTCGGCGTCATCCCGCCCCTGGGCGGATCCAGTACCACGGCGGAGCGCGGCGGCATGCCGCCGCTTTCCATCTGCTGCTTCAGGAAATTCTTCACGCGGCTGGTGATGAAGGTGACGTTTTCAATGCCGTTCTCCGCGGCGTTGTGCCGTCCGTCCTCCGAGGCGGCCGCCACCTCCTCCACCGACCAGATGTTTTTCACCAGATCGGCGCAGGAAAAGGCGATGCCGCCCATGCCGCCGTAAAAGTCGAAAAGGTTTTCCGCGCCGGTGCGGCGCACCCACTGGCGGATGAGCCCGTAGAGGCGCTCCGCCGCGAGGGGGTTGGTCTGGAAGAAACTCATGGGGGAGATGCGGAAGGAGAGCGCGCGGTGCGCGGGGGCCTCCTTTTTGGCGCGCTGCTCCGCCGCAAGCGCCTTTGCCGGCGAGGGCCACACCTCCCTGCCCGCGGCCTCCGGCACGTGCATCCGCTCCATGATGGCGGGGTTGCCGTGGAGCAGTTCCAGCTCGTCCGCCATGGCCGTGTCCGCAAGCCCGCTGAACACGCCCCGGTGGATGGAGTCGGCGTTGAAGGAGGAGCGGACCGCCTCCACAAAGGGCGTTGGATCAAACGGGCCGGGGCGGGTGATGAGCACCACCATGCGCTCGCCGGTGCGCTTCGCGTCGCGGATCAGCAGCGTCCTGAGAAAACCGTCGCCGTTGCGCGAGTTGAATCCCCGCAGGCCCGACTCGCGCCGCCACGCGTGCATCGCGGCCAGCAGCGGCTCCGTGCCCTCCGGGCCGATGCGGCACTCCTCGATTTCCAGCGGATCGAACCAGCGGCCCTTCTGCTTGAAGCCGAAAACCGTGTCCCGTATGAAATCCTTCGGCGGCGGGGTGTCGTAGTGCTTCGGAGAGAAGGCGGGGTCAATCTTGTTGCGGTAGTTCCACAGCACCGGCGAGGGGGTGATGTCAATCGGGCGCATCCAGAAGGGGGCGAAAAGGGTTTGCAGCGCGTCCGTCTTCGCCGCAAGCTGCCTGCTGTAGGGGGTGTCCTGGGAATGACAACCGCCGCACCGGCCAAAGTGGGGGCACAGCGGGAAAGGGGTGTCCATTCGGTTGTTGTCCTTCACGCCCTTCGGCGGAGTTCGCCGCGCTTTCCATGCCACGCGCAGTAGGCGCAGTATATTTCCGTCTCATCGTCAACCGGCGCGGTGTTTTCCGTGTCCAAAAAAACCGGTTCGCCGCCGGCGTCCACGGCAAACAGCACCGTGCGCGCCGTGTGCGCCAAATAAAAACGGTCGGCGCCGCATAGGGGGCACCTGAGCCTCTCGCCTTCGGCCATTACTCTGACTTTCCCTTCAAATGCCGGGTTTCACGCGCCCAGCAGCGCCGCCAGCCCCGACAGGTGATCCAGCGCCGCGTCGGGCTCCAGGTCGCCGGGCTGCCGCTCAAAATGCTCCGGCGGCGTCCACCGCCGGAAATGGACCATCTGCATGCCGATCCGTTTCGCGCCCTGCACGTCGGCCAGCCAGTTGTCGCCCACATAAACCACCTCCGCCGCGGCCAGTCCCGTGCCCTCAAGGGCGGCGGCAAACGCGGCCGGATGGGGCTTGCACAGGCCGATGTCGCCGGACACGGCCACCCGTTCAAAATACGGCCTCAGCCCCGTGTTGTCAAGGCTTTCACGGATGGCCCCGCCGTCGGGGTAGTTGGAGAGCACCCCCAGCCGGTACCGGTTTTTCAGCCGGTCCAGCATTTCAAAGACGTGCGCCTCCGCCCCCACCACGGCGGTGAAGGCGTCCCTGCGCACCCGCAGCAGCCTGTTGAGGGTGTCCGCGCCGGGGTCTTTGCCGTACACGCGCCGCACCAGGTTTGCCGTCATCTCCAGCACGTCGCTTTCCCGGTATTCCGGGGGATTTCCGGCATAGGGGGCCATCCGGTCCGCATGGCGCTGCGCGTTGTACAGTTCCGTGTCCATGGGACCGTAAAGCTCCTCCAGCGCGCGCCGGAGCGACCGGTCAAAGGCGTCCACCTGTTCGCGCCCGAAGGCGATCAGCGTGTTGCCGTAGTCGAAAAACACCGCCTTGACGGTGGGGGGGGACAGGGCCATGGGTACTGCTCCGAAAATAATTGGCCGCGCCGGAAACGCGCGGGTTATGGTTTGGCCGGCGGCGTCTTGGCGGCGGCCAAATCGTCCAGTTCGTACTGGATGCTCTGGGTGACCGGAAACCGGAAGCCCGTCTTCGGGTCCAGATCCAGGTCCATCACCTTGAGCGCCACGGGGTGCTGGTCGCGCTTCCACTGGTTCTGCGCGAAGCGGCGCGCAAAGTCCGCCGTCCAGGTCCGGAGCTGCTCCGGGCCGTGTTCGGGATGGCGCGCGATGATGATCTTCCAGCAGTCGGCCAGTGACAGCCGCCTGCGGGCGTACAGGTGCATCAGATCGTCCAGCACCACGTAGGGCATGAGATCCTTCTCGTCCTCCTGGCCCGGCGCCAGCTCCGCGCTCGGCGGGATGGCCAGCACCTTGTGCAGCGCCTGGATGTTGTCGCGCTCGGCCAGATGCTCCAGCAGCTGCGTGACCACCGTCTTCGGCACGTTGGCGATGGGGGAGTAGCCGCCCTGGTTGTCGCCGCCGGTGGTGCTGTAGCCCACCGCGGCCTCGCTGAGGTTGGATGTCACCAGCAGCAGGCCGCCCGCGCTGTTCGCCCAGTTCAGCATCATCGCGCCGCGCACCCGCGCCTGGAGGTTTTGCCGGGCCATGGGCGCCACCTTGTCCTCGCCGCCCATGAGCTCAGCCGACTTTTTCAGCGCCAGCTCCGCCTCCTCGTGGATGGACACCACCTGGAAGGGCACGCGCAGCTCCCTGGCCAGCGACTGCGCCGCGTCCAGCGTGCCGCCGCTGCTCAACTGGCGGTTGGGCAGGTAGACCGTGGCCACGCGGTCGCCGACGTTGTTGTTTTTGGCGAGGGACTTCGTGGCCTCCACGGCCATGAGCAGGCAGAGCGCGCTGTCGCGCCCGCCCGACAGGGCCACCAGAAAGCGCTGGAACGCGCCCACCTTCTCGAAATAATCGCGCAGACCGAGCACCAGCGCGTCAAACAGCTCGTCCAGCGCCCGGCCGCATCCCTGCCGTGCCGCGGGGGCCGTTTCGCGCAGGTAGAAATTTTTCGGGAGCCGCGCGGCGTATTCCGCCGCGGGCGCGGGCTTGAAGGCCGCCCCGGGGCAGTCCACAATCTCCGTTTTCCCCGCGCCGTTTTC
Source organism: Candidatus Hydrogenedentales bacterium (assembly GCA_041859375.1). GTDB lineage: Bacteria > Hydrogenedentota > Hydrogenedentia > Hydrogenedentales > CAITNO01 > JBHEKP01. The sequence continues at coordinate 25,823 of JBHEKP010000117.1, read as the reverse complement.
CATGGCGGCGTCCTGGCGGAAGGTGCTGTTTTCGGAGCGGATGCGGTCCAGTTCGCCGAGATCCACCACGCCCGTCGCGAGGGTCCAGTATTTCCTCGAAAGCAGCGGCCCCTCGCAAACAACGCCGCCCGGCGTGGCGATGAGCCCGCCGCCGTCGAAGACCAGCCGGCTGTTGTCGCAGCCCAGCAGGTTCGCGTAGGCGTACACCGCCTTCAGCGAGCTGGCCGTGCCCTGCACAAGGTTTTTGCGCTCCTCGTTTTTCAGCGGGGTGAAGGGGGAGGCGCTCGGGTTGCAGATGATCTCCGCGCCCGCCCGCACCCGCTCGTGGGCGGGCGAGGACGCGGACCAGAGGTCCTCGCAGATTTCCGCGGACACCATGCCGAAGGGCAGCCGGAACACCAGATCGCCCGCGGGCACGCCGTTCACCTCGGCCACGCCGCCCGGCCAGGCGGTCCAGTTGCGGCCCTCGTAGAAAATGCTGTACGTGGGCAGGTATTTCTTCAGAATCAGCCCGCGGATGATGCGGTCGCTCACCAGCGCGGCGGCGTTGTGGATCATCGCGCCCACCCGGACGGGCAGGCCGATGAACACGCTGATGCCGTCGCACTCCTGGGAAAGCTCCGCCAGCGCGGCCCAGCTGTACCGGGTGATGTCCGGCCAGAACACGCGGTCCTCAAGGCTGTACCCCGAAACGGCCAGCTCCGGGGTGACCAGCAGGTGGACCTTCTCCTGCTTTGCCTGCCGGATCACGGCGCGGAGCCGCTCCGTGTTGCCGGGGAAGTCACCCACCTTCACGGAAACCGCGGCGACGCCTATTTTCACCAGTCTCATGGCACCCAGTGCTCCCAGGGGGGCCCTTTCGGGCAAACCCCCGCCTATGCGAGTTCCGGACGCGTCAGCATCCGGTCCTTGACCGCGCCAAGTTCCTCCGAAAGCATCACCCGGTAAATCTCCGGGTTGCGCAGGCGCTTGAATTCGTCCGGCAGCGCGTCCATCTGGTCCTGCGCGCGCCGCCGCACCGTGTCCAGCGGCTCCGCCGGGCGCAGCCGCCTGCCGCCGGAAATGACGGTGCGCAGCAGCCCCTCGGCGCGCGCGGCGCCCTCGATGCGCGCCGCCATGTGCGGGTGCTTCTGCGAGCGCCCCGCGATTGTTCCCGACTCCGGCCAGCGGCTCCCCTCCAGGCAGAGCATGTCGCCCAGGGGGCGGCCGTCCCCGTCATAATACCGCACAATCTGCTTGCGCCCCGGATCGGTCGCCTTTTCCAGGTTGGACGAGAGCTTCATGCGCGGCTGCCACCCCTCCGCCCCGAGCACCGCGGTCAGCTTGTACACGCCGCCCAGCGCCGGACAGTCATGGGCCGTGATCAACTGGGTGCCCACGCCCCAGCCGTTGATCTTCGCCCCCTGCCGCTTCAGGTCCGCGATGAGGTCCTCGTTGAGGTCGTTGGACGCGATAATCAGCGGATCCTCAAGTCCGGCGTCGGTCATCATCCTGTGGGCCAGCTTGCTGAGTTTCGCAAGATCGCCCGAGTCCAGGCGGATGGCCGCCCGAGTGTTGTTGCCCGCCGCGCGCAGCTCCTTGAAAACGGTGATCGCGTTGGGCACGCCGCTTTTGATGGTGTCGTAGGTGTCCACCAGCAGGATGCACCGGTCCGGGTACTGCCGGGCGAAGGCGCGGAACGCCTCCAGCTCGTTGGAAAAACTCATCACCCAGCTGTGGGCGTGGGTGCCGCTCACGGGAATGCCGTAGCACTTTCCCGCCAGCACGTTCGACGTGGACGCGCAGCCGCCGATGTGGGCGGCGCGGGATCCGGTCACCCCCCCGTCGGGGCCGTGGGCCCGGCGCAGGCCGAATTCCATCACCGGCTCGCCGTTGGCCGCAAGGCAGATGCGCGCGGCCTTGGCGGCGATGAGCGTTGAATAGTTCATCAGGTTCAGCAGGGCCGTCTCCAGCAGCTGCGCCTCAAGAATCGAGCCCTCCACCTGCACCGCCGGCTCAAAGGGGAACACAAGGGTGCCCTCGGGCACGGCGCGCACGGTGCAGGAGGGCCGGAAGTTGCGGAGATACTCCAGAAATTCCCGGTCAAACACGCCCAGCGACGCCAGATAGGCGATGTCGTCCTCCCCAAAGCGCAGGTTTTCGAGATAGTCCAGGAACAGCTCCAGCCCCGCGCTGACGCCGAAACCGGTGTGGGGGGGGAGGGAGCGGAAGAAGTAGTCGAAACTCACCTGCTGCGCCATGCGCCCCTCGCGCCACTGGCCCGCCATCATGGTCAGTTCGTAGAAGTCCGTCAGCAGCGCGAGCCCCTCCCGGCGGAACCATGGCGCGGCCGCGCCGCTCATGACTGCAGGGATCCGCTGGCGCAGAACAGCACCCCGGCCTGGCGGAGCTCCTCCAGGGCGGCGGTCTTCCCCGCCTGGGTGACGCTTTTCACCGCATCCTCCACAACGCACACCTGGAAACCCTCCCTGAGCGCGTCCAGGGCCGTGGCCTTCACGCAGTAGTCAAGCGCCAGGCCGGTGATGAAAACCCGTTTGACCTGACGGCTCCTGAGCGTTTCCGCCAGCCCCGTGCCGTCAAAGGCGCTGTAGGCCTCCCTGCCGGGCTCCGTCCCCTTTTTGACAAAAATGGAATCCAGGGGCACGCGCAAATCCCCCCGGAATTCCGCGCCCGGCGTGTCCTGGACACAGTGCTCCGGCCAGCTTCCGTCCCGGTATTCCGGGGCAAAACTGAAGCTCAGGTGTGTTTCCGGATGCCAGTCCTGGGAAAAGGCGACATAATCAAATTTGCCCATGATGCGGTTTATCGGCGCAACCACGTTTTCGCCTTCCGGAACAGGCAAAGCGCCCCCGGAACAAAAATCGTTCTGCACATCCACCACAATCAGGGCGTCGGTTTCAATGATCCGCACTGAAAACCTCCTGCTGAGATTGACCGAGTGCATACTCTACTATTTTGAGGTGATCAAACGCCAACGCGGGCAGGTTTTCCACCGGGAACCAACCGGCGGAGGCGGCGTCGTCGCCCGCCCGGACCGGTGCCGGCGCGGGGGGGAAACCGATGTATGCAATGGAGATGGTGCGGCCCCGGGGGTCACGATCCGGCGCGCCAAAGGCGCGCAGCTGGCGGAGGGCCACGCCGGACACGCCGGTCTCCTCAAGCAGCTCCCGCGCCGCCGCCGCGTCCAAATCCTCCCCCATCTCCACAAAACCGCCCGGCAGGGCCCAGCACCCCTCAAAGGGCGGCCTTCCCCTGCGCACCAGCAGCACCTGCGTCCCCCCGCATGCGGGGGCCAGCAGCACCGCGTCAACCGTCACCATCGGGCGGGGATGGGAATAGGAATAAGGGAACTGTTTTTCTTCGGCCATGGAATTTGCCTGTCATCCCCTGCGGGGAAGGGTTATGCGAAGGGGAAAAAGGCGCGTTGTCCCGTTTCCGCCGCATGGTAGGCCGCCAGCACCATTTCCAGGGCGGTGCGTCCGTCTTCGGCGGTGGCGGGCAGCGGGCCGCCGGAAAGCATGGCGTCCACCCAGGGGCGGGGCACGGCGCGGATGCGGTGGCCCTGGTCGGGCGGTATGGGTATGTCCTCGACGCGCCAGTCCTTTTCACCGTAAATGAACCATTTCAGCGCGGGGGAATCCGGCGGGCGCGGCACGGAGCAGGAGGGGCCGTCCCCGTGGTTCTGGATGAGGCAGCCCTTGGAACCGTAAATTTCAGTGGTGTTCTCGCCCGCCAGCACGGTTGAACTGTTGAACAGGACGCCCATCATCCCGGAGGGGAACCGGTACACCGCGACGCCGTTGTCGTCGGGGGCGCAGTCGGTGATTACGCTGCCGATCTCGGCCACAACCGATGCCGGCCGGCCGAATATCCAGTGGAACCAGTCCGCCGGATGGGCCGCGTCGTCCGCGAACATGCCCTTGTTCATGTCCGCCCGCAGGTGCCAGTTGGAGGGGCCGTTGACGAATTCGGGCATCAGGCACACCCCGATGCAGTGGCGGCGGCGCGCCACGGCGATGTCGCCCAGCACCCCGGAGTGGACGATTTCGCGGATGCGCTGGTTCGCGGGGTCGTGCCGCATCTGGAAGGCCATGGCCAGGCGCACCCCGGCCCGCGCCGCGGCCTCCGTCATGCGGTCGCACGCCGCCAGGTCGAGGGCCATGGGCTTTTGGAGCAGGATGTGCTTTCCCGCGCGCGCCGCGGCGGTCACATGCGCCTCGTGGTGCGCCGTTTCGCTGCCGATGATCACCGCGTCGATCTCCGGATCATCAAGCACCCCCGCCGGATCGGCGTGGAAGCGCATTCCGGTGGCGGCGCAGACGCCCCCGCCCCTGGCCGCGTCGGCGTCCCAGGCGGACACCAGCCGCACGTCGCTGAAATCCCTCATCACATGCGCGTAGGCGGCCGCATGGCCGTGCGCGAAGGACAAAAACCCCACCCTGAGCGGAGAGTTCATTGGGCGAATTTCCTTGTCGGCCCGCCCTACAGGGCGTCGGCCTGAACGTTTCCCGTGATGGTGATGCGCGGATAGTCCGGCTGGTCAATCACCAGCGTCCATTTTCCGCCCAGGCGGTCCATCTTCCCGTCTTCATCCTTGTCGCTGCCTTCCCCGGTGAGGGCGAAGGTCATCTTCACGTCGCCCTCAAGGGTGGATCCGCCGAAATTGACACCGCCGTCCTGGGCGACAAAACCGGAAACCTCCATTGAGGCCAGGCCGGGCAGGCCGATCGCGCCGAGGCGGTCCAGCGTGCTCAGGCAGGTGAAATTCAGGACCGCGTCGCCGTTCAGCACGGCACCCTGGAAAATTTTCCAGAGATCATCCTGCTCAAAGGAAAAGGAGGCGGTGCAGCTGAGCGTGTCCGGATCCCCCTTGACGGTTCCCGTCCATTTGCCCCGGTAGTTGCCGGTGGCGTCAAAGGGGGCCTTGGCGAGGATGAGGCCGCATCCAGGACAGGCCGCCGCAAGCGCAAGCACGGCGCCCCAAACCCACAGTTTGCCTTTCATGGCCAATCCCTTTCTCCCGTTCCGGGCGGCTAGAAGTTTTGCATGACCAGATACTGACCCGCGGTGTAAATGTCATTGTCAACCCACACAAAGTCCAGCAGGGGCGTGGACTCGTCCGGCACGCTGGGGAAAATCAGGCGCAGCACCGGGCCGAAATCCCCAAAGGCGAGGGGTTCGCCCGCGCCGTCAAGTTCGATGAATTCCCCGCCGATATCGCTGTTGGGTGTGCGCGTCATCGTCCAGTTGGCGGTGATGCCGCCGTCCGCGGCTTCGGCAAGGGACACGTCAAAGGGCAGGGGGGATCGGAAGTAAAGGCGCATTTTGTCAATGCCCCGCGGCACATAGTCGGCCCGCACTATGACCGCCGCCCCGCCCGATTCCGCCGATCCCGCCCCGATGCGCAGCCTGCCCTCCAGGGTGTTTCCCGCATGATCGGCGGGTATGAACGGGGCGGCCTCGATGTGCTGTGCCTTCTTGCCGTCGTGCTCGATGACAAAGGACGGCGTGATTGGCGCGTCGTTGCGCCGCAGCGTCGCCCAGCGCAGCGTGTACTGCCCCTCCAGGTTGTCAATGACGTCCCGGAAGGCGTTCGCCAGCGCCTCCGGCCGGGCCGCGTTGAAGCGGCGGCCCCCCGTGCGCGAGGTGAGATCGTTGAGCATGCGCCCGTCGGGAATCCGGCCCACGCCGATGGCGTAAATCTTCACGCGCCGCTTCTTCGCCTCGTCCACCACCTCGCTGGTGGTGTGGTTGACCGACAGGTCGCTGCCGCTGGAGAAGAACACGACATACCTGTCCTCCAGCAGCGCGTCCGCGGTGTTGAAGCGCGTCACGGAGTCGTACAGCGCGTCCAGCGCGCCCGGCCCCGCGGCCATGCCGCCCACATAATCCCCGTTCAGCCGGGGGATCAATCCGGCGATGTAGTCCCTGTCGTTGGTGAACTCCGCCACCCTCGTCGGCGCGCGGTCCTGGTCGTAGAAAAGGGTCAGCCCCACCAGGGACTCCGGGGTGAGCGCGTCGAGGAAGTCCTCCCGGATGACCGTTTCCATGGTCTGGATGGCGCCCTCGCGCGCCTGCATCTCCGCGGAATAGTCAAGCACCAAATCGGTGCGAAGCTGGCGGGCGGCGCTTTTCTTCAGCAGCGCGCCGGCCCCCGGCGGCAGATCGTCGCCGTTTTCATAGGCCGAAACCCCGAAAAGCGATGGTTCCGCCACCAGCGGGGCGTCCTGGTCGTCGCGCAGCCCGAAGGTGAACTCCAGCAGGTAGGGTGCCGAGTAGCGGTACTGCACGTTTGTCAGGCGCAGGCCGCCGGGCAGGGTGCTTTCATCCTGGGTGACATGGACGGGAATCCGGACGGGGTACACGTCGGATCGGTCGGGAATGAGGTCTATGTGCCCCTCGTGCGCCCCCAGCGGCAGGGCGGCACGGTTGATGGTCACGGTGACCAGCTGCCGGTCAAGGATGTCGTTGTAGGGCTTCTCGCTTGAAAGCATGGCCGGATCAATCGTGATCCAGTCCGCCCCCGGCGCCACCGTGATGTTGAGCAAATCCACCGCCGGGTTGTCGTTCCAAACCTCGAACTCGAAGGGGCGCATGGTGGTGCCAATGTTCAGGGACTGGTGGGAGGTGCCGATGGCCTGGAGCGGCTTGAACACGCGCACGGGTATTTTCTTCTCGGTGAAACCCGGCGACACCAGGGATATCTCGCCCGTGTGGTAGCCGCCGCCCAGGAGGCTCCGGTCCACCTCCACCGTGACGGTGCGCACGTCCTCGCTGTTCCTGCTCACCACCTGCTGGCCCCGGATTTTTATCCAGGGCGCGGAAGGAATCACGGACACGGAAAGCTGCTCCGCGGCGGTGTTGATGTTCCACACCCCGAAGTTGAGCGCGTTGTCGTTGGGGCCGAAGTCCAGCAGCCGGGTCAGGGTGCCGATGGCCTCGTAGGGCGGCGCGGCCTTCACCGGGATGACCACCGTCCTGGCGCGGCTGCCGCTGATGGTTATCTCGGTGGAAACGTCGCCCCCGGCGATTTGCGTGCGGTCCAGCCTCACCACCACCCGGTACGCGTCAAGCTGCTCCGCCTTCGCCCCCTTCTCCAGGTCGTCCACCGGCGCCCTGCTGGTCAGTTCCGCCGGGTCAACCGTTATCCAGGGGGCGCCCGCCGCCAGGGAAACCGTCATCTCTTTGGGTTTGTCGCCGCCGTTCCAAAGGTCGAAGGACTGTTCCGACTCATGCGCGCCAAAATCAACCCTGTCAGCCGAGGTGCGTATTGCGTCCTCCTTGCATCCCGCAAGGGTGAGAAGGGCGCAGGCAAACACCCACGGGAACAGCCGGCTCGACACCAACATGCTGACTCCTCCGCCGCGCGATTTCACGGCAGCCGAAACGGGTGGACCAATAGTAGTACCAGAAGCGCCGGGCATGCTACCATCTTCGGTCATGGACGACCCCGGCGACAACCACCTGATCCAGGTCAGGGATCTTTGCAAAGTATACACCATGGGCGTGGATTCTTTACACGCCCTGGATCATGTGTCCCTGGGGATTGACCGGGGGTCCTATGTCGCGGTGATGGGGCCGTCCGGCTCCGGCAAGACCACCTTTCTCGACATCCTCGGCTGCCTTTCCCGGCCCACCTCCGGCGACTACTGGCTGAACGGCCAGAAGGTGAGCGGCCTGAACGAGGCCCGCCTCGCCCAGATCCGAAACCGGGAAATCGGCTTCGTCTTCCAGAATTTCAACCTCTTGGCGCGCAGCTCCGCACTCAACAATGTGGAGCTTCCCCTGCTGTATGCGGGGGTTCCAAGGGGTGAGCGCCTCCGCCGGGCCAGGGCCGCCCTGGAGGCGGTGGAGCTGGGCAACCGGCTGGGGCACAGCCCCTCCGAGCTTTCCGGCGGCCAGCGGCAGCGCGTGGCCATCGCCCGCGCGCTCATCAACAAGCCCAGCATCATCTTCGCCGACGAGCCCACCGGCAACCTCGACACGCACAGCGGCGAGGGCATTCTTGCATTGTTCAGGGAGCTTCACCAGCAGGGGCACACCATTGTGATGGTGACCCACGAGCCGGACGTGGCCGCGCATGCGGAGCGCGTGGTGAGCTTCCGTGACGGAAAAATAGTGAGCGACATATGGCAGAAAAAACACTGACTGGAATGATCGTCCGCGCCGCCCTGTGGCTCGGGCTGGCCGCCGCGGCGGTCGCCGGCGCCATGGCCTACAGCATGCGGGAGGTGCCCATGAAGGTGACCGTGGCCACGGTCACGCGCGGTCCGGTCACGGAAACCGTGGCGGCCATCACCACCGGTTCGGTCACCGCGCCGCTGGCCTCCAAGGTGTCGGCGGCGGGCGTGGGGACCGTTTCCGCCGTGCATGTGAACGAGGGGGACGCCGTGCCCGAGGGCGGCCTGCTGATGGAATTGAACCATGCCGAACTTGACGCCCAGGTGGCCCTGGCCCAGGCCAACCTGAGCGTGGGCGAATCCCGCGCCAGCCAGGCGCGCATCGCGGCGCAGACTGCCCGGGAAATTTCTGAGATCGAGTTGCGCCGCGCAAGCTCGGCGCTGGAGATGGCCCAGTCCGACTTCAACCGGATCAAGGCGCTGACCGAAAAGCAGGCCATATCCCAGAGCGACTACGACAAGGCCTCCCTCGCGCTGAAGACCGCGCAGGACGCCCGCGCCGCCGCCGAGGCGGGCCAGCGCGAGGCCCTGGTCCGCGATGAGGATGTGCGCATCGCGGCGGCCAACATCGAACAGTTGAAGGCCGCCCTCACCGCCGCCGAGGCCATGCGCGACAAGGCCTTCGTGCGCGCCCCCTTCGCGGGCGTGGTCGCCAAAAAACTGCTCCAGGTGGGCGAGGCCGTGGTGATGGGCATGCCCGTGGCCTATCTGGTGCAGGCCGGCGGGGCCTACATTGAGGCCCCCTTTGACGAGGCCAACCTGGAGGCGCTCAAGGTGGGGCAGACCGCCGAGATCGAGATTGACTCCTGCCCCGGCCGCACATTCAAGGGAACCCTCACCTACATCTCCCCCGTGGTCACCATGATGGAGCAGCTCAGCCGGAGCCTGCTCTGCAAAATCAGCATTGACGAGGGCGCGGAAATGTTCCGGCCCGGCATGTCCGCCGACGTGACCATCATCACCGACCGCAAGGAGGACGTCCCCTTTGTGCCCAGCGAGGCGCTGGTGCGCGACAAGTACGCCTTTGTCGTCCGCGACGGCCGCGCCGAGCAGCGCGAGGTCGAAACCGGCATCGGAAACTGGGACCAGCGTGAGATTCTCGGCGGCCTCGCCGTGGGGGACACCATCATCACATCCATCTCGGTCAAGGGCCTCGCCGACGGCTCAAAGATTGAAATCGTGGAGGCCCTGGACGACTGATGCGCGGCCTTGACCACTTTTTCACCGCCATCCACTCGATTGCCCAGAACAAGGTGCGGTCGCTCCTTACCACGCTCGGCGTGATCATCGGCGTGATGTCCGTCATCCTGCTTGTGGCGCTGGGCGAGTCGGCCCAGGCCTATGTCCAGAAGGAATTCGCGGTCATGGGGAGCAACATCCTCATCATCACGCCGGGCAAGCAGGAGACCACCGGCCTTTTCCCCATCACCGCGGGCAGCAACAAGAAGCTCACCTACGAAATCGCCCAGACCATCAAGCGCAAGGCCGCCGGCGTCACCGGCGTCGCCTCGAACATCATCGGCCTCGCCAACATCCGCTACGGGAAGCGCTCCCGGAGCGTGCTCACCATCGGCACCACCCCCGACTTCGACCGGGTGCGCCAGCTCTACACGCAGATTGGCCGGTTCATCTCCGAGCGCGACATCGAGCGCAACAACCGGGTCTGCATCATCGGCACAAAGCTGAAAAGGGAGCTTTTCGGCGAGGAGCCCGCCCTCTACAAGCGGCTCACCGTGAACGGGTCAAAGCACATGGTCGTCGGCATCCTCGAGGAGCGCGGCATGGCCCTCGGCATTGACCTGGGCGATCTCTGCATCATTCCCCTTCCGAGCGCGCAGGACCTCTTCAACCGCCAGGAGCTGTTTGAAATCCTGTGCTCCGCGCGCACCCAGGAGGACATCAAGCTCGCCGCCAAGTCCGTGCGCCAGATCATGATGTCGGCCTTTGACAACAACGAGGACTTCACCGTCACCGATCAGGACGGCATGCTCTCCACCTTCACCCGCATCTTTGACATGCTGCGGCTCATGCTCGTGGGCATCGCCTCCATCTCGCTGCTCGTCGGCGGCATCGGCATCATGAACATCATGCTCGTCTCCGTCCGCGAGCGCACCCGCGAGGTGGGCGTGCGCATGGCCGTGGGCGCGCGCCGCTTCGACATCGCCTTCCAGTTCCTCATCGAGGCGGTCACCCTCAGCCTGCTCGGCGGAATGCTGGGCATCGCCCTCGGCGCCGTGGGGGCTTTTTCCCTGCACTTCTTCTACCCGAACCTGCCCATCGGCATCTCGCTCTGGTCCGCGGCCACCGCCTTCCTGTTCAGCCTGAGCGTGGGCATCTTCTTCGGCGTGTACCCCGCCGTAAAGGCCGCCGGGGTGGATCCCGTCATCGCGCTGCGCTACGAGTGATCCCCGCCCGTCCGGATGAACTCGATGCGGTGCGACGCGCCGGGGTGGTGGTCGTCCGGGCCCGTCACAAGCAGGGCGGTCTCCCCGGTTACTTCCCGCGCAGCGAGCCATTTGGGTATGAGGTCCGGCCATTCCCCCTCACCGGCCTCCCGTTCCTCCGCCCAGACGCCGCAGGAGAATTCAAGATGCTGGCAGACGGCGCGCTCCCGGCTGAAGGCCACAATCCACACCGGAGGCTTGCCCCGTGACAGGCGCCGCGCCGTGGCCCCTGTTCCGGTGGGCACAAACACCGCCGCGCAGGGGGTGAGATCCAGCGCGTTGTCCACCATCGCCGCCACGGTTTCCGCCACCGTCGCCGGGGCCGTTCTTGAAAAGCGCCGGTAAAGCTCCTGCGCCGACACGGGCGGCCTGGCCGCCTCGGCGGCGGCGGCAATCCTGGCGAGCATCGCCACCGACTCCTCGGGAAAGCGCCCCATCGCCGATTCCGCCGAAAGCATGACGCAGTCCGTGCCGTCCAGAATCGCGTTGGCCGCGTCGGTGGCCTCCGCGCGGGTGGGCATCCGGCTGGACACCATGGACTCCAGCATCTGCGTGGCGGTGATGACGGGCTTGCCCGCAAGGTTTGCCCGGCCTATCAGGTCCTTCTGGAGCAGGGCGATTTCCTCGATGGGCACCTCCACCCCAAGATCGCCGCGGGCCACCATGATGCCGTCGGCCGCCGCAAGAATCTCGTCTATGTGGGCCAGCGCGTCCGCGCGCTCTATCTTCGCGATGATGAACGGGGCCGCGCCGCCGTGGGCGCGCGCCGCCGCGCGCACCGCCTCAACATCCGCCGCCGTCTCCACAAAGGACTGGCTGACGGCGTCCACGCCGTGGTCGAGGGCGAATTCGAGGCAGGCCCGGTCGTGTTCGGTGAAGGCGCTGACCCCCAGGCGGATGCCCGGAAGGTTGAGCCCCTTGCGCGACCGCAGCTCGCCGCCCACCGCCACCGTGCATTCAACGTCATCCCCGGCGACGCGCTCCACAATGAGCTGGACCGTTCCATCGTTCAGGTAAAGGCGGTCGCCCGGCCTGACCACGCCGGGAAGCTCCTTGAAGGTCGTGGAAACGCCCCGCGCCGAACCAGGCGCGGGGTCCGCGGTGAGCGTGAACGGCTCCCCCCGGCGGAGCAGGACCGGCTCCTCCGCAAAACCGCCGAGCCGCATCTTCGGCCCGGGCAGGTCGGCCATGATGGCAACGCGGCGTCCGGCGGCCGACGAGGCGGCCCGGATGGCGGCGATGGTGGCCCCGTGCGCGGAAAAATCCCCGTGGGAAAAATTCAGCCGGGCGATGCTCATGCCCGCCCGGATCAGGCGCTCAAGCATTTCAGGCGATTCGGAGGCGGGGCCCACGGTGGCCACGATTTTGGTCTTGTGCCTGGGCAGGGCCATGGCTGTTGTCCTTTCCTACGCGCCGGGCACGAGGGTTATCCACACCTGCCGGGTGCGGGGGCCGTCAAATTCGCAAAAATAGACCGACTGCCAGGTGCCCAGGCGGATGCGGCCCTTTTCAACCGGCACCATGACGCCGAAACCCATCAGCGAGGCCTTGGCATGGGCGGCGCTGTTGCCCTCCCCGTGGGCGTAGCCGCCCCGCCACGGCGCCATCCGGTCGAGAATCATGGCCATGTCCGCCGTCACGTCCGGATCGGCGTTTTCGTTGATGGTCACCCCCGCGGTGGTGTGCGGCGCGTGCACATGGGCCAGCCCCTCCGCGAGGCCGCCCTCCGTGACCGCCCGCTGCACGAGCGCGTCAATGTTCACCATCTGGCTGTGCGCCCTGGTTTCAAGGGAAAAAATCTTCATGGGGGCCTTTCCTCCGCGTCGCCTCAAAATTCCATGCCGTCAAGGTTGCGCAGTCCCATGCGCATGGGCGCGAACACGCACAGCAGCGTCAGCGCCGCGTCAAACACCACCGCCCCGGCCAGTGCCCAGTGGAACGCCGCCGGGTCGGAGAACCAGCGCAGCGCCTGCCACTGGAGCACGAGGACCTGCGCCGCCGTGACCAGAGATATGTAGCCGATGCTCAGGAGCAGGTTCAGCGTGCCGCCGAGCCCGCTCACGATCCGCGCGGGGTTGTCCTCGGTGAAGGTGGGGTAGAGCGCCCCAAGCCCCACCGCCAGCCCCGCCAGCCCGAAATTGGCCAGCGCCACAGTGTAAACCGTGAGCCACTGGTACACCGGCTCCAGTTGCAGCCGGTGGCCCGACAGCGCGGCCAGCCCCACGGTGAACAGGGAGGTCGTGATCACGCTCATCCAGAATTTCTGCCAGACCACCTGGCGGAACGTGAGCGGCGCGAGTCCGAGGATCCAGAACCGCCGCCCCTCAAGGCTGACCAGCGGGAAGACGAAGCGGCTCGTGAGCGTGGCGAGGATGAGCGTGAGGGATCCCACGTTCAGGCAGGCAATCCAGCTCCGCCACATCGCCTGCTCGCCCGCCCCGGGGTTGTGGCGCATGTTGGCGAAGTAGACGGCGATGATGCCGAAAAAGATGACGAACTGGGACCACTGGGTGGGGTCGCGCCAGAACAGCTTCACGTCCTTCACGCTCAGCGCCCGGTGCGGGTTGGGCACGCGGCGCAGCGCGCGGGCGAAAAGGTTCAGAAGCCCCCGGTTCAGCGGCCGGACGCGCTGCCGGTCCTGCCCCGCCAGATAGGACCAGCCCGGATAAAAAACAAGGTTTGCCAGCCAGCCGCAGAAAAGCAGGGCCGCCAGCGCCGTGGATAGAAGGCAGAGGAACCAGAACAGCCCCTCGCCCAGGTCCGCCCGCGCCGCCGCGAGGATTCCCTGGGAGACCCAGTGGCTCGGAAGCAGGGGGGACTGCACCCGCCCCGTCGCCTCCATGAACACCGGCAGGATGGTGTCGTCCGTGATGCGCGTGCCCCGGAGCGCGTGGCGGAAATAAAGGAATAACAGCCCCACCGCGCCCGCGCCCGCTGCGGCCATGTGCGCGGGCTTGAACAGCGGAAACACCCGCACCAGCAGCATCGCCAGCGCGGCCCCGGCGCATGCGGGCACCACGATGGCCGGAAGAAAGAAGAGCACGGCGGCCGGGTAGAAGAGGGGGGACACCTTCATGGCGAGGCCGTAGGCCAGAATAAGCGGCGATCCGAGAAAGGCGATGGACCAGGAGCTGAAGGCCGCGCATTCGGTGAAGCGCGCGTAAAAGAAGTGATCCCAGCGGATGGGGCCCTGGAGCAGGTAGACCACCTCGCGCGAGCGGTACAGCGTGGCGAAGGCCACCAGCACGTTGGAAAAGACGAGCATCAGGAAAATGGAGAGGGAAAGCACGCCCAGAAGCCGCGACATGAGCAGCTCGCCAAAGTTGAACTCCACGCTGGTGCGGCCGCCGAAGTCGATGATCCAGTCGAACCCGGCGTAAAACACCGCGAAGGTCCCCGCCCAGAGCAGCAGCGCGGAAACCGATATCACGCCCACCTTCAGCTTGGACTGGTGGCGCACCCCGGCGATCTCGTGGCGCGCCATGCGCAGCTTGGCCCTCAGGACTGTCGCCACCTGCCTCATGCCGCCGCGCCCCTCATGCCCCGCCGTCCTCGCGGGTGATTTCGAGGAAAACATCCTCGAGCGATCCCGGCGTCCGGCGCATCGCCTTGATCTCCGCCACCGTGCCCGTGCGCGCCAGCCGCCCCCGGTGGATGATGCCGATGAGGTCCGCCACCTCCTCCGCGATGGACAGGGTGTGCGTGGACATGAACACCGTCAGCCCCTCCTCCCGGCATTTCCTGCGCAGGAAGTCCTTCACAAAGCGGATGTTCTTGGGGTCCAGCCCCACCCACGGCTCGTCCACGATCACAATCTTCGGATCATGCAGGAAGCAGGACGCGAAGGAGAGCTTCTGGCGCATGCCGTGGCTGTAGTCCTCGATGAGCTGGTCCGCCACCCCCGCTATCTCGAACATCTCCAGCAGCGGCCCGCACCGTTCGGCGTACTCGGACGCGCCCATCTGGTAGAGTCCGGCCACAAACTGCATGAATTCGTTGCCCGTGAGCTTGTCGTAGAGGAAGGGGTGGTCGGGCACGTAGCCGAGCAGCCTTTTCGCCTCCACCGGCGTCTTCTGGATGTCATGGCCGCCCAGAAAGGCGCGGCCGCCGCTGGGGTGCAGCAGGCCCGTCAGCATCTTGATGGTGGTGGTCTTGCCCGCGCCGTTCGGCCCCAGGAAGCAGAAGAAGGTGCCCGCCGGGATCTCCAGATCAAGGCGGTCCACCGCCATCTTCTCGCCAAAATGCTTGGTCAGCTGTTCCGTGCGTATCATTGCGGTTCCTGCGGCTTTGGGCCGGTTTCCAGCACCTCGATGTCCAGGTTGCCGATGTATCCCAGCAGCCGGGGCCATGTCTCCGGTCCGCCGTCAACGAGTTTGATGTGCGTTGCGTCCGCAAACTGCTGGCCGAATGTCGGGTCCATGGGGGTCCACCGGCCCAGGTAAAGCTCCGCCCACGCATGGTAGCCGAAGGCGTTGATTTCCCCGCTCCATGCCAGGCCGATTGCGGTGCGGGCCGGGATCCCCGCCGCCCGCGCCAGCGCGGTGAAGAGCACGCTGTGCTCGTTGCAGTCGCCCTCGCGCGTGCGCAGCACGTCCAGCGCGCTGGGCATGCTCAGCGTGTGCTTTTTCTCGATGTTTCCGTAAACCCAGTCCAGGAGGAGGCGCGCCTTTTCCGTGTTGTCCTCCGCGCCGCCGGCGATTTCGGCGGCCAGCGCCTTGATGCGCTCGTGCCCCGCCGAGATGAAGGCGTCGCTGCCGAGATACTGGCGCACGTCCGCCGCCGTGATCTCGTCTGCGGGCGCCGCCGGGTCCGGGACGGGCGTGGTGATCTCGTAGGCGTCGCCGTCCCGCCGCTGAAACTGCGTCTCCGGCGGCATCCTGTCCTCCGGAATCCCCGTAAAGCGCACCCGCATCCGCGTCTCGTCCCGCGCCGGCGTCTTTCCGGCGGGCGCGATGGACACGTTCTGGAGCAGGTTGGCCTGCTCGCCGGGGGCCACCGGGGCCAGCGCCTCCTCCGGGGTGATGCGCTGCACCGTGATGCCGAAGGGCGTCTCCGCGCGGACCACCTCCTGGTTCGCGTCAATCCACGCGCGGGTGGTGATGCCGCCGATGGTCGTGGTGATGAGCGTGGTGTCCGTCTCCGCGCCGCCCAGGGAAAGCCGCTCCCTCTTCACCGCCTCCACTTTGGCGCGGCCCACCGACATGGTCGTCGGATCGAAGGTGTCCACCTGCGCCGTCTGGCCGGGTTCCAGCGCCGGCAGCGCCATGGACGAAAGGCCCATGCCCCCGCCCAGCAGCAGCTCCCGGTCCACCGGCAGGTTGAGGGGCATCACCTCGCCCGCCGTGTGGACCCGCGCCTCGAGCGCGCCCCTGCGCACCCCGCCCTCGATGCGCATGTCGTAGTCGCCCGACCGCAGGGTGAAGTCGAATTCCCGCAGCCCGTTCGCCGCGGACTGCCAGGCGGTTCCGCTGAGGTTCATGGCGGCGCTTTGGCCGAAGAGGGGCATGGTCAGGCGGGCGAGCACCTCCAGGGTGTAGCCCGCGTCGTCGCCCCGGTTGGCGGGCTCCGTGCTCCAGTGCACGAACCCGGCGCGCTGGTCCCCCCCGAAGTACAGTCCCATCCACACATCCTGCGGGCGGGAAAGGCGCGACACGTCGGGGCGCGGGTGGAGCATCGGCCCCACAACCTCCCGGTGCAGGAGGAGCCCCATCATCACCAGCCAGAAGGCGGCGACGGCAAGGGGGATCAGGGATTTAGGCGTCCGCAGCACTTTTTATATTTCTTGCCGCTGCCGCAGGGGCAGGGGTCGTTCGGGCCGGCCTTTTCAACCACCCGCACCGGCTTCCGCTTCGGCGGCTCCTCCGGGCC
The DNA here is from genome assembly GCA_041859375.1 of Candidatus Hydrogenedentales bacterium. GTDB lineage: Bacteria > Hydrogenedentota > Hydrogenedentia > Hydrogenedentales > CAITNO01 > JBHEKP01. Next base: position 9,331 of record JBHEKP010000117.1, on the reverse strand, counting down.
GGGCGTCGCGCCGCCGCCCTCCTCGCTGAAGGGCCGCCTCTCGCCGCCCAGCGTGAACCGGCTCGTGTCAAAGGCGGAGAAGCTGTGGTCCGCCTCCTTGTCCATCGTCACGTGGCTGTACTCCTGCAGGGTGGCGTAGGGATCCTCCCTGTGCCCGGGGACCGCGGACGCCTTCCGCGCGGAGAAGTCGGTGAGGCGGAAGAGCATGGCCGTCACGTTCTCCTCGATGGTGCGGATGAGGTTCTCGAAAAGCTCGAAGCCCTCCTGCTTGTACTCCAGCAGCGGGTCCCGCTGGCCGAAGGCGCGCAGCCGCACCGACTCGCGCAGGTAGTCCATCTGGTAGAGGTGGTCTATCCACTTGTCGTCCACCGTGCGCAGCAGCACCATCAGCTCAAAGCCGTGCATGCGCTTGCGCGCCACCTTCCGGAAGTCTATCCGGCTGTCGTCGCCGCCCACCTGTTCCCGGTAGGAGCGCCGGATGTCCTCCGCGAGGAACTCCTCGCGCCGCGCGTACTCGTCAATCACCTGCCCGGTCAGCTCCTCCGCCAGCTCCGCCGCGCCGCCGCCGCCGTCGAGGTTCGGCTCAAAGCTGAACTGGGCGCGCATCTTCCGGGCCAGCCCCTCCATGTCCCAGTCCTCGGGCAGCGCCTTCTCGGGCGCGTACTCCGCCGTGATGTCGCCCACGATGTTCTCGAACATCTCCCGCAGGCGCTCCGTCACGTCCCGGTCCTCAAGCACGTCCCGGCGCAGCGCGTAGATGTACTTGCGCTGCTTGTCCATCACAAGGTCGTAGTCGAGCAGGTGCTTGCGGATTTCGAAGTTGTGCTCCTCCACCTGCCGCTGCGCGCGCTCGATGGACCGCGACACCATGCGCTGGCTCAGCGGCTCGTCGTCAATCTCCTGGCTCCCGAAGAAGTCCAGCATCCGCTTCACCTTGTCGCCCCCGAACAGCCGCGCCACCTCGTCCTCAAGGCTCACATAAAAGCGCGTCGTGCCGGGGTCGCCCTGGCGGCCGCAGCGGCCGCGAAGCTGGTTGTCGATGCGCCGCGACTCGTGCCGCTCCGTGCCGATGATGTAGAGGCCGCCCAGCTCGCGCACGCCCTCCGCCAGCTTGATGTCCGTGCCGCGGCCCGCCATGTTCGTGGCGATGGTGATCGCGCCGCGCTTGCCCGCGTTCGCCACAATCGAGGCCTCGCGCTCGTGGTGCTTGGCGTTCAGCACCTGGAAGCCGTTGATGCCCGAGTCGCGCAGCAGCTCCGCCACCTCCTCCGACTTCTCGATGGACACGGTGCCCACCAGAATCGGGCGGCCCGTCTCGTTCACCCGCTGGATTTCCTTCACCACATACTTGAACTTGCCCCGCCCCGTCGCGAAGACAAGGTCGGTCAGATCCTTCCGCACCAGCGGCAGGTTCGTCGGTATCTGGGTCACCTGCAGGCCGTAGGTCTTGTCGAACTCCACCGCCTCGGTGAGCGCCGTGCCCGTCATGCCCGCCAGCTTCTCGTAAAGGCGGAAATAGTTCTGGTAGGTCACCGTGGCGATGGTCTGCGACTCGAATTTGATCGGCACCCGCTCCTTGGCCTCGATGGCCTGGTGCAGCCCGTCCGAGTAGCGGCGCCCGTCCAGCACGCGCCCCGTGAACTCGTCCACGATCAGCACCTCGCCGTCGCGCACCATGTACTCGTCGTCGCGCTTGAAGAAGTTGTGCGCCTTCAGCGACTGCTCGATGATGTGCACCAGCCCGATGTTCTCGTTGGTGTACAGGTCCTCCAGACCCAGCATCCGCTCCGCCGCCTCCATCCCCTCGTCGGTCAGCAGGATCTGGTGCTGCTTCTCGTCCACCGTGTAGTGCTCCTCCTTCCGGAGGCGGCGCACCACGTCGTCCACGCGGATGTACACGTCGCTGCTCTGCACGGGCCGCCCGGAAATGATCAGCGGCGTCCGCGCCTCGTCAATCAGGATCGAGTCCACCTCGTCCACGATGGCGTAGTTCAGCCTGCGCTGCACCCGGCGCTCCGGCCGGATCGCCATGTTGTCGCGCAGGTAGTCAAAACCGTACTCGGAGTTGATGCCGTAGGTGATGTCGGCGCGGTAGCCCACCTGCCGCTCCCGGGTGTCCATGTACTGCTGGATCAGCCCCACGTTCAGCCCCAGAAACTGGTGGATGGGACCCATCCACTCCGCGTCGCGCCGCGCCAGGTAGTCGTTCACCGTCACCACGTGGACGCCCTTCCCCGTGAGCGCGTTCAGGTAGCACGGAAGCACCGCCACCAGCGTCTTGCCCTCGCCCGTCACCATCTCCGAGATGCCGCCCCGGTGCAGCACGATGCCGCCGATCACCTGCACGTCGAAGGGGCGCAGCCCCACCACCCGCTTGGCCGCCTCCCGCGTCACCGCGAAGGCCTCCGGAAGCAGGTCGTCCAGCGCCGCGCCCTGGTCGAGGCGTTCCTTGAAAAGGGCCGTCTGCCCGCGCAGCGCTTCGTTGGTCATCGCGCTCACGCGCGCCTCATGGCCGCGCACCGCCTCCACAAGGGGCGAAAGGCGCTTCACGTCACGCTCGGCGCTCGTGCCGAACAGTTTTTGCAGCAGTTTGGTAAACAAATCGGGGCCAACTCCTTTTTTGGGCATTTTTATCCATCCCGATGATAACAAAGCGCCCCCGGACAAGTCTATTTACGGGACATTTTCAAAGTGTGCGCGTTCCCCGTTCTGAAGCCCGCCGACTGGACGGCGGACGGTGCTTCTGTGCGATGATGGGGGGCGGAACACGGGCCAGCCCGGCAACCCGAACGGAGCCGCTCAATGCGTGACATCACCCTCTTTGATCTCCCAGCCGCGGGGGAAACGGATTTCACCGCGCACAACGCGGAAAGCGCTGAACTCTGGGCGGCGTTTAATGAGAACAAACACGGCCGCGTCCCCGTCCGGCTGAACACCAACCCCCGCATGCTCATGCTTGATCCGGCGCACAACCGGGGTGGGCTGGAATACCACGACTACATGCGCGATCCGGAGCTCATGGGGCGCGCCGTGCTGGAATGGAACTACTGGGTGCGCCACTTCCTGCCCGGAGACCACGAAAAGGGGCTGCCCGAAGTCTGGCGGCCCCATGTGGACTTTGAAAACATCTACGATGCCGCGTGGTTCGGCGCGCCCGTCGTGTTTCACCGGGGACAGGTGCCCTACGCCGCGCCGTTGCTGAACGACGGCAACAAGCGCATGCTCTTCGACCGGGGCATTCCCGACCCCTTCGCCGGGGAGTGGGCGGAGCGCGCCCTGCGGCATTTGGAGCATTTCCGCGCGAAAAGCCGCGCGGGCTGGTCCTTTTGCGGCCGCCCGGTGGAGCCCGTGGACTCGTCACCCTTCCTCTTCTTCGACGGCGTGTTCACCACCGCGGCCAGCCTGCGCGGACCCACGGAAATCTGCACCGACCTGCTCACCGACCCGGAATACGCGCGCGAGCTCCTCGACTACATCACCGAGGCCGTGGTGGCCCGGATTCACGCATGGCGGCGCTTTTTCGGACTCCCCCCCCAGGCGGACGACTACGGGACCGCCGACGACTCCGTGGAGATGCTTTCCGTGGACCAGTACCGGGAATTCGTCCTGCCCAGGCACCGCCGGCTTTTCGACGCCTTCTGCCCGGCGGGCAAAAGGGGCATCCACCTCTGCGGCAACGCGCAGCGCCTCTTTCCGGTGCTGCGGGGCGAGCTGAATGTCACCTCCTTTGACACGGGATTCCCGGTGGATTTCACCCGGTTCCGCGAGGAGATGGGACCGGAAACGCTTGTCTCCGGCGGCCCGCGCGCGCCCCTCTTTGTGGGGGACGATCCGGAGCCGCTGCTGGCCGAAACGCGCCGCATCCTGGCGTCCGGGGTGCTGGAGGGCGGACGTTTCATCCTGCAGGAGGGCAACAACCTCCCGCCGCGCGCATCCATGGGGTACTGCCGCATGTTCTATGAGGTAGGCAGGATGTGCGGAACGATCAAATAGGGGGGGGGCGGACTATTTGGCGGGCCGGGGGGAATCCATGCCCACCAGGCGGAGAAGGCCGTCCAGTTCGGCTTTTGAGAGGAAACGCCACTCGCCGGGGCGCAGATTGTCCGCGCGGACGTGGGCGAAGGCGGTGCGCTGGAGCGCCTGCACCGGATGGCCCACCGCCGCGCACATGCGCTTCACCTCGCGCTTGCGGCCCTCGTGGATGGCGAGGCGGAGCTGCGACGACCGGTCGTCCGCGTTGAGCACCGCCGCCTTCGCGGGCGCGCTCATGCCGTCCTCCAGCATCACGCCCTTCTCCAGCAGCGCCGCGCGCTCCGGGGTCATCCGCCCGCGCACCCGCGCAAGGTACACCTTCTCCACCTCGTAGGACGGGTGGGTCAGGCGGAAGGCCAGCTCGCCGTCGTTGGTCAGCAGCAGCACCCCCTCCACGTCGAAGTCCAGACGGCCCACCGGAAACACCCGGGCGTGCAGGCCGTCCACAAGATCCAGCACCGTGCGGCGCCCGTGGGTGTCATGCGCGGTGGTCATGGTCATGCGCGGCTTGTTCAGCACGATGTACACCTTGTCGTCCGCGCGGCCCACCGGCGCGCCGTCCAGCGCCACCCGGTCCGTCTCCGGGTCCACGGTCCGGCCCACCTGGGCAACCTCGCCGTTCACCGTGACGCGGCCCTCCGCAATGAGCTGCTCCGACGCGCGCCGCGAGGCCACGCCGCATTCCGCAAGGTATTTCTGCAGCCGCAGCACCGTGCTCAGTCCATTATCTTCAGTTCGTCCAGCGACGGGAGCTCCTTCAGGCTCTTCAGGCCGAAGGTGGTCAGGAACTCGTCGGTGGTCCGGTACAGCTTCGGCCGGCCGGGCAGATCCGACACGCCCGAAACCTTGATCAGCCGTTTCTCCTGGAGTTGGTCGAAGGCGTAGGACACGCTCACGCCGCGGATCGCCTCCACCTCCGCGCGGGTCACAGGCTGCTTGTAGGCGATGATGGCCAGCGTCTCCAGCAGCGACTTGGACATGCGGTTGCTCTTCTTGATCTGGAAAAGCCGCCGCACAAAGGGGGCGAACTGCGGCTTGGTCATCAGCTGGTAGCCGCCCGCTATCTCGCACAGCGAGTAGGGAAGCTCGTTGCGGCCGTTCAGCTCCTCCCGGAGCTCCTCCAGCAGCATGGCCACGATGTCGGGGTCCATGTCGCCCAGCGCCTCCGCGAGCCGGCCCGCGCTCAGCGGGCGGTCCGCCGCGAAAAGCAGCGCGTAGAGCGCCTGCCGCGACTCCTCCCGGCCCAGGCTTTCCACCGGCTCAAGGATGTCCCCGCCGTCCGGCGCCGCCTCAATTTCCTCCGGCGGTATCAGCGTGTCGTCCTGGCGCATCGGCTCGTCCATGGTGTCTCCGGCGTCCCCGCTGGTCACAGGGTCTTGCCCATCACCTCCGCCAGGGGGCGGATGGCGTTCATCATTTCCTCGAAGCGCGCGGGCTTCAGCGACTGCTGCCCGTCCGACATGGCCCTGCCGGGCTCGGGGTGCACCTCCACAATCAGCCCGTCCGCGCCCGCGGCCACCGCCGCGCAGGCCATCGGAATCACCAGCTCCCACCGGCCCGCCGCGTGGCTCGGGTCCACGATGATGGGCAGGTGGCTGTACTGCTTGATCACCGGCACCGCCTGGATGTCCAGCGTGTTGCGCGTCTCCGTCTCAAAGGTGCGGATGCCCCGCTCGCAGAGCACCACGTCCGGGTTGCCCTCGCTCATGATGTATTCGGCGGACATCAGGAATTCGTTGATCGTGGACATCATGCCGCGCTTCAGCAGCACCGGCTTTTTCGCCTTGCCCGCCGCGCGCAGCAGCCCGTAGTTCTGCATGTTGCGCGCGCCGATCTGGATCATGTCGGCGAATTCCGCCACCAGCGCCACCTGCTCCGGCGTCGTCGCCTCCGTCACCACCGGCATCTTGCACGCCTGGCCCGCCGCCCACAGCAGCTTCAGCCCCTCCAGTTCCATCCCCTGGAAGCTGTAGGGGGAGGTGCGCGGTTTGAAGGCGCCGCCCCGCAGCATGTGCGCCCCCGCCTCCTTCACCGCGTGCGCCGTGTCCATGATCTGGTCCGCCGACTCCACCGAGCAGGGCCCAGCCATGACGCAGAAATGGCCCGCGCCCACGGAAACGCCGCCGCAGTTGATGACCGACGGCTCCTTTTTCACCTCGCGCCCCGCCAGCTTGTAGGGCTTCAGGATCGGGAACACCTTCTCCACATGGGGCAGCGCCTCAAGCGAAATAAGCCGCTCCTTGCCGCGCTCGTCGCCCACCGCGGCCACCACGGTGCGCTCCACGCCAACGATCACATGCGCCTTGTAGCCGAGTTCCTCGACCCGCTGCACCACATGATCGACGTCTTCCTTCTTTGAGGAGGCCATCACGATAATCATGGAAAAAACTCTCCTGTTGGCGGCGCGGACGCGCCGCAAAGGCGTGTAGTATACCATTCCGGCGGCGGTCCGGGGAAATGGTTTTCCGCCGCCGTGACGCCCTATTTCAGCGTGTTTTCAAACCAGACCGGGCCGCCCCATTTCCCCGTCACCACGATGTCCTGGTCGCCGTCGCCGTCCAGGTCAACCGCCACCAGGTTCAGGCCCGATCCGATGCCCTCGTCGTACGAGATGACATGCTTCTTCCAAACGGGCTCCGGGCCGCGCTCAAGCTCGTACCAGTACACGCCCAGCGGCTCCATCTCGCCGGGGTCGCCCCCGTTGTGGGCCATGAAACGCTTGCCCGTCGCCAGGTCAAGGTCGCCGTCCCCGTCAAAGTCGGCCAGCGCGTGGCTGTGCGACTGCGACCATGTGTCGTCAATCAGGTGCCGCTTCCAGGTGGTCTCCCCGTCCTTTTTCCCCTGCTCGTACCAGAAGATGCCGTAGTCGTGGGCGACGCTGGTCACAAGATCGTTCAGCCCGTCCTTGTTCACGTCATAGACCAGCACCGGGGCCGTGTGGTCCGCCTTCCCGTCCTCCTTGCCGCCGATGGCCAGCGGATGCTCCTTCCATTCCCCCTTGCGCGGATCGGCGGGTGCCTCAAACCATGCGTCGGGCCGGATCACATCGGGCCGTCCGTCCCCGTTCACGTCGCCGCCGCCCACGCCCCAGATCATTGTCTTCTCGGAAATGACATGCTTCACCATGCCCCGCGTGCCGTCGGGCAGCTTCGCCGACTCGTACCAGCACGTGCCCATCACCGCCGGCAGAATCTCAAGGGGCTTCCCGTCGCCGTCCACGTCCCACATCTCGCCGCACTCGTAGTTCCCGTTCTCCTCGATCAGCGTCCGCGCCCACAGCCCCTCCATCTTCTCCCCGGGGTGCTTCAGCCACTCCGCCTTCTTGCCGAACCACGACGCCGTCGCCACGTCCAGCCAGCCGTCGCAGTCCACGTCCAGCGGCGCGTTCATGAAGTCCCAGCGGTAGCCCTTGCCCTCCTCGTCCACCTCGCCCTCCACCTTGCAGATTTCCACCGCCTTGAACTCCGGCGCAAGGTAAATGTACGGCAGCGCCACAATGTCCAGCTTCCCGTCCTTGTTGAAGTCGCCCACCCCGCACGACTCGCCCCGGTACGTGCCGATCCGGTGCGTCTTGAAGGCCGGGCCGCCCTCCACCGCCTCCAGGGCAAAAAGGGCCGGGGCGCACAGCAGCCCCGCAACCGCCAGCATCATTCCAGGGGATACGCGCATGGTCTTCTCCTCGCTGTTGCATGTCCACGGGTCCGCGCCAACGCGCAAACCACCCCCACAGCCTACCATCCGGACGGCGGACATGCAAAAAGCCCCGCCCGCGCGTGCTTCCTGTGGACTAGGGTGGACTAGGGTGGACGGGGGTGGACAGAGGTGGACAGAGGTGGACTGGGCGTGGCGTGGGTTGGGGCGTGGGCTGGGGCGTGGGCTGGGTGTGGGCTGGGTGTGGGCTGGGTGTGGGCTGGCGTGTGGGCTGGCGTGTGGGCTGGCGTGTGGGCTGGCGTGTGGCGTGGCGTGGTGTGGCGTGGTGTGGCGTGGTGTGGCGTGGTGTGGTGGGGCGTGGTGGGGCGTGGTGTGGGCTGGCGCATGGGCTGGGGCGTGGGCTTTTCGTCCACTTCCGTCCACCCCTGTCCACTTCCGTCCACTTCCCCCTTCTTCTCGCCCCGCCCCCGTCAACCCTCGCCCCGGTCTTGCCCCTTGCGCCGCGCCTCGCTCCGCACACGGTACAGCCTCTCCGTAAACCCGCCCCCGCTCTCAAAAGCCGCCGCCTGCGCCCGCAGTTGCCGGTCAAGCAGGCTGCACGCCACCGTCACCAGCAGCAGCGCCGCATTCGCGGCGATTTCAGCATAGGTGGCCCGTTTCTGTCCCCCCTTGTGAACCTCGCGCACCCATTCAGCCATCGCGTCGGCGGTGGCGCAGCGGCGCTGAAACAAATCCTCACGCCGCGGGTCGGTGCGGTCCCAGACAGGCAGCCCCCGCTGCCGCAGAAAATCCTCATAATCCAGGCGCAGTTCCTCAAGGCTCGCCCGAGCCACATTCGTGAGCTTGAGTTCGGTCTTCTTCGACGTGCCCGACGCCTGGCTCCCCTCCGCAATGTTCTGCACCCCGCTCCGCGCGGCCTGCACCATCTGATCACGTGTCCGGCTCGTCCGCTCCACATACCTCCCGCAAAAACGCACCGTCACGTCATACACCAGTTGGGCCACCTGAAAACTCTTCAACTCCCGGTATCTGCCATGGGTGGGAATCAAGTCCTCAGGCTTCATCGCACAACACCTCCATGGGGCAAACTGCCGCCCGCCAAACCTTCCCGTCCAAGTCTAGCGCCCGCGCCAACCCTTTTCCACTTCCTACCCCCCCGCGCACCCCCGCCACCCCCGCGCACCCCCGTCCACCCCTGTCCACTCCCCTCCACTCCCCTCCACTCCCCTCCACTCCTGTCCATTTCCGTCCACCCCCTGTCCACCCCCTGTCCACACTTGCCCCCGAATCCAATTCCCTGTATAACAGGTCAAAGTTGCGGTTGTTGTCCCCGTCCCCAACCTCAAGGAGTCTTGTCCATGACAGTCCGCCTGATCCTTTCCCTGCTTGTGCTGCTGGCCTGCGGTGCCGCCGCCGTGGCGGACGAGTCCGCCTTTGCGCCCGGGAAACGGGTGCTGCTGGACGCGCATAACTGCTACCCCTACAACGGCAAGTGGGTGGACCGGGTGGACCGCGCCCTGGCGACGGGCACACCAGTGGGCATCGAGATGGACCTGGCCTGGTTTGAGGACCCCTCCGGCGCGGCGAAGCCCCGGATTATCGTGGCCCACGGCAAACCCTTCAAGGGCGACGAGCCGGGCCTGCGCGA
>JBHEKP010000314.1:0-6950 GCA_041859375.1 Candidatus Hydrogenedentales bacterium | reverse complement strand
CGCGGATTGGATTACAAAAGTGCGGGAAGCAGTGACGGCGCGGCGTTGGCGGCGGATGTCTGACGGGAGTGTGTATGGATCTTCGCGCGGGAAAAGCACTGGCGGATTATCTTGAGCCTAGGATGGAGGCCTTCGGGGATTTGTGCCTCGGGCGGATGTCCCCGGCGGATCCGGAGCTTGCGCGGACGTTCATGCTTCCGTGGATTCAGCGGCTGCCGGATTTTCTCCGGGGCCGCTCGCACCGGGCGCAGGAATGGGCGGTGCTGCTTTTGGACGGGGTGACGGCTTCGGGCCGGGGGGTGGAGGAGGCGATGGGCTATCTCCGCCAGTTCCGCGGGGCGCTTTTTTCCTTCACGCTGGACCGGGTTCCGGGGGTGTCCGCGGCGGAGCTTTACGCGCTGGTGCTTGAGGTGTGCGATCAGCACCAGGAGCAGGTGATAGCCTGTTTCGGCGCGCGCGCGCGGGAGATGCTGAACACGGCGGCGCGCCGCCAGCGTTCGATGCTGGACGCGCTGAGCCGTCCCTTTCTGCTGCTGGACGGCAGGGGCTTTGTGACGGCGGGCAACAACGAGGCGGCGGTTCGGCTGCGCGTGTCCCCGGAGAACCTGCCGGGGCTGGACTTTGTGGGCGCGTGCCCGCCCGAGACGGCGCAGGAATTCCGGCGCTGCCTGCGCCAGCGCAGGACGGTGCTCCAGGGCGAGTCCTTTTCGGGGCCCCTTTCGGCCGGACCGGAGGAGGGGCCGCGGATGCAGTTCCATGTGCAGCCGGTTTTTGACGGGACGGGCCGCAAGGAGGGGCTGGCGGTCTGCATGGAGCCGCCGGAGAGTTTCGCCGCCGACAACCGCTACATTCTGGACCATATCATCCGGCGGATTGTGGACATCATCCCGCTGCCGATCCAAGTCTTTGACAAGAAACGCCGGATTCTGCACAGCACGGAATTCTGCGAGGGCACCGGCCTGTTTGACGCGGGCAGGCAGCGGCCCTTCTGCTGCCATTTCAACGCGGCGCAGGGCAACCCGCCGGAGGAGTGCGTGTGCGCGCGGGTGCTTGCCGCGGGCGCGCCCCACGCCTGCGAGGCGCGGCTCGACGCGGGCGGGGAGAGCCGCTGGTTCAACATGGCGGTGCTTCCGATCATGGACGCGGCGGGCGAGACTTCGTGGGCGGCCTGCGGCATCCTTGAGACCACGAGCCAGAAGCGGCTTGAGAAGCGGATGGAAAACCAGATGCTTTCGCACCAGCACGGGTCGCTGGTGTCGCAGATCGCCCTGACGGTGGCGCACCAGCTCCGCAACCCGCTGGGGGTGGTGATCGGCTTCTCCGAACTGCTTTCGCGGGGGCTTCCCGCGGAGCAGGTTCCCGAGGTGGTGGACCGCATCCTGCGCAACGGGCTCCGGTGCAAGGAGATTGTGGACGAGCTGCTCAACTTCGGGCACGGCCTGCCGCAGGACCGCGCGCCCTCGGATGTGGCCGGCCTGCTCCGGACGTCGATCCGGCCGATGCTCACGGGCGCGCAGAACCGGATGCTCCAGTGGCGGCTGCCCGGCGGCCCGGTCATGGTGGAGTGCGTGCCGGAGCAGTTCACCCAGGTGGTGCTCGGGCTGCTGGACAACGCCTTTTGCTTCGCCCGCGCGGCGGTGGAGTGCTCCCTTGAATCGGCGCAGGGCTGGGTGACGGTGCGGGTGGCCGACGACGGCCCGGGCATTCCGGACGAGCTGGCCGATCAGGTCTTTGAGCCATTTTTCACCACGCGGCGCGCGGGCGGCGCGGCCGGCCTGGGCCTGAGCCTGGCGCGGTCGGTGGTGCGCGACTGGGGCGGGGACATCAGCCTGTGCCGCGGCCCCGGCGGCGGCCTTCCGGGGGCCTGTTTTGAGATCAGGCTCCCCGAGGCGGGCGAGGAGCCCCCGGCGGAGCCGGTGGCTGAGAAAGCGCCGGAAAGGAAAAAGCGGGTGCTGCTGGTGGATGACAATCCGGACCTGCTTGACATGCTGGAAACGGCGCTGACCCTGCAGGGGCACATGGTGGACCGGACGGACTCGGGGGTGGAGGCCCTTGACAAGACGCGGGAATTGGCCTACGATGCCCTTGTGATTGACATCTACATGCCCGGTTCCATGAACGGCCGGGAGCTTTTCCAGCGGTTGCGCGCCCAGATTCCGGGGGTGTCCCGGAAGGTGCTCTTCATCACGGGCGACACGCTGAACTACGAAACGCAGCGCTTTTTGCAGACGGAGGGTGTGTCGTACCTGGAGAAGCCCTTCCTGATGCAGGATTTTCAGGAGGCGCTGGGCCGGGTTTTGCAGTTTGCAGACTGACGGCGCGGGATAATACTTGACAACATACCATATGTTGTGTAAACTGGCCGTTGAAAATCTTGCAGAACCCCATGGGTTGTTTATTGGTTTAGGATGGCACCTTGGCGTTCAGGTTGAGGGCTTGTCCCGGGAGTGGCGCGGGCTGTGTTCCGTACCCCCCGAACCGGCACAGGAGTTCCCGATGCCCGAGGCAACATTTGCCAGTGACAAAGAGGGCGCAACGTCCTTTTTTCAGCGTTTTTCCCTTATCACCCGCCGCGTGGGTCTTTTGATACTACCCCTTGGCGTGGTTTTCGTTTCCGGCTGCGCCACCACGCTCCACGAAATCGCGACTTTCGACCCTGTTCCGCCCGAGAATGTGGGTCATGCCACGGAACTGGAGCCGGTGGAGCCGGGGACGGACGCGGAGCACGGGGGGGGCCACACCTACTCGCCGCTGGTGGTTCCGGACCCGCTTCCGCCGCAGGTGTGCGCGGAGCTTGACGAGCTTCAGAGCGAATACCCGAGCGTGTTCCAGCGCGGGCTGGACCGCGCGTCGAAATACGAGGCCATGCTCCGGGCCGAATTCCGCCGGGCGGGCCTTCCCGAGGACCTGATTTGGATGGCGATGGTGGAGAGCATGTTCCAGACCAAGGTGGTTTCCCCCGCCGGGGCGGGGGGCATGTGGCAGTTCATGCCCGCCACGGCGCGCCGCTACCAGCTTCGTCTCGACGGGTACGTGGACGAGCGTTACAGCTGGGAGGGCGGCACCCGCGCGGCCATCCAGTACCTGAAGGATCTGCACGACTTTTTTGACGGAAGCTGGGAGCTGGCCATCACGGCGTACAACATGGGCGAGGGCGGCCTGTCCCGCATCATCACGGCCACGGGCGGCGAGCGCAGCTTCTGGAAGCTCATCGAAACGCCGCCCGCCTCCGTGCGGATGAAGCAGGAGTCGAAAAAGTACTACCCCCGGCTGCTGGCCTACATGATTGTCACGGCGGACCCCGAGAAGTACGGGTTCACGCGGGGCTCCCAGCCCCCCGACGACACGGTCCGGGTTCCCGTGGACGGGGTGTACTCCCTCGCGAAACTTGACGAGGCGCTGGGTTTCGCGGCGGGCACCCTCGCGACGCTGAACCCCGAGCTGATCCGCGGGGTCACCCCGCCCAAGGGCGCCTTTGCCCTGGCCGTGCCGCGCGCCGACCAGGAGCGCTTCCTGGTGGCGCTGAAGTCGGTGTCCCCGCTGAAAAACACGCCCTCGCCCCTCTTCCTGGCGTCGGGCGGGTCGGGAAAGCACCGGGTGCGCCGCGGCGAGACCATTTCGAAGATTGCCGGCAAGTACGGGGTTTCCGAGAAGGAGCTGATGAAGGCCAACAAAATCAAGTCGGCCCGGTCGTTGCGGGTCAACCAGACCCTGGTCATCCCCGGCGTTGACGTGGACGACACGCAGCCGCGGGGGGGCGGCCCCGAGACCGCCACCCCGGCCCCGGCGGAGCGGGAAAAGACCGAACCGGTGAAGGGTGAGGCCGCGCCGGTGTTTTACACCGTGAAAAAGGGCGACACCCTGGCGGGCATCGCGGCGCGCCACAAGGCCACGGTGGACCAGCTGAAGAAGTGGAACAACATCGGCAAAAACGGCGTGATCTATTCGGAGCAGAAGCTGGTGGTGGCGATGGGGCGCGCACCCGTGTCCGCGCCCGCCCCCGTTGAGGCGGAGGCAAAGTACCACGTGGTGAAGGCGGGTGAATATCCCGCCATCATCGCCGAAATGCACAATATGCCCGTGAAAAAGCTGCTCGCCATGAACAACCTCGGTCCGAAGGACATGCTGCACGCGGGCGACCGGCTGATCGTGGCGGGGGCGGCGGCCGAAAAACCGGCGCCGAAGGAGGACGGGGAGGCTGAGTCCGCCGCGGCCGGCGCGGAGGAGGCCCCTGCTGCGGAGCTTACCATCAGCCACAAGGTGGCGCGGGGCGAGACGGCGGGCGCGATAGCGGACAAGCACGGCGTGCCGCTGAAGGACCTGCTCGCGTGGAACAAGCTGACCGCCAAGTCGGTAATCAAGTCCGGCCAGGAGCTCATCATCAAGAAGCAGTCTCCCGCCGGAGAGGGGGCGGGGGACAAAAAGCCGGTGCGGATGGCCAGCGCGGCGGCCCCGGATGCGGGCGAGAAGATTGTCCACAAGGTTGCGGCGGGGCAGAACCCCACCAGCATCGCGAAGAAATACGGCGTGCCGCTGGACGACCTGTTTGCCTGGAACAAGTGGTCCAAGACGCCCCTGCTGAAGGTGGGCGACGCGGTCACGGTGTACAAGCCCGCGAAATAATCCCCGCCGCCCGTTGCCGGGGCGCTTTTTCCAGCCATGCCTTGTGGTAATATTTCCGGCGGCGCCGGCGAGGATGCCGTGCGCCGGTTTTCCAACAGGAGCACGGCGGAAATGAAGGGTCCCGGCGCAAAAAACATCCTGTTTTTCCTGCTGGTGCCCGTGCTGTTTTTTGCCGGACTGGAGACGGCGGCCCGGTTGCTGGCTGCGCCGCCCGAAGACCCCGTCATGGGCAGGCCCGCCGCCGCCATCACCGCCGAGGGGCTGCCCGCGCTGGCGGAAATCCTGGCGTATGACCCGGTGCTGTTTTGGCGGCTTGCGCCCAACCTCGCGGGCAAACGGGTGGCGGGCCGCATCGGCAACTATCCCGTTGACTTCACCGTGTCCACAAACGGGGACGGCGCGCGGCTGGTTTCCGAAGCCCCCGAAAAGACCTGCGGAACGGCCCAGTCCCCCAAACGGCGGGAATGCACGCGCCGCATCCTGGTGCTGGGCGACTCGGCCAGTTTCGGGCTGGGCGTGTCCGACGCCGAGGCGTGGCCCTCCCTGCTGGACGCAATGATTGTGGAAAAGCGCGGCTCCGGATGGGGCGTCTGCAACATGGCGGTGCCGGGGCACACCACCTTTCAGGGGAAGCGCTATCTGGAGGAAAGGGGGGAGGCCCTCCGCCCGTATGTTGTCATCGCCGGTTTCTGGGCAAATGACAAGGCCTCCTGGATGGGCGCTTCGGATTTGCAGACCATGCGGATGGTGGAGCGTTGGGAGGCGAACCGCTGGTTTTTTGAGCGATGCCGCCTCGCCTGGGCAATGAACGGGCTTTACCGGAGCCTGCAGCCCGAGCCGCAGGCGCGGCCCCGCCTGAATGAAGCGGAGTTTTTGGGCTGTCTTGAGTCCATGGCCGCGTGGGGCAGGGAGCACGAGACGCCCGTGGCCTTTCTCGTGTGGCCGTCACGGGTGCAAATTGCCGAGAAACAGGAAGAGCTGCACGGTTACCAGGCGCTTGTCGCCAAGGCCGCCAAGGCGGCGGATGCCGTGCTGATCAATCCCGCGCCCCGGTTCATCCAGGCCGGGGGCGACTTGTTTGTGGACGACTACCACGGCAACGCGGCGGGTTGCGCCCTTGCGGCGGACGCGGTGTGGGAGGCGCTGGAGCCGGTGCTTGAAAAACGGCAGCTTCTGGAAGGACCATGGAAATGAGCGCGGCCGGGGAAAACCGCCCCGGCAGGCGGGAACTGGCCTTTTTGGCGCTCATCCTGATGCTGGGGGCCGTGCTGCGCCTTGCCTACTGGCGCGAGCTGGCGGAATTTCCCGAGGCGCTGACCCCGCGCCAGGACCAGGTGGACATGGCCTTTTTTGACAACTACGGCCGGGACCTGGCCAACGGGGCGCGGGCGCTTCTGGGAATGGCCCGGCCCCCGGACAATGCGGGGCCGGTGGACTGGACCCAGGAAAAGGACGAGCCTTTTGTGCGCCCGCCGGGGTATTCGTGGTTTGTGGCGGGGGTGTATTTTCTGGGCGGAAACAGCCCGCTGGCGCTGCGCGGCGCGCAGATGGCGCTGGGCCTTTTTTCGGCGGTGCTGGCCTGGCTGCTGGGGCGGCGGCTGCTGGGCGGCGCGGGCGGGCTGATGACGGCGGCGTTCATGGCCTTTTACTGGGTGCTGCTGGTCTATGAGGGTTCAATTCACGCGCAGACGCTGGTGGTTTTCCTCTCCCTTGCATCGGTGCTGCTGACGGTGCGCTGGGCGGCGCGCCCAAGCCTGGCGCGCGCGGCGGCGGCGGGCGCCGCCACCGGAATGCTGCTGTGGACGGCCAGCGCCTTTGTGCTCTTTGTGCCGGTGCTGTGCTGCTGGATGTGCCTCCCCTTTTGGAAAAAGGGCGGGGGATTCCGGCGGGCCGCCTTCGGCGCGGCGGCGCGGGCGCTGCCCCACGGACTCGCGCTGGGCGCGGCCATGGCCGCGATGGTGCTGCCGGTGACCGCCGCGAATTACCGTGCCTGCGGCAATTTTCACCTAATCTCCGCCGGGGGCGGGGTGGTGTTTCTCATCGGCAACCACGACCGCGCCGACGGTTATTACCGGCATCCGGAGGAGGCCCTGGGCTTTCCCTACACGGGGGACAACAAATGGCACGAGAAGCAGCTGGAAAAACTGTTCGGCCATAAGCCGTCCTGGGAGGAGTTGTCGCGGTATTGCGGGGGGAAGGCGCTGGAATGGATAGCCGCGCACCCCGCGCGCTATGCGGCGCTGACGGCCAAGCGCGCCTGCCTGTTCTGGACCCCCATGGAAATCAGCCACAACGTGATGGAAAAATGCGAGCAGGCCTTTTCCCCC
>JBHEKP010000122.1:0-15154 GCA_041859375.1 Candidatus Hydrogenedentales bacterium | reverse complement strand
TCCTCATGGCCGTCCCCGCGAACAAGGTGTTCACCTTTGGCGGCGACTACATGCCTGTGGAAATGGTGCCCGGACACGCGGCCATCGCCCGGCAGGGCATCGCCCAGGCCCTCAGCGAACTGGTGGACGACGGCTGGCTTGTCGACGGGGAGGTGCCCGCGCTGGCGGATCGCCTCATGCGCGGCAACGCCCATGAGGTCTTTGATCAGGCGGGCAAGCTCGCCGCCTGGAAAAAGGGCTGATAGAGCAGTAAGCCGGGAGGCATGCCCCCTCAAGCCCCCCCCTTTTGGAGGGGGATTTAGGGGGATGTCCTTCCCGTCCAGCTTTCATTCCAGCCGCCCCAAACACGCAACCGCACGATGCCATCTTTTTGCGGGGCATATTCAGGGGGAATCTGCCTGTATGTAATGTGATTAATCCAGAACAAAAATAATTGACAAGAAGGAGGGGGCAAGTTATATTGACATGGGCATAATTCACAGGAGAGGAAAAATGAGCAAGTCGCCCTTATGCTTCACATTGTTGCTGTTTGCGGCACTGCTTTCAGGATGCCCCCAAAAGGCGGAACCCACCTATTCGGTCAGTCCCGCTGCGTTGTCCTTTGCCAATGGTGAAACAGTCCGGCAACTTTACATTAGCCGCACCCCGGACCGGAATGCCGTGAATTATTCCGTTGCGGCGGATGTGGACTGGATTGAGATTGTCCCGGCGGAGGGCCTTCTTGCCGCTGGTGAGCAGGGCGCTTCCGTCGAGGTGCGCCTGACACATGGAAAGGAAAGCGGCGGGACCAGGCAGGGAACATTATCCGTGTGGGTGGGAGCGGGGGAGATTCTTGTTCCAATAAATGTTTTAGGGGAAGAAGATGCTGCCGTAACAGAGGGAGAGTTTGTTGACGAAGGGGAAGGGGAATCCTTCGAGGGTGAAGTCATTGTTGAAGGGGAAGGGGAGGTTGTCATCGAGGGTGAGGAGGAAGGGGAAGTTATTGTTGAGGGTGAGGGGGAGATGGAAAGCGAGGGGGAAATCACCATTGAGGGCGAAGGGGAGGATGTTGTGGAAGGCGAGGGGGAGATCGGTGTCGAGGGAGAGGGCGAAACTCCTGTTGAGGGGGAGGGGGAATTCAACGCCACGGTGGCGCTTTGTGAATATTTCCCGTTGGCCGTTGGAAACCGATGGGAAGGGGGAAGTTGGAATGAAACCTTGGGCACCTTCGCGCGGAGCCTTGTTGTTGCCAACTCCGTTTATTCCGGCCCCACGGAAGTCTTTCTTTTTGATCAGGACGGAAACAGTTATTCATCAGTTGCCCCCGGTGAAATGAAATTTGCGGCCGCCTATATGGATGGATGGTTCTGCTGGGTGTCCTCCCTTTCCGGCGAGGGTGACGAAATGGTTATTGGGGACTATTTCCCCATCTTTCCCGCCGCAATGGAACCGGGGGTTCCCATGCCCCATCCGGATTCCGTTGCCGGGGACGGGGCGGTTTGGTTTGTGGCGGACACCGGCCTTCTGGGTGATTTCGTTGACAATGCACTATTGGAGGCGAACGGCCTCGGTGCGTTGAAGGATGAAGAGGCGCTCCGCGCCAGCCTTGGTGCCGACATGGCAGCCCCCCTGTATATGGCTGTTTTTGTCAAGGGCAGGGGGCCGGTGCTTTGGGCATTTGATCCGTTCCGGGAGGCTGCGGTGTTTTCCCATGCCACCGTGGTTGGCGGGCAGTGTGAAAATGCGGGGAGCCCGTGACGGGGCCGTTTTTTCACCGCATTGTTCCGGCTGTGGGTGGTTTCGGAATCAGTTTGTTTCCGGCCTTGGGCTGAAGCGCGCAAAGAGGGGCGGGTGTCCCGTATAATGGCCCCCTTCACGGCGGGCACGGTCCGCCGCACATGACACGCCAACCGGGAAGGTGCCCCCGTTCATCATGAATCTGCGCGAACAACTGCTCATGGAAATTCTGCCGGCGGTTGAGAAACCGTCCCGGTATCTCGGTTCCGAATTGAACAGCGTCCACAAGGAGCCCGCGCGGGTTCGCCTCCGCATCGCGCTGTTTTTTCCCGATGTCTACGAGCTGGGTTTGGGAAATCTTGGGCTGCACATCCTCTACCGTATTCTGAACGGCATGGAGGACGTCTGGGCCGAGCGCGCCTATTCGCCCGCGCCGGACATGGAGTCCGTCCTGCGGGAACGGGGCCTGCCGCTGTTCCTGCACGAGTCCAAGGAGCCGCTGGGCGTTGCGGACGCCGTGGGCTTCACCTTCCAGTCGGAGCTCACCTACACCAACGTGCTGAACGCCATTGATCTGGCCGGGTTTCCCGTGCGCGCACGCGACCGGGCGGAGGACGCGCCCCTCTTTTTCGCGGGCGGCCCCACGGCGTGCAACCCCGAGCCCATGGCCGCGTTCATGGACTTCTTTGTCATCGGCGACGGGGAGGAGGCGGTGGTGGATGTGGCGCGGGCGCTGCTGCCGCTGCGCGGGGAATCCCGCCGCAGGCGGCTGGAGGCCGTGGCGGCCATCCCCGGCGTGTATGTGCCCGGGTTCCACCCCGTGGAAACGGTGGACGGCATGGTCATGGCGGACCCCTCTGTCAAGGTCACCCGCCGGGTGGTGCGCGATCTGGACAACGCCCCCTTCCCGGAGCGGTACATCGTGCCCTTCACCCAGTTGGTGCACGACGGGGCGGCGGTGGAGGTGCTGCGAGGCTGCACCCAGGGGTGCCGCTTCTGCCAGGCGGGCATGGTCTCCCGGCCCGTGCGCGAGCGCTCCGTGGGCACGGTGGACGCGCTGCTTGAATCCGTGCTGGCCCACACCGGACTGGACGCCGCCACGCTCGTGTCCCTGTCCACCTGCGACCATTCGCGGGCGCGCAGCCTGGTGCGCCGCGCCGCCGAACGGGTCCGCGCGATGGGCGCGTCCGTGTCGCTGCCCTCGCTGCGGCTCGACTCCTTTTCCGTGGAACTGGCCGACTGGGTGACGGGCCTGCGGCGCAGCGGGCTCACCTTCGCGCCGGAGGCGGCCACGCCCCGCCTGCGCGCGGTGATCAACAAGCCCATCCCCGACGAGGAGCTCATCCGCATGGCCTGCGAGGCCTTCCGCCGCGGCTGGGAGCATGTGAAGACCTATTTCATGATCGGTCTGCCCACCGAGACGGAGGAGGACGTGCGCGCCATCGCCGACCTGTGCATCCGCACCCTGCAGGAGGGGCGGCGCGTCCGCAAGGGCGTCATGGTGCGCACCGGCGTGTCCACCTTTGTGCCCAAGCCGCACACGCCCTTCCAGTGGGCGGCGCAGTTGTCCCTGGACGGGACCGTTGAAAAGCAGCGGTTTCTGCTGGACCTGATCAAGGCCCACAAGGGCATCAAGTTCGGGCGGCACAACCCCGGCTCCTCCTGGGTGGAGGGGCTGCTCACACGCGGCGGCCGGGAGACGGCGGCGCTCATCGAGTCGGCGTGGCGCAACGGCGCCGGATTTGAAACCTGGGAGGAGCGGGTAAACCTGGACGCATGGCGGCGCGCCCTGGAGGAGACGGGCATTGACGAGGCGGTCTGCCGCCGGGAAAGGACGCCCGGCGGGCGGCTGCCCTGGGACCACATTGACATGCTGGTGTCCCCCGACTGGCTGGCGGGGGAGTGGGCCCGCGCCAGGGCGCTGGAATCCGCCGTGGACTGCCGCCGTGGCAACTGCAATCTTTGCGGCGTGAACCGGCACCAGCCGGCGTCCTGCGCGGAAATGCTGCGCCGCAGCGCGGAGGGCAGGGCGGAGGAGGACGCCGCCTGGGAGGCCGTGGAAAGAACGGCGGAACCGGAACGGCCCGGCCCCGCGCAGCGGGTGCGTTTCCGCATCGGCCGCTCCGGCGAGTCGCGCCTGCTGAGCCACCTCGAAACCGCCCAGGTGTGGACCCGCGCCCTGCGCCGTTCCGGCGCGCCGCTGGCCTATTCGCAGGGCTTCCACGCCCATCCGAAAATCACCTTCGCCACCGCCGCGCCGCTGGGCGAGGAAAGCACCTGCGACTACATGGAGGTGCTGCTGGCGGAGCGGGTGAACCCGGCGGAACTGTGCGCCGCCCTGGCCGCCGTGCTGCCCATGGACTTCACCGCCAGCGCCGCCGAAGAGGTTCCCCTCCACGGCACCGCGCTCATGGCCGCCGTGACGGGCTTCGACTATGAGCTGCTTGCGCGCGCGGATGCGGGGGAGCTCCGGGGGCGCGTGGAAGAGCTCATGGCGCGGCCCGCCATACACCTTGCCCGCAGCGTGAAAAGCCGCGCCTCCGCGGAGGGGCGCAGGGAAATCGAGCTCGATCTGCGCCCGCTTATAACGCGCCTGGAAGTGCGGGATGAAACCCGCGACGGCATGGCCGTGGTGGACTTCTCCACCCGCATGGCGGACAACCGCCTCGCCAAGCCCAAGGAAATCGTCGCCCTGCTGGAACTCAATCCCTCCGGGGTCCGCGTCATCCGCACCGGAACGCATCTCCTGCCGGAAGGGTGATTGGCGGCTCAGGCCCGGGGGTGGAAATCCTTGTGGGCCTTGGTGAGCCGTTCCACGCTGACGTGGGTGTAAATCTGGGTGGTGCTGATGTCGGCATGGCCGAGCAGCTCCTGCACGGCGCGCAGGTCCGCGCCGTGGTCGAGGAGGTGGGTGGCGAAGGAGTGGCGCAGCATGTGGGGGGTCACGTTCTGCTGGATGTTTGCCGCGCGGGCGTGCCGTTTCACCACCTGCCACACGGCGGCGCGGCCCATGCGCGCGCCGCGCGGGGTGATGAAGAGGGTGGACGCCGGGGACGGCCATTCGGCGCGCGCCGCGAGCCACGCCCGGATCTTTTCCATTGCGCCCCGGCCCAGCGGCACCACCCGCGTCTTGTTGCCCTTGCCGCGCACCCGCAGCTGGCCCTCCTCCAGTGACACGTCCCGCAGGGGCAGTCCCGCCAGCTCGGAGACGCGCAGGCCGCAGGAGTAAAACACCTCCAGAATGGCGGCGTCGCGCAACCCCTCCGGTGTTTCCGTGTCCGGCGCGGCCAGCAGCCGGTCCACCTCCTCCGTGGTGAGCCAGTGCGGCAGGGCGCGCAGCAGCCGGGGTGAGTCAAAAACCTCCACCGGGTCCTTTTCAGCCAAGCCTTCGTCCAGCAGAAAACGGTGGTACCGGCGGATGGCGCTCAGATGGCGCGCCATGGACCGCGCGCCCAATCCCTGCTCCCGGAGGAGGGCCAGATGGTCCAGCACCTCCTCGCCGAGGATGTCGCCCGGCGATTCCACGCCGTTTTCCGAAAGCCCGTCGAGGTAGCGGTTCAGATCAGCGGCATAGGCGGCCACGGTTTTTTCCGACAGGCCCAGCTCAAAAACCGCCGATTCGAGAAACCGGTCCAGGCTTTCATGCAGCGCCCTGGAGCGGGGGGATTCGGTGTTTTCATCGGCGTCCATGGGGGTAGTGTAGCGCCGTCCATTCCCTGCGGCCAATTTTTGGGACGGCGGGGGCGCGGGAAAGGTGCATCGGCGGGGCTGTTTGGCTACACTGCGTGCGTTCATTTTTCAGCGGCAGGAGCGGCGCATGGAACCAGGGTTTGGCTGGGTTGACTGGGTCATCATCTTCGCGTACATGCTGGGCATGTTTGCCATCAGCGCCTTTGTGGCGCGGCGGCAGCGCGATTCGGAGCATTTTTTCCTCGGCGGACGGTCCATGCCCGCGTGGGCCGTGGCCCTTTCCGTCATCGCCACCTCCCTGAGCGCGGCAACCTTCATCGGCGCGCCGGAGATCGCCTTCAAGGGCGACCTCACCTACCTGACCACCTACGGCGGC
Organism: Candidatus Hydrogenedentales bacterium; assembly: GCA_041859375.1. Lineage (GTDB taxonomy): Bacteria > Hydrogenedentota > Hydrogenedentia > Hydrogenedentales > CAITNO01 > JBHEKP01. The sequence goes on along the minus strand of JBHEKP010000122.1, from coordinate 9,372 downwards.
GCGTGCCTTGCCGGGTTTGTGGTGGCCTTCTGGTTCGTGCCGCCGCTGTACCGCGCGGGCACGGTCACCATCTACGGCTACCTGGGCCGGCGCTACGGGGATCCCGCGCGCATCGCCGCGAGCGTCATGTTCCTGCTGGGCAGGCTGCTCGCGTCCGGCTCGCGCCTGTTCATGTCGGGCATCGCCTTCGGCTTCATGTGGTACGGCGACACCCAGCCCGGCCAGATTGTCCCCGCCATCATCACCCTCGGCGTCATCGGCACCGTCTACACCGCCTTTGGCGGGATTCAGGCGGTCATCTGGACCGAGACCATCCAGTTCAGCGTGGTGGTGCTCGCAGCGGCGGTGAGCATCGGCCTGCTGTGGTGGGCCATTCCCGCGCCCGCCGCGCAGATTTTCGACGCCCTCGCCAACGCGGACGGGGGGAGCAAACTGCGGCTCTTTGACACCTCCATGGACATCAGCGCACCCTACACCGTCTGGGCGGGCTTTTTCGCCATGATCGTGGTCACCACCTCCACCCACGGCGTGGACCATGACCTGGTGCAGCGCGTGCTCACCGCCAAGTCGTCCTGGCGCGGCGGCATGGCGCTCATCGGCTCCATGGTGCTCACCATCCCGGTGGTGTTCCTCTTCATGGTCATTGGACTGCTGCTGCACGTGTACTACCAGCGCCCCGACCTGATGGGCGCCCTCGCGCCGCTCGACGCGGTCACGGACACGCGCCGCGTCTTTCCCCAGTTCGTGCTCAACCACATCCCCTTCGGCGTGCGGGGCCTCATCATGGCGGGGCTCTTTTCCGCGTCCATGAGCACCTTCCAGTCCGCCATCAACGCCATGGCCAGTTCGCTGGTGGCCGACCTTTACGCGCCCTGGCTCGCCCTGCGCGCGCGGCGGCGCGGCGAGGTCGTCACCCATGACATCAGCCTCACCCGCCTTTCCGAGTCGCGGTTTGCGGTGGCGCTCATCGGCGCGGCGCTCACCGTCTTTGCCGTGCTGGCCGTGTACCTCCAGGCGCGGGGCGGCGACACGCTCATCAACTTTGCCCTCGGGGTCATGGCCTTCGCGCTCGCGCCGCTGCTTGGCGTGTTCCTCGCCGCCATGTTCACCCGGCGCGGCAACACCTGGTCGGTCTATGCCGCGCTGGCCTTTGGCGTGGCGCTGGTGTGGATGCTCCAGCCCGACATGGCACCCCGCTGGCTGGGCACAAAGGTGGCGTGGCCGTGGTGGTGGGTCATTGTCAGCCCCCTGTGCTTCCTCATCTGCGCCGCCGGACCGCGCGCGAGGGAATGCGCGGCGGGCCAGCTCCCGGAAGGGGCGACGGGGGCCTAGTTTTCCAGTTCCGGGCCGTTTTGGGGTTCCCGGCCCTTTTTGCGGATGGCCTGGAAAAAGCCGGACAGAATGCCCCCGCATTCCTCCGCCAGCACCCCGCCCGTCACCGCCGGCTGGTGGTTGAAGCGGCGGTCCGCCAGCAGGTTCATCAGCGTGCCGCAGCAGCCCGCCTTGGGATCGCTTGCCCCGAAATACACCTCGGCGATGCGGGCGAGGATGATCGCGCCGGAGCACATGGGGCACGGCTCCAGGGTCACGTACATCCGCGTGTTTTCCAGCCGCCACGAGCCCAGGTGGTTCGCCGCCGCCGTGATGGCGATGATTTCCGCGTGGGCCGTGGGATCCTGGAGCATTTCCCGCTGGTTGTGCCCCCGGGCGATGATGTGGTTCTCATGGACGATGACGCAGCCGACGGGCACCTCGCCTGCCTCCATCGCCCGTTCCGCCTCGCGCAGGGCCATCCGCATGTAGTGCTGGTGCATGTCAATCATGGGCGGCATTGTGGCGGTTTGCGGGAGGCCCAGTCAATCTCAGGAGTTTTGCGCCAGCGGATGCCGCCGATCCTTGAGCGGCATGTCAACGCGGGTTCCGCTGATGTGGGCGGCGAAGACCGCCGAAACCATCTCCAGCGCGGCGCGGCCGTTGTCCAGGCTCACCACCGGCGTCTTGTTTTCACGGATCGCCTCCACCAGACTGCCCGTGATGGGGGCGTAGCGGTCCGCCGTGGGGTGGGTGTACACCGTCACCGGCGCGCCGGGGAGCGGCTCCCAGGCGATCCCCTTGTCCGGGTCGGGCATCCAGCCGGGAGAGCGCAGCACCCGCACACAGGGCATGCCATTCACCTCGTTGCGTATGGAAACCATGCCTTTTGTCCCGCAAATGTCCAGCCCCCAGCGGCCCGCGTTGCCCGCCGTGCTTTTCAGGCTGGCAAAGGAGCCTGTGGCTCCGCCGTCAAAGCCGAAGCGGGCCTGGATGCTGTCGCCGATGATGGGGCCAATGGGTTCGGTGGCTTCGCGGATGTCGCCGCGCCCGGCCACCCTGCCGTCCACGGTGGCCGTGGCCTGGCACCAGCGGGGCGGTCCGGCAAAGTGGCGCATCAGGTCGAAAATGTGGGTGCCGAGCACGACCAAATCCTCGCCGCCGGAGCGGTGGTCCTCCTTGCCCCGGCCCCGCAGTTCCATGATGTCCCCCACAAGCCCGTCCTTCACAAGCCGCAGGGTGTGCTGGATTTCCGGAATGGTCCGGTAGTTGAAGGCAATCGCCCATTTCAGCCCCCTGGCGTTCACCGCCTCCAGCATCGCGTCCGCATCCTCCAGGCTTGCGGCGAGGGGCTTCTCGATGAAGCCGTGGGCGCCGCAGGCCGCCGCCGCCAGCACGTAGGCGCGGTGGTTCGTGGTGTGGCGCGGGCCGACGGTGACCACGTCCGGCTTCTCCTTCTCCAGCATCTCCCGGTAGTCGGCATAGGTGCGCAGGGCGCCCGCCTCGGCGGCGCGCTTTTTCCGCCCCGCCTCGTCTGGGTCGGCCAGCGCGCTGATTTCCACGTCGCCGCGCAGCGCCCAGGACAGGTGCAGATCGTGGCCGTAGCCGCCGTTCTTTGTGTCACCGATGATGCAGACGCGGAGTTTTTCCCCCTCCGCGCGCGCGCTCATGGCGGCCCCGGCGCCCAGTGCCGCCGCCGCGAGGAATCCCCGTCTGGTCATGGCCATGGCTCATTCCTTTCAGGCGTGCTCAATGCCCGTGTGTTCGGAAATCTCGCTGCTGGTGGTGATCAGGTCGGACCGGTCCAGGTCGTGGATGTCCGCCCGGCCGTTGATGCGTGCGAAGGCCTCCAGCTCATGGCGCAGCACCGAGGCGAAATTGACATAACGCCGCGCCGACTGCTCCACGTCCAGCCGCGCCCGGAGTTCCGGGTCCTGGGTGGTGATGCCCACGGGGCATTTTCCCGTGTGGCAGACGCGGTACTGCTGGCAGCCGATGGCGATGAGTGAAGCGGTGGCGAGGGCCACCGCGTCCGCGCCCAGCGCCAGCGCCTTGGCGATGTCCGCGCTGTCACGGAAGCCGCCCGTGACGCACAGGGTGACGCCGCTGCCCGCGTTGTTCAGGAAACGCCGCGCCCGGTGCACCGCATGGGCCGGGGGCAGGCAGGTGTTGTCCTTCACGAAGACCGGCCCCGCGCCCGTGCCGCCGCCCCGGCAGTCAATGGTGACAAAGTCGGGCTTTGCCGCGAGGACCACGGCGAGATCCTCCTCCACATGCCCCGCCGCAATCTTCACGCCCACCGGTTTCCCGTCAATCCACTCGCGGAGCTGCGCCACTGTGGCCGCCAGGTCTTCGGGCCGTTCCAGGTGGAAGGGCCTGCCGGGGGAGATGGCGTCCTGATCGCGGGAAATGCCCCGGATGGCCGCGATTTCATCGGTGATTTTCGCCTTCGGCAGGTGGCCGCCCATGCCGGGCTTCGCCGCCTGGCCGATCTTGATCTCCACCGCGTCCGCCTGGCGCACCGCCTCCTCGCGCCAGGAGAAGCTGGCAGTGCCGATTTCGTAGATGTATATCCCCGTCTCGGCCCGCTCCTCCGGCAGCAGTCCGCCCTCGCCCGAGCACATCGCCGTGCCCATGCGCGCCGCGCCGCGCGCCAGCGCCATTTTGGCCTCCTTTGACAGCGCGCCAAAGGACATGTGGGACACGTAGAAGGGCAGTTCCAGCGTGACGGGCCGCCGCGCGCCGGGGCCGATGACCGTGCGCAGCGACACCGGCTCGTCCTCGTTCAGCGGCAGGCGGTAAAGCTGCGCGCCCTTGAACAGGATGTCCTCCCAGCCGGGCACGGCGCGGCGCGTGCGCATCGCCGTGATTTCGCTGGCACCGGTCAGCGCCTGCTGCTGGATGCGCGCCAGGCGCGGTTCCGCCTCGTCCTTGTCGCGCCGCCATGTTGCCAGATAGTCCGGACGCACGGATTCGGAGCCTGCCTCATGCGCCGCCGCAACGGGCGGGCTTTCCTTCTCCGGCTCAAAATCGTCCGCACCCGCGCCGCACTGGGGGCATTCTTCCGGCGGGGTGGGGCCGTGGTGGACATAGCCGCACACCACGCACACCCAGGCCTTGTCGCGCGCGGGTTCGGGCGGTTGCGCCTTTGCGGCGGGCGGGGTGTCCTCCTCAAACTGGGAGGCGTCCGCGCCGCAGACGGGGCATTCCCCGGGCGGCTCCGGCCCCTCGTGGACATAGCCGCACACCACGCACACCCACACTTTTCCCGTTTCAGCAGACATCTGGCCCGTCTCCCGGCCTGTGTGTGAAACTGTTTCCGCCGCGCGCGGGGCTATTTGACCTCGGCGAAGCGTTCCTTCGGCGCGTTGCACACGGGGCAGCGGTCGGGAAGGTCATCGCCCACATGGGTGTGGCCGCAAATCTCGCAGACATAAATCGCCGCCGCGGGCAGGTCGCCCCCGGCCTTCACCGCCGCCAGCGCGCCGGTGTACAGGTCATGGTGCGTCTTTTCCACGGCCATGGCGTTTTTGAAGCTGATTTCCGCCTTCTTGTTGCCCTCCTCCACGGCGGCGGCCACAAAGGGCGGGTACATTTCGGTGAATTCGTGGCCCTCGCCCGCGATGGCCTCCTCAAGATGGGCCACCGTGTCGCTAATCCCGCCCATGGCGCGCAGGTGCGCGTGGGCGTGCACCGTCTCCGCCTCGGCGGCGGCGCGGAAGAGCTTTGCCACCTGGGGATAGCCCTCCTGCTCGGCTTTTTTCGCAAAGGCCAGATATTTGCGGTTTGCCTGGCTTTCCCCGGCAAAGGCCGCCTTGAGATTTTCCATGCTGCTCATTGCTGACGCTCCCTTGGTTGTGGTGGCCGCCGGCACGGCCGGATTTTCCCGTTTACCCCGCGCGGGGATGCCGCGTTTTTCCGGACCTTTAAGGTACCCGATGGGCGCGGGGGGACGCAACCCCGCCGCCGGGCTTGCATACGGCCCGCCCTTTTGCAACAATTGAAACCGCCACCGGTAGAAATAACGCCCCCCATGGCGGGCGTTAACTCTGGTGGGCAGGTTGACGGCAATTGCGGATGGAACCATGATAGACACCAAAGAAACAGGATTGAGCACGTACCTGGGCGAAATCTCCAAGATTCCGCTTCTTTCGGCGTCCGAGGAGGTCCGCCTCGCAAAGCAGCTCAAGCGCGGCGGCAAGGCCGCCCAGGAGGCGCGCCGCAAGCTCATCATTTCCAACCTCAGGCTCGTGGTGAGCATCGCCAAGAAGTACCTGTACTACGGGCTGCCCCTGCTCGACCTGATTGAGGAGGGCAACCTCGGCCTGATGAAGGCGGTGGACAGGTTTGATCCCGGCCGGGGCTGCAAGTTTTCAACCTACGCCACCTGGTGGATACGGCAGGCCGTGACCCGCTCCCTCTCGAACCACGGCAGGACCGTGCGCATCCCGGTGTACATCACCGACAACCTCACCCGCTACAAGAAAACGGTGGAGGAGCTGTACATCAAAAACGGACGCCATCCGGAAACGGAGGAGGTGGCCGCCGCGATGGAGATCAAGCCCGCCGAGGTGAAGCGGCTGGAAACCTACGCCGACACCATCGGGCCGATGGAAAACCTCACCTCCATGGAGGCCGGCTTCGGCAAGTCGCTGCCCGACGGCGCGGAGCCCTACCACAACGACCAGGCCATCGAGCAGATTGAGCGAGACCAGCAGATGGACGAGCTGCTCGGCCAGTTGTCCGAGCGCGACGCCGCCATCATCCGGTTCCGCTTCGGGCTGGACAACGGCAAGGCGCACACCCTGGAGGAGACGGGCAGGGAATTCGGGCTCACCCGCGAGCGCATCCGCCAGATCGAAAAGGACGTGATGAAGCGGCTCCAGGCCTTTGCCCTGAAGCACAGGCAGGACTACACCTTCACCTGATCGCCGTCCTTTGGATTAGTCTTCCCCCCCGCCGAGCAGGCCGCTGGCCTGGGACAAAATCTGCCGCGCCACCTGGTTGGGCGCGTAGCCGCCCGGCAGCCGCACAAAGGGTTTGCCCGCGCTGTCGCAGAATTCCTTCACGTCCCCGAAGGAGTGGCTCGACCAGCGTATCGCCAGCAGCACCAGCGCCACCTCCGGACGGGTGACCCGGGGCCGGAAGAATTCAATGGACTGGTGCTCCCGCGAGTCCACCCAGTCAAGCTCCTCAAGCTCAAAGGCGGCGCGGAGCGCGTCACGCGCGTCGGGACGGGGCACCCCGCCTATCATCACCACCACCCGGCCGCGCAGCAGCTCCGCCGCCTGTTCCACCTCCTCCGACCTTTCCCGCGCCATCAGGCCCGACGAGGACACCGGTGCGTTGTTCAGGTAGCGGTCTATCTCCCGGACCACAAGGTCAAAACCCTTGTGCTCCTCCTCGAATTCGGGCAGGTCGTTGATCACCGGCAGCAGCAGGTCGCGCAGTTCCACGCTGCTGGGCTGCGCCCCCGTCTCCAGGCATTTCTCCACCGTGTCGATGATTTTGCGCCAGTCGTGGTCGTGGGGCCCGTCCGGCGTGCGCTCGATGAGCTTCACGTGGTACCGCGCCTTGTTCAAAAGCTGCGATGCCGCCTTGTCCAGGTGGAGCAGCGTGTGGAATTCCTCGTCCATGCGCGCAATCCGCCCGCGCAGCTCCTCCCACTCGCCCGGCTCCGCCGTGTCGTTCCACTTCATGAACCGCGACACGAAGATGCGCTGCTGCTCCGTGGTGCGGCGCAGCCACCAGAAGGTCTTCTCCTGGTCCGGCTCCGGAACGCGGTTGCCCACCCGCTCCGAAGCGGCGCGCAGCGCCGACTGCACCTCCGCCGCCAGGCGCACCGCCTCCTCCAGCGACTCCCGCTGCTCCTCCCGGTGGGGCAGCACCGTCTGGAGCAGCACCGCCAGAAGGCGCAGGTTCTCAAAACACTCGGCAAGGTTGTGCCAGTCCTCCCGGCTGCCCCGCGTGCACGTCCAGGGGTAAAGCATCCAAAGATAGCAGTCCGGCAGGGCCTTCGCCCGCTCGATCAGCTCGCGCTTCCGCGACTCCAGCCCCTCCTCGTCCGCCTCCTCGCCGTCAAAACGGCGGTTGATGCACCACAGGGTCGCGGAGGACTTCAGCCTGCACCGCTCCTGAATCAGGCTCAATTCGCCGTCGCTGATGCCGTTCTCCCGCTCCGTGTTCCGCTCCCGGTATTCCTCCTCCTCGGCGGGAGGCGTCTCCACGGCCAGCGAGTTGTCCCGCATCCTGTCGGCGAGGCCCGCCACCGCCTGCACCAGCTTCGGATCGGGTTTTGGCGTGCGGTGCTGCGCCTCCTCACGGTCCATCCGGTCCAGTTCCCCCGCCAGCTTCCGCGCCAGTTCCCGCAGGTTCCCCCGCAGTTCCCCGTCGCGCCGCGCATGATGCAGCAGCCGGTCAATCACCCCTCCAATTCGCACCGCAAGTTCTTCATTCATAATTAGTTACCTCATATTCTCTTAAAATTACCAAATGCGCCAGGGCGCACCTATTTTACCCGATCCCGCGCCTGTTTTGTCGAGCATGGACGCGCGCACAGTGCACACCACGTAAAACCACGCTCTTCCAGGCTCTATTTCCGGGAATCAGGCGGGTTGGCTTGACCCTGTCCCTGGCGCATCGACAGGGGGGCGCATTGCTCCTGTAGGGGGCTGCATGCGCGCCGGGGTTGTTGCCGACGTAGGTGTAGGGGTTGCCGAGGTGGGCCGGGGTCGTGGGTGGACCGGTACCTGAAGGTGAAGCCATTCTCCGGGTAGGAGCTTGGCGTGTACAGAATCGCGCCGACGGCCCCCGTCGTCTCCTCCAGATAATCGTCCGTAGGTTGCCGGTGCGGGAAGCGGGGCGTAGGCGAAGGAAGAGACTACGGGTTAAAAAGGAAGAGGTGCAACGTTCGCATGCGCAAACTCCTTTTCCGCGGCAATCAATCGCCCTTGCCGCTCACCGCCGCCTCTATTTCCTGCCGCACCTGTTCGGCGCGTGCCATATCTTCCCGTTGATGCTCTTTGGTGCCCCAGTTCCTCGGCTTGGCTGCCCACGCGGCGTAGCGCTCAATCGCCTCACGTGCCCGGGGAATATCGCCGTCGAGCATGTAAAGGCGCGCCTTCATCCAGCCCATACCAGGACTACCTATTTCACTGATCTCGTCGCCAACTGAGGATAGTGTCGTGTGCGCATCTAACCAAGGTAGCGCCAAATCCAGAACAAGTTGACGTAAAGCAATCAAACTCTCCTGAGCTTCTTCTTCCGTTTCACAAGGCCAACGTCCCGAACTTGAATCCCAACCTTTTCTGGTTAGATGACAAAAATTCTGGTGCTTTATGAATCCGTATTTATCCTCATCAACACCAAAGCATGTCGCATCTACCCCGCACATTACCATGAACGTCGCTCCTCCGTGAGGATCTTTCGCAAGTGTCAGGAGGTGCACAACGCCCGAATTGATAATTCGCAGATACCGGCCGTTTCTTTCTGCAAACCCATGGGTGCAGAGTTCGGAACCCCAAATTTGCTTTGCCAGTCGGCTGAGTAGCTTCATTTTCATGATAACGTGCTACCGCTGTATCTGCTGCATTGGAACTTTAAACCTGGTTTCACGCTCCAATACACCAGCGCGGGACCAGAACCTTCCGGTTTTCAGATCAAACCCACGTATATTCACCCCTCGATATTGGAGAAGCGCATCTACGGAAAGCGACTCGCTTGTACCCGGAGCTACACGACGACTAGGCAGTGCGTAAGGCTCAATCTCGATCCATATCCCTCGTCCGCGCAACTTCTCCCTCGTCGCGGCGTTCAACTGTGCGAATTCGCGATGCGCGCGCATTCCCAGTTCGCCATTCTTGTTCGTCAATCCAGCCTCTTTTGCAACCTTTACAGCCTTGCTGGCATTAGCATAGATTTCCTCCGTGGCAATATGCAAGTCGAATTGACTCTTTGAGGTTGCATTGGCGCTTGCTTCCAGGTTTGCAATTAGTCGGGCGCGCAGCGCAGATTGCGCCGCGCCTGCGGCTGTGCCAGTCCCCGTGACAAACGCGCCAGCCT
>JBHEKP010000072.1:0-15877 GCA_041859375.1 Candidatus Hydrogenedentales bacterium | reverse complement strand
TGAGCGCCGCCGTGTAACCCACCATCTGGTTGCTGCGTGGAACACCCCCGTTCTGAATGCAGTCGGCAAAAGCCCCGAACTGGTAGGTGTCGGGGGTCTTTAGTTCGTTGCACGCGATTAAAACATCAAGCCCCGTCTTGGAAAATTCCAAACCCCAGGGGTCTGCAGTGGCCCATGTTTGAAGCCCAATCCACTCCACAGTGTTTTGCATTCCCTTATTTTTCATTGACTGCTCCCACTTCCCCACCTCGCTTGTCTTTTTTTTGCCCGCCGCCTCCTCTTCGAGGTACCACCTGCAGGCGGATTCCGTAAGCTCGAGCGTGCCTTCATCGCCGTAGACAACTTCGGAACAGCCCAACTTGTGGTTGTCCGTCAGGATGGAATTGACAAAACGCACAGAATAGGGGCGGTTGGCGCTGGTCTCGTCCATGAGGGTGGTGCGCGGTTTGATGGCACGAAAACCGGGCACACCCGGTTTGAGATCATATTTAAACACCGCCACCAGGTTGTCGTCCACGGTGCGCCCGTCGCGCCAGTAGTCCAGACCCCCCTCGGCGTACACGCGGGATGGAAGCGTCCCCAGAAACCAGTTGGCGATGTCGGCCTGATGGGTCATGAGCCTGGTGTATAGGCCGCCGGAAATCTCGTCATAGAGGCGCCAGTTCAGGTGCCTTTCCAGATCCGTGATGTGCTTTTTCTCCTCGTCGTTGAGCATGTAGTCCTTGGGGACGGGGCGGCGCCACTGCTGGTTGCGGTGCCACTGGGCGCTGATGCGGGTGATGCGGCCGATGTCCCCCTGCCCGCGCGCCATTTTAACGGCCAGATTGTACTTGGGGTTGTGGCGGCGCTGGTGGCCGACCTGCACCCAGCGGTTCAGGTCGTGGCACTTCTGGATGATTGCGCGCCCCTCCTCAACAGAGATGACCATTGCTGATTCACAGAAAACAAACTTGCCCGCATCCAGCGCGTCCATGACAATTTTTGCATGGGTGCCGGGCGGAGTGGAAACAACCACGGCGTCCACGCCGGCCTTCTCAAGCATCTCCCGGTAGTCGTAATACACCGGTGGCGCGGGTTGCGCCCGCGCCGCCGCGCGCTGCTCCTCCGTGAGTTTGCCACCCTCCGCAAGATACACCTTGGCGTTGGAGATCTGGGCCAGCTTCAGCGCCATCTGCTGGTTGGGCGAGTAAACGTCCGAGATGGCGGTGATTTGGAACACGTCGTTCTTTGCGAGTCCCTCCCGGATGTGGAAGGAACCCTGGCAGCCCACGCCGATGCAGCCCACACGGATTTTGCTGTTCTGCCCGTAGGTGAGGGGCGAATAGCCCGAGGCGACGGCAAAGCCCGCCGCGGTCACGCCCGCCGTCCTCATGAAGTCACGCCGGTTGAATTCCCCACCCATCAGCACAGCCCTCCTCTTTTGGCGAACTTGCCCGAACCGACTTGTGGCTCCGGCGCGTTCCCTGCCTTTTTGACCCGCCTCAGCCGCGCTCCGGTTTCGCGTCGCGCATGAGCAGGCCGGTGATGGCCTCGCGTGCGGGCACGCCCCCAAAGAGCACGGCGTGCACGGCGGCGGTGATGGGCATGTCCACGCCCGCCTTTTGCGCGAGGGCATGGGCGGATTTGGTGGTGCGCACGCCCTCGGCCACCATGGGCGACGCGCCCTGGATTTCCTCCAGCGTTTTCCCCTGCGCGATGAGTTCGCCGACGCGCCGGTTGCGCGAATGCCTGCTGGCGCAGGTGACGATGAGATCGCCCATGCCGCTCAGGCCGGCGAAGGTGGCGGCCTCCGCGCCCAGCGCCACCCCCAGCCGGGCCATTTCCGCCAGGCCCCGGGTGATCAGCGCGGCCTTGGTGTTGTCGCCCAGGCCGAAGCCGTCGCACACGCCCGCCGCGATGGCGATGACGTTTTTCAGCGAGCCGCCCAGTTCCACCCCCGCCAGGTCGGGACTGGTGTAGACCCGGAATTCCGGCGCGAAGAAGGCGCGCTGCACCGCGCCGCGCGCCGCCGGGTCCGGCGACGCCGCCACGAGCGAGGCGGGCAGGTCGCGGCCCACCTCCTCGGCGTGGCTCGGCCCGCTGAGCGCGGCCACGGGCCCGCCCTCGGGGGCGGCCTCCGACATCACCCCGCTCATCCGCAGCAGGGTGCCGTTCTCTATGCCCTTGGCCACGGACACACGCACCGTGCGCGGCGAAAAACGCATCCGCTCCGCCGCGGCGCGCATCACGTGGGACGGCACGGCGTAGACCGCCATGTCCGCGTCCGGATCCACCTCCCGGACCACGTCCACCGAATCCGGCAGGAGCACCCCCGGTAGCAGGAGGGGGTTTTCCCGTGTCTGACGGAGCCGGTCGGGGGCGTCCTCCTCGCGGCACCACAGCCGCACCGCGTGCCCGTTCAGGGAAAGGCGGCGCGCCAGGGCCATGCCCCAGCCGCCCGCGCCGACAACTTGTATGTTCATGGGTTCAATGTTTCCCGACAGTAATTATACCCCCTCCCCAAAGCGCCGTATTGTGGGCAATAGCCTGTTCCCGATGCAAGCCCTGGCCGATCCTGCGGGCAAACCCGCGCAAAACCTCCCCCTCCTGACACCGATAATCAAAATCATTCCGAATACCCCGCAAACAAGGGATAATGGGACATTTTCACTGATGAATCTGCGCAACCCCCTTGTGCGGGAGACTGGACCCCTCGTTCACGCCAGGGGCAAACCAGCCGTGCAAAAAATAGCGAATAAGGGCAAAGTCCGGATCCATTTTGGCGTTGATGTTGAAAAATGCTAAAGAGTTGTCTAAAATAAGCGCCAATTGCCTTGAACCTGTTCCCGGTGGCGGGGGGCCGGAGCGGCAACCGGAAGGTTGCCCCGGCGGTGTGGCGGGGAGTCCGGCAGCGTCCGGAGGGGCGGCGGTGCTTTGGATTAATTGAATTTTTGGGCGGCGGGACGGGTTCGGGACGGCGGGCGCGAATGCCGCAGTGCAATCTACAATACACCCCGGTGGGTTGTTTTGTGAGTTCCGGTCAGTTTTAACATGAAAGGGATAGTCTCATGGGGAACGAAGAGAAAAAGGCCATTAGCTCGTTGATGACGGAAAACCGCTCTTTTGCGCCGCCGGCGGGTCTTGCCGAGCAGGCGCAGATCAAGTCGCTTGATCAATACCAGAAGATGTGGGAGCAGTCCATTAACGATCCCGACGCCTTCTGGCTGGAGCAGGCCAAGACCCTTGACTGGTTCAAGGCGCCCACCAAGTCCCTGGAGTACAAGTGGGACACGGCGGCGAAGCTCATCGAGCACACCTGGTTCAAGGACGGCGAGCTGAACGTGTCGTACAACTGCCTTGACCGCCACATCGGCACGCCCCGCGAGAACAAGGTGGCCCTGATCTGGCAGGGCGAGCCCGACGAGGACGTGATCAAGATCACCTACAAGGAGCTGCACGGGCAGGTCTGCAAGTTCGCCAACGTGCTGCGCCAGCTGGGCGTGAAGCGCGGCGACCGGGTGTGCATCTACCTGCCGATGATCATCGAGCTTCCGGTGGTCATGCTGGCGTGCACGCGCATCGGCGCGATCCACTCCATCGTGTTCGGCGGCTTCAGCGCCGACGCCATCGCCTCGCGCGTGGGCGACGCCTCCTGCAAGCTGCTGGTCACGTCGAACGTTTCGCTGCGCGCGGGCAAGGGCATCAAGCTGAAGGACATCGCCGACGCGGCGATGGCGAAGCCGGACTGCGCCAGCATCGAGAACTGCATCGTGGTCAAGCGCAACGCCGAGCCCTGCGCCATGACGGCCGGCCGCGACCACTGGTACGACGAGCTCATGGCGGGCGCGTCGGCCGAGTGCCCCTGCGAGTCCATGAACGCCGAGGATCCGCTGTTCATCCTGTACACCTCCGGCTCCACCGGCAAGCCCAAGGGCGTGGTGCACACGACGGGCGGCTACCTGCTGCACACCTCGCTGACCCACAAGTACGTGTTCGACCTCCGCGAGGACGACATCTACTGGTGCACGGCCGACATCGGCTGGGTCACGGGCCACTCCTACATCGTCTACGGGCCGCTGGCGAACGGCGCCACCTCGCTCATGTTCGAGGGCGTGCCCACCTACCCCGACGCCGGCCGCTTCTGGCAGGTGGTCGAGAAGTTCAAGTGCACCCAGTTCTACACGGCGCCCACGGCGATCCGCTCCCTCATCCAGAAGGGCGACGACTGGGTCAACAAGTACGACCTCTCCTCGCTGCGCATCCTCGGCTCCGTGGGCGAGCCCATCAACCCCGAGGCGTGGATGTGGTACTACAACGTGGTCGGCAAGGGCAACTGCCCGATCATGGACACGTGGTGGCAGACCGAGACGGGCGGCTTCATGATCACGCCGCTCCCCTGCATGACCACCAAGCCCGGCAGCGCCAGCCGGCCCTTCTTCGGCGTGGACCCGGTCATCCTGCGCGACGACTCCAGCGAGGTGGGCGTGAACGAGGGCGGCAAGCTCTGCATCCGCAAGCCCTGGCCGGGCATGATGCGCACCATGTGGGGCGACCACGCCCGCTTCGTGGACACCTACTTCACGATGTACAAGGACATGTACTTCACCGGCGACGGCTGCCGCAAGGACGACGACGGCGACTACTGGCTGATGGGCCGCATTGACGACGTGGTCAACGTGTCCGGCCACCGCATCGGCACCGCCGAGGTGGAGAGCGCGCTGGTGAGCCACCCGAAGGTGGCCGAGGCCGCCGTGGCCCCGATGCCCCACGAGATCAAGGGCCAGGCCCTGTACGCCTATGTGACCCTGGTCCAGGGCGTCGAGGAGAGCGAGGAGCTTCGCAAGGAGCTGGTCGGCCATGTGCGCAAGGAAATCGGCCCCATCGCCGCGCCGGACGTGATCCAGTTCGCCCCGGCGCTGCCCAAGACCCGCTCCGGCAAGATCATGCGCCGCATCCTGCGCAAGATCGCCGAGAACGCCACCGACCAGATCGGCGACACGACCACGCTGGCCGACCCGCACGTGGTGGAGTCGCTGGTGGCCGAGCACGACCGCCTCGTGAAAAAATAAGGAAGGACACCGCAGCATGAACAGCCGCGCGCGCCGATCGCCCGGAAGCCGGCGCGCGCGGCTTTGTCTCAAAAGCACCCCCGGACGCCCCGAAACGGGGCGACCCACCAAGGAGACCTGAAAATGGACAACCCAGGCGAAGTGAAAAACCACGGCTGGACGGTGACCCTCGCCGCCATCGGCATCAACCTGGCCCTCGGCATCCTGTACTCGTGGAGCGTGATCAGCAAGGCCATCCCCGCCGACTGGGGGTGGACCGAGGCGCAAAAGTCTCTTCCGTATTCGGTGGCCTGTCTTGTGTTCTCGCTGATGATGGTCCCCGCCGGACGGCTTCAGGACAAAATCGGCCCCCGGTTCGTGGCCAGCATCGGCGGCGTGCTCGTCGGGCTGGGCATGATTCTCGCCAGCACCTCGACGGGGCTGCTCATGTTCGTCCTTGGTTTCGGCGTCCTGGCAGGCACCGGCATCGGCTTCGGCTACGCCTCCGCCACGCCGCCCGCCGTGAAATGGTTCCCCAAGGAGAAGGTGGGGCTCATCGCGGGCCTCGTGGTGAGCGGCTTCGGCCTCGCCTCCGTCTACATCGCCCCGCTGACCCAGTACCTCACCAAACCGGAAAACCTCGGCGTCAGCAAGACCATGCTGGTGCTCGGCGGCGCCTTCCTGGTGGTGGTCACCCTGCTGTCCCAGCTGCTGAAGGCCCCGCCCGCGGGGTACAACCCGAACGCGAAGGCGGCGGCCGGTGCCGCTGCGGCCCCCCCCGCGGACGACTACGCGCCGGGCGACGTGATGCGCACGCCGCAGTTTTATTTGCTCTGGTTCATGTATGCCTGCGGCGCGGGCGCGGGGCTGATGGTCATCGGCAAGCTGGCCTCCATCGCCAAGATTCAGGCCGGCCTTGACCTGGGCTTCCTGCTTGTGGCCGCGCTGGCCGTGGGCAACGGCGCAGGACGCATCGTCGCCGGCATGGTTTCCGACAAGATCGGCCGCAGGCAGACCCTCCTCATCGCGTTCATGGCCCAGGCCGTGCTGATCTTCCTGCTGTCCCGCGCGGACACGGGGTCGGCCCTTGCCAACAAGTACGTGCTTTGTGTGCTGTCCGCTTTGATCGGCGCCAACTACGGCGCAAACCTCGCCATCTTCCCCAGCATCACCAAGGACTTTTACGGCCTCAAGAACTTCGGGGTCAATTACGGCCTCGTGTTCACCTCCTGGGGCTGCGGCGGCTTTGTGCTCGCCTACGCCGCCGGCATGGCCTACGACGCCTACAAGACCTTCGCGATTGCCTACTACGGCTCCATCGTCCTGCTGATTATGGCCGCCTGCGGCACCTTCCTCCTGAAAACGCCCAAACACCGGGATGCGGCGAAGTCCTGATTCCGGCGCGCACGGTTCTCACAAGGGCGGCCCCTCGGGGCCGCCCTTGCTGTTTGGCGGCGCGGGGAAGCGCCGTCAGGCGGAACCCTCCTCCGCCTCCCCGCCGGGGTCACCCCCCGCGGTGTCCGTCCCGGCCTCAACGCCTTCCGCGGCCTCGTCCGTCTCCGGGGGCTCATCCCCGGACGCGGACGAGCGCGCCAGCTTTTTCAGCCGCTTTTCCTCTTTTTTCTTCTGCTTCGCCAGTTCCTTCTGGCGCTTCTCAAAACCATAATTTGGCCGGGCCAAGGTGTGTGCCCCTTTCGCGGTGCGTTCATTCGGTTTTATGGGGTAATCATACCATCCCCGGCGGGGCGGGCGCGTGTTTTTCCGGTGAAAAGTTCGGCCTCCGCGCATGGCCGCCGCGGGCGGAGGCGCGGGATTGATTCGCGGCGGCGCTTGCGTTAAGGTATGGGAAGGGCGCGGCGGCTTCCGGCCGCGCCGGAAAGCGAAAGGAGGCGTGATGCGCCGCGGTTTGGTTTTTCCGGTTCTGGCGGTTTTGTGGGGGGGCTGGTCGGGCGCGCAACTGGTGCTTCCCGACTTTCCCACCAACATCGAGATTCACCGGGAGTTCGGCGGCGAGCATCCCGCCCCGTACAAGCACCCCGCCTCCATCGCCGAGTTGGCCAACGGCGACCTGTACATCTCCTATTTCGGCGGCGCGAACGAGTACGACAACGGCACGGCGGTGTACGGTTCGCGCCTGAAGACAGGGGAAACCCAATGGTCCCCCCCGGCGGTGATAGCCGACACCCCCTTTGAGGGCGAGGGCAACCCGGTGGTGTGGCAGGCGCCCGACGGGCTGGTGTGGCTGTTTTACAACAACCGCAAGGGCGACACCTGGTCCAATTCGCGGGTGAAGGTGAAAATCTCAAAGGACGGCGCGGAAACCTGGTCGGACTCGTTCATGCTCACCTACGAGGAGGGCACGATGGTGCGGGGCCAGCCGATTGTGCTGATGAACGGGGACTACCTGCTGCCGCTCTACCTGGAAAAGGGAAGCGACCGGGAAAAGACGGACGCGGAAACGTCCAGTTATTTCATGATTTACACGCCCTCCACGGGGGTCTGGCGCGAGACGAACCACATTCATTCCCCGCAGGGCAACCTCCAGGCGCAGCCGGTGCAGATTTCCGAAAAGGAGGTCATCTGCTACCTGCGCCGGGGCGGCGACTACGGGCCCACAACGGACGGATGGACGCTGCGCGCCGAGTCGCACGACGGCGGCAACACCTGGTCGGACGCGGTGCCCACGGAATTCCCGAACCCCAACGCCGCGGTGGAGTGCATCAAGCTGAAGAACGGCCACCTGCTGCTGGTCTACAACGACAACATGTCCGACCGCACACCGCTGGCGGCGGCGGTGAGCACCGACGGCGGGAAAACGTGGCCGCACAAGCGCGTGCTGGCGGGGGGCGACAACGACTACGCCTACCCCTACGCCATCCAGTCGCGCGACGGAAAAATCCACCTGATCTACACCACCAACGGGCGCACCACCATCATGCGCGCCGTTTTTGAGGAAGATGCCATCACCCGGTTCAACAAGGAGTAGGGGCGCCGGTTGACGACAGCAGTTTCCAAGCCGTTTCCGGGCCTTCAGGCCCCGGGACGCCGCCCCGCCGCACGGGGCGGCACGGGGCGGGCGCCCCTCCGTTCCCATCGCAGCCATCCACGGCCCGGACACCGCGTCCGGGCCGTGTCCGTTTTTCCAGGGGCTTGTGTCGGACGCGCGCGGCCCGGCCGCGCGGAGGGAAGGCATGAAGAAAAACTACGTTCTGGACACCAACGCGCTGCTTGAGGATCCCAACTGCATCGAGGTGCTCCGCAACGGCGAGCAGAACAACGTGGGCATCCCCTTCCATGTGATTCTGGAGCTGGACCGGCTCAAGAAGGAGCCCCGGGTGCAGCACCTGGTGGCCGCGGCGGTGGAGTCGATCCAGCGGAACCTGGACTGGGTGAAAATTCTGCGCCGCCCCGGCGACGGGGACCACGCGGACAACATGGACATGGTCATCCTCCGCGAAATCCGCGAGGGCTGCGCCGATCAGCCGCCCATCCTGGTGACCAACGACCGCATCCTCCAGCTTATCGCCCGCATCAGCGGCATCGACAGCGAGGAGTACAAGAGCTCCCACCCCTACCAGTCCGACTCGCAGCTTTACACCGGCTTCACCGAGCCGGGCGAGGAGCGGGTCAGCAACAGTTTCGAATGGGTGGAGGGCAGGCCGGTCTACCACCGGCCGGACGGCGACAAGGCGGTGGAGTACACCCACGAGGTGTGGAAGGTGAAGCCGCGCATGGTGTACCAGAACCTCGCCTTCGAGCTGCTCCTCGACGAGCGGCTGGACCTGGTCACGCTCCAGAGCGAGGCGGGCTACGGAAAGACCTTCCTGGCGCTGGCGGCGGCCTTCTTCCTGGTGCTCCAGCGGAAGCTGCACGACAAGATTTACATCGTCAAGCCAATGGTGGAAATCGGCTCAAAAATGGGCTACCTGCCCGGCGACGTGGACGAAAAGATGGAGCCGTACATGCGCTACCTGCGCGCGCTGGTGATGAAGCTGCACCAGCTCCGCCCGGCGGCGCGCATCTTTGAGAAGGAGGGCGAGGCCGGGGCGGCCTTCAACACGGAAAAGTTCGAGATTCTCCCGCTCGCGTTCATCCGGGGCATGAACATCGAGGACGCGGTGGTCATCATTGACGAAACGCAGAACCTCTCCCGCATGGAAATCCGGGCGCTGCTCACGCGCATGGGCGAGAACACGCGCTGCTTCTGCCTGGGCGACACGCGGCAGGTGGACAACCCCTACCTGAACGAGTCAAACAACGCGCTGAACTGGATTGTGCGCATGATGAAGGGCTTCGACAACTACGGCCACCTGGTGCTGCGCGGCGCTAAGTCGCGCGGACCGGTCACCGACATGGTCCTGAAGTCGGGCCTCTGAGGGGCGCTCAGGCGAAAAGCGACTCCTCCGGGCCCGCCTGGCGCAGCGCGCCCGTGAGCACCGGACGGGGGTTGTCCCCGCAGAAGAGATCAAAGCGGCTGCGGCCGTCCGCGGTCGCGCTTTTCATCGCCACGCGGGAGCCCATGAACACGGGCCCCTTGAACACGGCGTCGAGCTGGACCGGACGCGCGAAGTCGGGGGCGGGCAGCGACGCGGCGCAGCGCGCCAGGGACCACATGCCGTGGACAATGGCCTTGGGAAAGCCGCCGAAAAGTTTTGCCAGGGGCGCGCCCAGATGGATGGGGTTGAAGTCGCCGGTGATGCGCGCGTAGCGGCGGCCCATGTTGCCCGGCACGTCCCAGCCGTCCTCGCGGTCCGGCGCCGAAAGCTCCTCGAAGACCGAGCGCAGGGGCGCGGCCGCCTCCGGGTTCGCCAGTTTCTTGCTCCGCATCAGGTAGGTGCTCACGCACTCCCACACGGTCTCGCCGCCGACGGATACCCGCCCGTCCATGTCAAACTCGACACCCTGCTTCACCGGGCGTGTCGCGCCGATGGCGGTGGTGATGTCAAAAGAGGCGCCCTCCGCGATGGGCCGGCGCTGGAGGATGTGGTTGCGCGCATGGACAAAGCCCATGGGGGAAACGGGGAAACGGGGATCCGCCAGCATGGCAATCTGCACGCCCGCCACCAGCACATAGGGGTAGACAAAGGGAAGATTGCCGTCCGCCGCGAAACCGCAGGCCGCGCGGTAGGCATTCAGCTTGGCGGGGTCCGCCGCCGCACTGCGCCAGCGCCCCTCCATCGGGGGGAAGGACTCGCCGGGCTTGAGTTTGCCGCCGCGCTTGGTCAAGGCCTTGAAATAGACGGGGAGCATTGCGGGTTTTGATTGAAATTCAAGTATTGCGGGCATTTCAGGACTCCTGGGACGGCTGCATGCGCTTGAAATTCGTGACTTGCGCGAATTTCCACTTTGTAAGAACTATCATAGCCGATTCACGTCATCGATGACAAACGGACTGGCCAACAGCGCGGCGGGCCCGCATGGCGGCTTTTACGCCGGGTGAACCGCCTTTTTTGATGACTTTGACGGCATGCTGTGCTATAACGATGGATGGTTGGAAACGGATGGCATCCAATCCCGGTCTCATGTTTGGCTAACATTTCGTGCGTATGCTTTTGCGCATCCCGACGGGCCGCCGAAAGTGACGGCGTTCCGGCGCGGATGGGATTAATTGTTGTTGCCGCGCCGGGAAGGCGCGGAGCGGAGGAAAGAGAGATGCGAAAAGGAAGACGCGGTTTCACCCTGATCGAGCTGCTGGTGGTGATCGCCATCATCGGCATTCTGGCGGCGATACTGCTGCCGGCGCTGGCGCGGGCGCGCGAGGCGGCGCGGCGTTCGAGCTGCCAGAACAACCTGAAACAGTTCGGGCTTTCCCTGAAGATGTACGCGAACGAGGACAAGGGCCAGTTGTTCCCGTGCATTGACGTGTGGTCCTGCGCGATGTCGGGCATGCTGACGGACCCGTCCTTTGTGGTGAACGCCGTCGCCATGTACCCCGAGTACATGAGCGACCCGAAGGTGCTGCTGTGCCCGTCGAGCACCAAGGGCACGGACGAGACCAAGGTCTTCGTTGAGGCGGACCAGCTCGCCCAGGTGTGGAACGGCTCGGCGATGACGGCGACGACGGGCGTCCCGAACACGGACTTCTA
Organism: Candidatus Hydrogenedentales bacterium; assembly: GCA_041859375.1. Taxonomy (GTDB): domain Bacteria; phylum Hydrogenedentota; class Hydrogenedentia; order Hydrogenedentales; family CAITNO01; genus JBHEKP01. Next base: position 4,764 of record JBHEKP010000072.1, on the reverse strand, counting down.
CCCCTGCGAGGTGGACAACGACTCGGCGGCCTATTTCTACATGGGCTGGGCGGTGCATCTTGCGGGCGTGACGGACGATCCCCACGTGTTCCAGTCGCGCTCCATCGTTGAGCTGGCCAACGAGGCGACGACCTACTTCATCAACAAGGGCGTTCCCGCGGACACGGTGACGGGTTTCGTGCAGTTCATCCTGTCGCTGCAGCAGCTGCTGGACGACCAGGTGTACGACTCCCCCGCGGGCCAGGACCAGCTTCAGCGCCTCAACGAGGACATCAAGGTCCCCGTCGGCGCGGGCGAGCAGACGGTGTACCGCCTGCGCGAGGGCATCGAGCGCTTCTTCATCACGGACATCAACAACCCGGCGGCGAGCAACATGGCGCAGAGCACCATTTCGGTGTCGGCGGACTTCATCAACACGCAGGTCGGCGACTACATGGGCTTCAACCACCTGCCCGGCGGCAGCAACGTGCTGTACATGGACGGCCATGTTGAATTCCTGAGGTACCCGAACGTCTGGCCGGTGAGCCCGCTGCTGGCGGGCGCGATTGGCGCCTTCTAAACGGCGGAACACCCCCCGAAACAAAACGGGCGGGAGGGGCCGAGGCCCCTCCCGCCCGTTCTCTTTTCAGGGGGTCATCCGTCCGCGCGCTTGCGGCGGTACTGCTCCTCGACGGCGGCGACCAGGGTGTCGATGTCGGGGATGATGGAGATGAAGCGGGGCGCGCCGTCTATGCAGATGGTGGGGATGTTTTTCACGTCGAGGCGGCACATCATGCCGATGCCGTTCCGGTTTTTGATCTTGTGCTCGTGGACATGCACGGGCACGGCGGCCTTTTCGGCGGCGCGCACCGCCGCGTCGAGCATGTACTGGCAGGGCGCGCAGGCGCTGGAGTCGAGGGTGACGCAGTCGAGCACCACGGCGTCCTCGGCGGCGTAGTCGGGGAGGATGATGTCCTCAAAGCTGTCCGCCGCCGAGGCTCGGGCGGTCATGCGGGCCACGTCGCGCTGGTAGGGGTCGCGGGCGACCATGGCCACGGCGCAGAGGTTGGCCTCCGGCGTGGCGTAGGGCAGGTCGCACCCGGGCGCGAGGAGGAAACCCGGCCCGGCGCCCTCGTCGAGGCAGCGGATGGCGTCGAGCCGCGCGTCGTCCTCCGTGCCGAGGAGCAGCACCGTGGTGAGGCGGATGTTGCCGCCGTAGGACTTGCGGTGCTTGGCGGCGTGCTCGCGCAGCAGCGTGAGGGGGATGTTCTCGTCGATGGAGACGTTGTCGCAGGTGGTGCGGCACATGGCGCCGAGGTTGCGCGTGGCGTCGCCGCACACGAACAGGGACGACAGGCCGCCGCGCGCGCGGACGGAGTCGAAGACCCGGTCGAGGCGGGGCGCGACAAATCCGGAGAAATGCTCCTCGGAAATCTGGCTGGTCATGGGGTCCACGACGGCGACGACGTCGGCGCCGTTTTCGAGGTAGAAGGCGGCGCAGCGCTCCACCGCGCCGGCGCACCAGTCCATGGCGGCGTGGACGCCGTCCGGGTCGGTGAGCATGTCGAGGAACACCTCGCTGCCGCGCAGGTGCGAAAGGAGGGTGAAGGGTCCGGTGACCAGGCCGTAGAGGGCGATTTGGTGGCCGTTGTACGCCGCCAGCCGGCGGGTCGCCTCGCGCACCACGGGGAAGCGGCCGGCGGAGAAGTCCAGCTCCGGCAGGGACGCGCATTCGCCGCAGGACTTGAGGGGGTGGGAGACCACGGAGGGCGGCACATCATCCGCCCAGGCGAGCCTGCACCCCAGCGCCTCGGCCTCAAGCTGGAGGTCGAACACGATGGGCAGGCCGTCGGGCTGGTACAGGCCCACGGCGCACTGCTGGCCCTTGAAGATGAGGTCCGCCGACCGGAGGTACTCGGCGGCGGTGACGCCGATGATTTTCCCGCCGTGGACGCCCACAAAGGGCACCCAGGGCGCGCGGGGCGTGGTTTGGCGGCGCAGCGCCGCGACAACGAGTTCCTTGCCTGTCATGCGCCCGATCTCCCGTGCCCGTGGGGGCGGTTACACAAACCTGAGCAGGTGGTAGTTCTTCTTGCCCGTGCGCACCACGGCCAGATTGTCCGTGAGCAGGCATTCCGGGCCGAGTTTCGCGTCCAACGCGTCCACCCGGCGGCTGTTGAGGTAGAGGCCGCCGTTCTGCACCAGCCGCCGTGCCTCGCCCTTGCTGGCGAAGACGCCCGCGCCGGTGAGCGCGTCAATGAGCGGCGTGCCGCCGGAAAGCGCCGCGGCGGGCAGATCCGAGCTGGGCACGCCGTCGAAGATTTCCAGCAGGGTGCGCGCGTCCAGCCCGGCCAGATCGCCGCCGAAAACGGCCTCCGACGCGCGCTGCGCGGCGGCGAGCGCCTCTTCGCCGTGGACCATGCGGGTGACCTCCTCGGCGAGCCGCTTCTGGGCGGCGCGCTTGTGGGGCTCCTCGCGGGACTGGCGCTCCAGCTCCTCGATGTCCGCGCGCTGCAGGAAGGTGAAGTAGCGCAGGTAACGGCCCGTGTCGGCGTCGGCCTGGTTAATCCAGAACTGGTAGAACTTGTAGGGCGAGGTGCGCTCCGGATCGAGCCAGACGTTTCCAGACTCGGTCTTGCCGAATTTCGAGCCGTCCGCCTTGGTGACGAGGGGGATGGTGAGCCCGTAGACCTCCGCGTCGCTACGGCGGCGGGTCAGGTCAATGCCGGACACGATGTTGCCCCACTGGTCGCTGCCGCCGATTTGCAGGCGGCACCCGTGGCTGCCGTGGAGGTGCATGAAATCGTAGGCCTGAAGCAGGCTGTAGGAGAACTCGGTGAAGGACATGCCCTGATCGCGGTCGGTGATGCGCTGCTTCACGCTGTCGCGGGCGAGCATGACGTTGACCGAGAAGCACTTGCCCGTGTCGCGCAGGAAGTCCACCAGCGGCAGCTCGCAGAGCCAGTCGGCGTTGTTCACCATCACCGCGGCGTTTTCGCCCTCAAAGGAGAGGAAACACTCCAACTGGCGGCGGATGCCCGCCGCGTTGAGCACCACCTGCTCCTTTGTGAGCATGGCGCGCTCCTGCGCCTTGAAGCTGGGGTCGCCGATGAGCCCCGTGCCGCCGCCCACCAGCGCGATGGGCCTGTGGCCCGCGCGCTGGAAATGAGCCAGGCCCATGATGGGCAGCAGGCTACCGATGTGCAGGCTGTCCGCAGTGGGATCAAAGCCGCAGTACAGCGTCATCGGGCCTTTTTCCAATTCCGCGCCCAGCTCCGGGTGCGTCACCTGGTTCACAAACCCGCGCCAGGACAGTTCGTCCAGCAGGGTCACTTCGCCAAATTCCTGGTAAAACCGGTTAAACATGGAATGCATCCTGAATCGTTGCGGTTGGTTGCGCCGTTTTCCCGCCGAGGGGCGGCATCGGGAAAAACAGGCCTGAGACACACAAAACACGCCGGCCCGTCAGGCGGCGCGATAGGAGCGGCGGATGCGCACACGGGCATCCGCGCTGAGTTCCCCTTGGGTTGAAAACGGCGTAAACATGCCGTAACTTTATCAAATTTCGCGGAAATACTGCAAAAACCGGGCGGTTGCAGGGATGGGAGGGGGAAATGGACGGGATGGACAGGATGGACGGGATGGATAGAAGTGAAACGGTTATTGACAAACCGGCAATGTCGTTTTATCCTTTTTCCAAGAGAGGAGTGTCTATTTTCACAGGTTCGATGTCAAACCGCCGCAAAAATAACAAGCGTGAAGTGTGCGCTTAAAAAAAGGAAGCAACATGCCCGCACTGACCAACTACAGGCTTTTTATAAGCCATTCATGGAGTTATAGGGACGCCTATGAAAAGCTGGTTGGCTTTTTCAATGAGCATCCTAATTTCAAATGGTCCGACTATTCTGTGCCGAAAAACGACCCCATTCACAACGCGCCAACGAAGCAAGAACTCTATGAAGCCATTAGCAACAAAATAATGCTTGTGAATTGCGTTGTCATCTTGGCTGGAGTTTACAGCACGTATTCAGAATGGATTAACAAGGAAATTTTGATTGCAAAACATATGTACAACAAGCCCATCATTGCCGTCGAGCCATGGGCGGCCGAGCGAACATCCTCAATTGTAAAGGAGAACGCAACTGAAATTGTAAAGTGGCAGAGCGCCTCCATTGTTGATGCGATACGCAGACACTCAATTTGAACCACATTACTGCGGAGGCGTTTAGAAAAACGGCCATGCGCACAGCGGGGGGCCTGGATGCGGAATCTAGATCGGGGGCGGGGGCAACGTGGACGGATTACGGGGGGAGGATTCTTTTTGTGAGGCGGTGCGTGCGGTGAGTGTGTAGGGGCTGGTTTTGGACGATATGGACGATATGGACGGAGTGGACGAGGTGGAGGAAGGGGCAGGAGAAAGAGTGGCCGTGGGCGCGGGGGTTGGGACGGAGGGGGCGGGAGCGGGCGCGGGGGTGGAGTCAAGGGTAACGGTGCGGGTGGTGGCGGGGACGGAGAGGATGGGCGGTATGGGGGCGGTGGGGGCGGTCTCTGGGGTGGGCTCCGGGTCGGGGAGGATTTCGGGGTTTGGGGTGGGGGGATAGGTGTAGCGGCGTCTGGGGTAGGGGTTTATGAAGGGCTTCTGGTTGCCGGGGGGGAAGACGTGGTCGGTGAGCTCCTCGTCGGTGATGTCGGGGTGGGCGGCGAGGAATTTTCCGAGTTCGACGGAGTTGAGGATTTCCTGGCACTGCTCGATGGCGGGGGCCATGCGCTCGTAGAGGGAGGGCT
>JBHEKP010000348.1:0-16412 GCA_041859375.1 Candidatus Hydrogenedentales bacterium | reverse complement strand
GCCCCGGATGTCGTACTCGCGGAAAATTTCAGGGTTGATGTCCATCCCGTCGCGTCCTTTCTTTCCGGCGGCCCTCCGGCCCGCCAACGCCCCATTCTATCGGCATCCCCCCGCGCCGTTCCAACCCATTCCCTTTCCCCAACACACCCCGTTTCTTATTTATGTTCCCTGCGGCCCCTACGCCCAGCTTCTTTCTTCGTCCCTCCGGTTTTTTTTGTGTCCTTTGTGGCTATTCTCTCCTTTCCTTTTCCGTGTGTCCCGTGTCTGCCGCTTTGTTGTGTTCTTTCGGTTCAATCTTTCGTCATTCCCTTCTTTCCCCTATTTTTTTGTGTTCTTTGTGCCCTTTGTGGCTATTTTCTCCCTTCTTTTTCCGTGTGTTCTGTGTGTTCCGTGGTTAATTCTTCTTCTTGCGTTTTCCCCGCCCCTTCATGCACAGTTTTCGCCAACGAGGTATCCGTACCATGGCGTCCGGCACCGTTCCCGGCATCAGCACCGTGCCCCGGCAGCCCTTCATTGACTGGCTGCGCGTCCTTGCCGTGCTCCTGCTCGTGCCCTTCCACACCGCGCGGCTCTTTGACATCTGGGAGCCCTTCTACGCCAAGAGCGAAACCACCAGCCAGGCCATGAGTCTGCTCTTCATCGCCACCTGCGGCCCCTGGCACATGCCCCTGCTCTTCGCCCTCGCCGGGGCCTCCACCTGGCACGCCCTGCGCGTCCGGGGCCGCTCCGGCTACCTGCGCGAGCGCGTCCGCCGCCTGCTGCTCCCCCTCGTCTTCGGCGTGCTTGTCGTCGTGCCGCCCCAGTCCTGGTGCGGCGCGCTGACCAACACGGGCCACCGGGGCGGTTTTTTGTCCTATTACCCCCAGTTTTTCACCATCAGCGCCGAATGGCCCCTCACCGGCTACATGGGCGGCTTCACCCCCGGCCACCTCTGGTTTGTGCTTTACCTGTTCGTCATCTCCTGCGTGATCCTGCCGGTTGTCTGGCGCTGGCAGAAAGACGGGGAAAGGGGCGCGCGCGCATGGGCCGCCGTCCTCACCCGGCCCGTGTGCTTCTGGGCCATGCCCGCGGCGCTCATGCTCGCCCAGGCCATCCCCGACATCGGCGGGAAGAACATCTTCTATTACACGATTTTCTTTCTCTCCGGCGCGCTCTTCGCGGCGGACGCCGCATTGGCGGACACTGTCGAGGCGCGGCGCAAACCCGCCCTTGCCGCGGGTGCGGCGCTGCTCCTCGCGGTGGGGGTCTGCTGGTGGCTGCGCGTCTCAGGCGACGGCCCGGTCGGGCTCCTGCTTGACATCGCCTACGAGGGGATTGCCGCGTGGTGCCTCGTCGTCGCCGCGCTGGGCTATGGAAAACACCTTCTGGGCTTCTCCAACCGCTTCCTCCGTTACGCCGCCGAAGCCGCCTACCCCTTCTACATCCTCCACCAGACCGTCATCGTCCTGCTGGGCATGGTCCTGCTGAACCGGGGCGCGGGCATCTGGGCGGAATTCCTGATCATCTGCGTCCTCGCCACCGCCGCCACCGCCATCCTCTACGCGGTTTTTGTCAAGCCCTGGCGGCCCGTCCGCTTCCTCTTCGGCATGAAGCCGTAAACTGCGGGGCGTGAGGCAACTTTGTGGATTACGCGCCCCGCCCCTCTTCGTGTATGATTCGGCACGAAGCCTTTTTACGGCATTGGAGCTGGATGCATGGACGGTAGGGATATGAAAAGCCCCGGCGGGGCGGCTGTGGACCGTATGGACATCATGTTCGCGGCGTTGCTGGGCCTGGTGTTTCTCCTTGTCAAAGTGGTGCAAGCCGGCTTTCCCGCCCTTCAGGCGGATCGGACCACCGTTGACGTCGTCATTTCAACCCCTCTCATCGGTTATATACTGTTCCGGGCGCGCAAGGAGCCCCGCAAGCTGGACGAATGGGGCCTGACCGCGCGCCTGACACCGTCCGCACTGCTGGTGGCGGCCGTGATGACGGTCTGCGCCGTGGCCATGCTGGCGGTGTGCGGCGTCGCCGTTGCGGGAAAGGTGTCCTTCGAGCCGCGTTACATCGCGCAAATAATCGGGTACATACCCGCCGCGTTTCCCCAGCAGTTCGCCTTGTGCTCGGTCGGACTGGTGACGCTGGCCAAATTCCGCCCGTTCCGTGGCCAATGGCGGCTGCCGCTCGCGGTGGGCCTGGCCTTCTGCCTTGCCCACTTCTGGACCCCGGCCCGGATACCCGGCACGATCATCCCAATCCAAATGCTGATCACCTTCCCCGCCGGATTCTTTGCGGCCTATTACTTTGCCAGGTTCAGAAGCATCCTGCCGCTCACGGCAATCCACGCCGTTGCTTATCCCCTGCTGAACAACTGGATTGAGCGCGCCCTGTGATCCTTGGGAAACCGCAGCGCGCACCCCATGCCGTCCGCGCCCTCTTCGGCATGAAGCTTTAGTCCCCGGAGAGCAGTTCCACGAATTCCGTAGCACCCGGACCGATCTCCACTGTCACGGACGCCACGGATGAATGAACCCGCCCCGACAGCCATTCCCTGGCCTCGGCGCAGGGGACACGCGGGGCCAGGGTCACGCGCGCGACAGCGGCGGGATCCGTCACCACCGCCGATGCGGGCTTTTTGGCCACGCCCTGGTTGTTGACCAGTTCCACCACCCAGCCCTTTGGCGTGCGGTTGACGGCGTACTGCACGGGATCGCCCCCGACAGCGACCGGCAGCAGATCCCCGGCAAGGCGCGCAAGGCGCTCATTGGAAACCGCCGCGCTTCTGCCGGTGGCGGGATTGGTCCACGGCTCAAGCACCTCCACACTCCCCTGCCGCGCCACCCGGCCAAAGTCTTCCCCCAGCGCGTCACGGTGGCGGGGGGCCATCAGCACGCTGGAACCCCGGCGCAGGGCCTTTTCCAGCTCGCCGAGAAAGGCGTCGTCAAAGGTAATGTCCCCGGCCAGCAGGATCACCGGATAGGCGGGCAGCACCTCGGGCGGGACGCTCGTCAATAGCACATCAAAGATCTCACCGTACGGCGTGGGCCGCAGATAGGCACCCTCGGGGTTGTCCGGGTCCGGTTTGGTGTGGATGTGGTCCGCGCCGGGAAACAACTGGTGGTCGAAGAGGTCCCTGAGTTCCCGGTCGCCCGCCGTGGGCTCAAGGATGCCCCACGGCTTGTCCATGTACCCGTTGTAGCCCGCCAGATGGTCGAGCACGATTGCCACCGGCGTGTGCGGCACGCCCCGGTCATGGCCGCGCATGAAGGCGAAAACCTCCGCCGCCCTGCGCCCGTGTTCCGTCAGCGTCCACGGGGCCTCGGGCTTTTCGAAAAAGATGGCGATGCTGTTTTCCGGGGTGACCATCGCCGCCCCGGCAAACCAGGCATGAAGCCACATCCGCCCGTAAAAGCTGAGCGAGTGGCCCGCGTCCAGCCCCCGGAACACGTCCCCCTCCCTCCGCAGGGGGCCGCTGGTGGTGCATGAGCCGTGAAACCACGGGCTGACCTGCACGGACCAGGGCTTTTGCCACTGCCGCGCCGCTCCCCGCGCAAAGGCCAGCTTCGACTGGGTGAAGGCGATGTTCTCGCCCAGTTCCAGACCCACGCACCGCGCGCCCCATTCCGCCGCATAAGCCTCGTAGTGCGAATGGCCGGTCACACTGATCACGCGGCCCAGCAGATTGCGGCTCCGGTTCATGAAATAGGCCCTGAGCGTGTCGTAACACTCCCGGCGGCTTTGGGGGGGATGTTCGTACCCCGCCAGTCCCGGCGGCCGCATCAGGTGTTTGTAAGCGTCGTAGTCCTTCCCAAAATTGCCGCGCCACCACGGCTCGTTGCACGAGAGGTTGTGGAAGTAATAGCCCCACTCGCCGAGCTGCACCGCGGTGAACACGCCCGCCCGGTCCATCGCGGCGAGGGCCGCCTCGTTTTCCGGCCCCGGCACACCGCGCCCGCCCACAATCTGCATGTCCCCGGCGGGATAACACACCACGGGCCAGCCAACCCCGGCCAGATAGTCGAAGAGCGGCTTTGCCTCCGGTGTTGGGGACGGCCCGGGATCAAAACCGTTGCCGAGGTTTTGTTCGCGCATCACCTCCACAAGCTGGCGGAGTTTTTCCGGATCGCCGGGCGCGCCGTACATGCTGAACACCACCCCCTCCTGTCCAGGCAGCAGCCGCACCTGATGCGCGCCCCCCGCCAGCGCCGCATGGGACGGAAAATCGGGGATCTCCCCGGCGGCCGGGCCGCAAAGGCACCCCGCCAATGCGGCACCCCATGCGGCCATATGCGGGAAAAATACTGTCCTGAAGGTCATGACGCGGCTCCCTTGGGGTTCTGCGGATTGTGCGCAGCAGCGCCGCCGGACGGAACCGGACGGCCCGGTTTCCCGTTGCCCGGGGCAGTATAGCGGAGCCCGGCCACCGGGCAAAAGCATGGGACGCTCAACCGGATTCTCTTTATTTACCCGCAGTCAGATACGCCAGCACCCGGTCCATCAGCGCGTTCGCATTCGCGTATTTTTCCGGTCCCGCCGCGAGAATGTCGTCCTCCCCCTGAACATACCGTGCGGGGGTGAGCTCGGCGCGGCAGTGCTCCACCATGCCCGCCGCCGACTCCGGCGTGGTTTCGAGGTGAAACTGGAGGCCAATCACGGAGCGCCCGAGCTGGAATGCCTGGTTTTCACAGGCGCGGCTCCGCGCCAGCCGCACGGCGCCTTCGGGCAGGTCAAAAGTTTCCCCGTGCCAGTGGAACACTTCGGCTGATTCGGGAAAGGCGAAACAGTCCGCCCCGGCGGGGGTGACCCCCTCCACGGGAAACCAGCCTATTTCCTTTTCCGAATTTGGGTATACCCGCGCGCCCAGGGCGTCCGCGATGAGCTGCGCGCCAAGGCAGACCCCCAGCACGGGCTTTCCCGAGCGCGCCATGTCCCGCACATACCCCTTTTCCGGCGCGAGCCAGCCGAATTCCGCCTCGTCATTGACGCTCATGGGGCCGCCCATGACAACAAGCATGTCCACGGCTTCAGCGGCGGGCGGCTCCCCGCCCGCATACAGCGGCGTCGCCGTCACGGTGTGCCCGGCGGCCCTCAGGCTTGATTCAATCCATCCCGGCCCCTCAAAGGGCGCGTGCTGAAACACATGGACGCGCATGGGAAACTCCCTTCAAAACGGGGCGGCGGGCCCCGGGAACACCCGGAACCCGCCGCCGGCTTTGGGTCAACAAAGGGGAAGCATCAGATGTCGTAGTAAAGGAAGAACTCGTAGGGGTGCGGGCGGAGGTTGACCGCCTCGACCTCGTGCACCCGCTTGTAGCGGATCCAGGTCTCGAGCGCGTCCGCAGTGAACACGTCGCCCTTGAGCAGGAACTCGTGGTCTTTCTCCAGCGCGGCAAGCGCCTCGGCGAGGCTGCCCGGCACCTGCGGGATCTTCGCCTTCTCCTCGGCGGGCAGATCGTAGAGGTCCTTGTCCATGGGCTCGCCCGGGTCCATCTTGTTCTGGATGCCGTCGAGGCCGGCCATCAGCAGCGCCGAGAAGGCCAGGTAGGGGTTGCAGGAGGGATCGGGCACGCGGAACTCGACGCGCTTGGCCTTGGGGCTGGGCGAGTACATCGGGATGCGCGCGCAGGCGCTCCGGTTGCGCGCCGAGTAGGCGATGTTGACCGGGGCCTCATAGCCGGGGACCAGCCGCTTGTAGCTGTTCATCGTCGGGTTGGTGATGGCGACAAGCGCCGCGGCGTGCTTCAGCAGGCCGCCGATGAACCACAGCGCCTCCTGGCTCAGGCCGGCGTACTTGTTGCCCGCGAACATGGGGTTGCCGTCCTTCCACAGGGAGAGGTGGCAGTGCATGCCGGAGCCGTTGTCGCCGAACATCGGCTTGGGCATGAAGGTGACCGTCTTGCCGTTGCGGCGGGCGACGTTCTTAATGATGTACTTGAAGAGGGTGAGCTGGTCCGCCATGTTGGTGAGCGGGGAGAAGCGCAGGTCGATTTCCGCCTGGCCCGCCGTGGCCACCTCGTGGTGGTGGCACTCCACCGTCAGGCCGCTTTCCAGCATGACCTGGGACATTTCCTGGCGCAGGTTGTGCAGCGCGTCGGAGGGGGGCACGGGGAAGTAGCCCTCCTTGTGGCGCAGCTTGTAGCCGAGGTTCGGCTTCTCGTCGCGGCCCGTGTTCCACTCGGCCTCCTCACTGTCAATGTAGTAGAAGCCGCAGTTGGCGCCCTGGCCGTAGCGGATGTCGTCGAAGATGAAGAACTCCGCCTCCGGGCCCACGAAGCAGGTGTCCGCGATGCCCGTGGAAATCAGGTAGTTTTCCGCCTTCTGCGCGATGTTGCGCGGGTCGCGGGAGTACCGCTCCTTGGTGATCGGGTCCAGGATGTTGCAGTACAGGATGATGGTCGGAATGTCGGAGAAGGGGTCGATGGTGGCCGTCCGGGGATCGGGCATCACAAGCATGTCGCTCTCGTTGATCGCCTGCCAGCCGCGGATGGACGAGCCGTCGAAGCCGAGGCCCTCCTCGAACACCTCCTCTTTAATCTGGCCGACCGGGAACGTGAAGTGCTGCTGGAGTCCCGGAAAGTCCATGAAGCGGAGGTCCACAAACTTGATGCCCTTCTCCTTCATGAGCGCGAGGACATCCTTGGGGCTGAGATCTTTGTGCATGACGCGTATCCTTCCTTGTTTACTGTTTCGCCGAAAACTCCCGTTTGCGGCCTGTTCCGTTTTTTAACTGTCCGGGAAGCCCAGCCCTCCGGGGCGGGGCGGGTTCGCTAACGAAGCACGGGGTCGCCCGTTTCGCCGGTGCGGATGCGGATGGCCTCCTCCACCGGAAGCACGAATATCTTGCCGTCGCCGATGCGGCCCGTGGACGCCGCCTGCACGATCACCTGCACCACCTGCTCCAGGATGTCATCCGCCACCACGATGTCGAGCTTGACCTTGGGCAGAAACTCCACCACATACTCCGCGCCGCGGTAGAGCTCCTTGTGGCCCTTCTGGCGGCCAAAGCCCTTCACCTCCGTCACCGTCAGCCCCTGCACGCCCACCTTGGCGAGGGCCTCCTTCACTTCCTCCAGCTTGAACGGTTTGATAATCGCTTCCACTTTTTTCATGACGTTAAGCTCCTTCGGTGTCCGGTTTCCCGCCGGCCTGCTGGCGGGCCGCTTCCGCCTGCCGGTGCCGCGCCGCACGGCGCATCCGGCCTTCTCGCATCATACCGCAACCGGCCAAGAAACCGTTTTGAGAATCCCGCCTTTCCAGCTTGTGGAAATTGCGCGGTTCACAACTTCCTTGATGCAAATCCCGTGCCACCATACAAGCGGAATCAACATGCCGGAAATGTGCCGCTTTTTGGGGAACGGCCTGAAAGGGAAATTTGCCCGAATAGGACGGTTTTATTTGGTAATAAACGATGTTATTCTTTCAATGTCCTAGTGGCCCTGGCGGCCATTCTGTCCGTTTTACCGGCAATCCTGTTCCTACACCTCCGTGGCTTGAGCGGTATAAATCCACCAAATGGTAGTTTTTTCAGCTCCCGTCGGCCCGCCCTCCTAAACACTTTTTCACTTTTCCGCGCGATGGTCGTTGTTTTAGTCCATTTTGTTCAAACAAAGCGGGACATTCAGTCAATAATTTATTGACAAAATAGCTCATTTTACGTATTATGGGCTTGGGAAAGAACCGTTTTGGTGGGTTTTGGTTATGAAATTCGATGACATACCCTTGGTAGTTTGGTTCGCCAGCCTCCTGTTCTGTTGCATCGCCTCGGTGGCAATGGGTGAATCCGCCCCCGCTCCCGAAGGCGCCTGGCGGCTTGAGTTAAACAACGGCATGGGCATTTATTCCGGCGCCTGTGACCGTGACGGGGATTACATGCTCACCGGCGTGGTGGAATACGAGAAGCCCCTCTCCGGACGTCTCGCCCTGGGGTTGCGCCTGATGCCCCTGTTTGTCTACGAGCAGGAAGGGCGCGGCGAGGACACCCTTTACGGAGGCGGGGGCGGTCTTGCCCTGCGGATGTACTCCGTTAAAAACGAGTACCGGGGCCTTTTCGGGGAGTTGAGCGCCCACGCCCTCGGTCATTCCAACGACATCCAGGGCAACGACTCGCACCTGAATTTTCTGAGCGGACTGGGCATCGGCTACCAGTTCGACAATCCCTGGAGCCTGTCCCTGAAGTACGATCACATATCCAATGCGGGCCTTGGCGGACGCAACTCCGGCGTGAACACCCTCGCGCTGGGGGTGGGTTACCGCTTCTGACTTCGTCTGTTCCTCCTTCGTTGTCCGTCCCCGGTTTCCATCGGCCGGGGACGGAGCTTTTTTTGGAAATGATCCGGCCCCATGATGCGTTTACCCATCAAACTTTGATATCATGCTCGTAATAGTAACTTTTGAAAAACGCACTTTGGAGGTCAGTCATGCATTTTGAAACCCTTGCCATCCACGCAGGCCACGGTCCCGACCCCGCCTACGGCGCGGTGATGCCCCCGATTTACCAAGTGTCCACCTTCGCCTTCAAGGCCGTGGGCCAGCCCAACACCTTTGACTACACCCGCTCGGGCAACCCCACGCGCCAGGCGCTGGAGTCCACCCTGGCCGCCCTTGAGGGCGGTGCGCGGGGCTTCGCCTTCGCCACGGGCATGGCGGCGGAGGCCACCGTGCTGGAGTTGCTGGAGGCGGGCGACCACATCATCGTCCACGACGACCTCTACGGCGGCACCTACCGCCTGCTGACGAGCGTGGTGGCGAAGCGCGGCGTGGAGGTGCAGTTTGTGAACCTCCGCCACCTTGACGCGCTGGAGGCGGCCATCCGCCCGAACACGCGCCTCATCTGGACCGAGACGCCCACCAACCCGATGATGAACCTCCTCGATCTGCGCGCCGTGGCGGGCATCGCCCGCGCGCACGGCGTGCGCACGGTGTGCGACAACACCTTCCTGTCGCCCTATTTCCAGCGCCCGCTGGAGCTGGGCATTGACATCGTGCTCCATTCGACCACCAAGTACATCAACGGCCACTCGGACGTGGTGGGCGGCGCGCTCATCGTGAACGACCCCGAACTGGCCCAGAAAATCGGCTTCCTCCAGAACGCGCTGGGCACCAGCGAGGCGCCCTTCGACTGCTTCCTCGTCCTGCGCGGCGTGAAAACCCTCGCCCTGCGCATGGAGGCCCACCACCGCAACGGCCTTGCGGTGGCCCGCTTCCTGGAGGCCCACCCGAAAATCGCCCATGTCTTCCACCCCTGGCTGGAGAGCCATCCCCAGCATGAGCTGGCAAAGAGGCAGATGCGCGGCTGCGGCGGCACCTTCTCCTTCCGCGTGGCGGGCGGCGTCGGGGCCGCAAAGGCGCTGCTGGGCAATGTGAAGATCTTCACCCTCGCCGAGTCCCTCGGCGGCGTTGAGTCCCTCATCGAGCACCCCTGGACCATGACCCACGCCTCCATGCCCGAAGACGCCCGCGCGGCGGCGGGCATCACCAGTGATCTCATCCGCATCTCCGTCGGTCTTGAGCACGAGGAGGACCTCGTGGCGGATCTGGCGCAGGCGCTGGAAAAGATATAACCGCCCCGGTCCATGAGCCCGGACGCCTCCCATTCCCGGCCCTGGAAGGGTCTGCCCACGCGCGGCAAGACCGCCCGGAACCGTCTGCGGCGGGTGGACCTGCTCGCCGCGCTCTATGATCCCGCGCTGCTGCGCCGGGAGGACGGAGACTTCGCGGGCGCGCCCTTTGTGGACCTCGGCTACGGCGCGGAACCCTTCACCACCCTGGAAACGGCGGAGCGGCTCCGCCGCGTCAATCCGGGGCTGCGCGTTGTCGGCGTGGAGATAGACCGGGAGCGGGTGGCCGCCGCCGAACCCCATGCGGACGGGCTCACCACCTTCCGCCACGGCGGCTTCCGCATGCCCCTGCGCCCCGGCGCGGACGGCCCCGCAGGGGCGGCGCGGATGGTGCGCGCCTTCAATGTCTTCCGCCAGTACCCCGAGGAGGCGCTGCCCCGCGCCCTCGGCGAAATCGCCCTGGGCATGCTGCCCGGCGGCCTGCTCATCGAGGGCACCTCCGATCCCTTCGGCAGGGTATTCACCGCCAACCTCTTCCGCAGGACGGCGGACAAAAGCGCCGCCCAACCCTTCACCCATGAGGCGCTGGTGCTGGGCATGCGCCTGGCCGGCGGATTCGACCCCGCCCAGGTCCAGGCCGTGCTCCCCAAAAACTACATCCACCACGTCGTCCCCGGCGAACCCATCCATGCCGTCTTCGCCGCATGGAAGGAAGCCGCCGCCGAAACCCGCGCCCACGCCGCCTTCGGTCCGCGCCAGTGGTTCCGCGCCGCCGCCGCCGCCCTGCCCGGCAAAGGCGTGCCCCTCTCCCCGAGGCCCCTCTTCCTCCGCCACAACCTCCTCGTCATCAGCCCCCCGCCGTCGCGTTGACTTCACCCGGACACCGGCCTACCATAATGGCAGAAGCCCCAGGAGACACAACGGGTGAACACACGCAATTACTCCGCCCTGCTGTTCCTCATCATCGCCGCCTCCGGCCTGAACGCCGCCGCCGATGAAGACGCATGGCGCGACACCATCGAGACGGACTGGCGCTGCCAGGAGGCGCGGCTGGGCCGCGACGCGGACAGCCCCGAGGCGCTGACGGCGGCACTGCGCCGGGCGGACCTGCTGATTACGGACCTGTCGGCGGCGCCGGCGATTGCGGCGGCCCGGAAAACCCTGGCGGATTTCGCCGTGCGCGCGGCGCGGGCCGGTGATCTGGACAAAAAGGAGCGGCTGGCGCTCTATCTGGAACTGCGCCATTTCACCCGCGGCATCGCCCTGAAAAACCCGCTCTTCGCCGGACGCCCCATCGCCTTCATGCAGCGCCACCGCTTCATCTGCCAGATGCTCCACGAATACCTCGGCTACTACTACGACTACGCCGACATCGCGGGCGGCGGCGTTTACATTCTCGACAAGCCCGGTGAGTCGCCCGATGCGCGCGAACTGATCCAGGGCCGCCTGCCCAAGGGCAACTATTCCACCCTGGCCATGTCCCATGATGCGAAGACCCTCTACTTTGCCTTTGCCGCGCGCGCCGCGGACGGCGAAAAGCCGGACTTCTACACGCCCGAACGGCGCTGCTTCCACCTTTACGCGATGGACATTGACGGCGGCAACCTGCGCGCCCTCACGGACGGCCCGAACGACGATTTCGATCCCTGCCCCCTGCCCGACGGCGGCATCGCCTTCATGTCCACACGCCGGGGCGGCTTCACCCGCTGCAACAACCCCTGGGAGCCGCTGCCCGCCCACACCCTGCACCGCCTTGAGCCGGACGGCTCGGTCCGCGCCCTGTCCGTCCACGAGACCAGCGAGTGGCACCCGCAGGTGCTCAACGACGGGCGCATCGCCTACACCCGCTGGGACTATGTGGACCGCTCTGCGGCCCATTTCCACGGCATCTGGGTGACGAACCCCGACGGCACGAACACGCGCCAGCTCTTCGGCAACTACACCCAGCGCATCAACGCCTGCTACCAGCCCCATCCCATCCCCGGCACAGACCGCTTCGCCTTTCTCGCCGGGGCGCACCACGCCAACGTGGGCGGCTCGCTCGTGCTCTTTGATCCGGCCCGCGCCGGGCTTGACCGCGAAAGCGGCGAGGACGACTTTGCCGCCATCGAATCCCTCACCCCGGAGGTCTGCTACCCCGAGGCTGGCGACCAGTGGCCCGACTCCTATTTCCACAGCCCCTGGCCCCTCTCCGAAAACTACTTCCTCGTCAGTTTCAGCTTTGATCCCCTCCCCGGCATGAGTTCCCACACCAAGGAAGACACCGAAACGGGGCTGTACCTCTTCGACCGCTTCGGCAACCTCGAACTGCTTTACCGCGCCCCCGGCATCTCCAGCATGTACCCCATCCCCGCCGCGCCCCGGCCCATGCCGCCCGTCCTGCCCGGCATGCTTGACGCAAACAGCAGCGACGGCGAGTTCCTCCTGGCCAACGTCCGTGACAGCCACTTCGCCTTCCCCGACGGGCGCAGGGTCACTGAACTGCGCGTGTTCCAGATCCTCCCCAAAAGCGAGACCCACGTGGCCAACAAGCCCCGCATCGGCCACGCCAACGCCGAGTCGGCGCGCATGCTGCTGGGCACCGTCCCCGTCGAGGCGGACGGCTCCGCCCGGTTCCGCGCGCCCGCCCTCAAGCCCCTGGCCTTCCAGGCCGTGGACGCGGAGGGACGCGCCGTGCAGGGCATGCGCAGCGCCGTCTATCTCCAGCCCGGCGAGCGCCGGAGCTGCGTCGGCTGCCACGAGTCCACCGGCCGGACCGGTGGCGCGGCGGCAAACCGCCCCCTCGCCGCGCAACGCCCCCCCTCGGAACTCACCCCCGGCCCCGACGGATCCATGCCCTGGAGCTTCACCCGCCTCGTCCAGCCCCTGCTCGACAAGCACTGCGCCCGCTGCCACGACGGTGAAGGCAAAAACACGCCCCGGATGGGACGCGGGGGCGAAGGCGAATTCACCCAGGCCTACATGGCATTGGGGTCCCACATCCGCTGGTATGAATGGGGAGACAAAAGCATCAGCGTCATCACCAGCCGCCCCGGCGAAATGCCCTCCGACGTCAGCCCCCTCGTCGCCGTCCTCCGCGACAAAAACCACGCCGGGGAGGTTGCCCTCGCCGACGCCGAATGGCGCGCCCTCTACCTCTGGCTCGACGCCAACGCCGCCTTCTACGGCGCCTACTCCGAACCCGAACGCCTCGCCCAATTCCACGGCGAAGCCATCGCCCCGCCGAAACTGCAATAAGGAAAGGATGCGCCGGAGCAGGCCCCCAAGAGGGGCGGCGGCGGAAAACACGCCTTAAAACAGCAGGCCGCAGGGGCTTTTTCCGGCGGGCGGCGGGTGCTGTGGCAACAGAAGGGGAAAAGTGGTATGCTCAGGCGTTTGCAGTTGTACCCCCGAAACCCCGACACAAGGAAGCAGAAGCATGAAACACGAGAGTCTGTCCCGAAGGGCGTTTTTGGCCGCCGCGACGACCACCGCGGCCTACGGCGCGCTTGCGGGCGCGCAGGAGAAACCGAACACGGCGAAGGTGGTCCCCCGCAAGCTGTCGCCGAACGACAAGGTGAACGTGGCCGCCATCGGCGCGGGCGGCAAGGGCCTGTCGGACATCATGAGCTGTTCCAAGCTGGGCCACAACGTGGTGGCGCTGTGCGACGTGGACTGGGACCGCTGCGCGGAGGCCTTCTACCGGCTGAAGGACGCGAAGCAGTTCAAGGATTACCGGAACATGCTGGAGAAGATGCCGGAAATTGACGCGCTGACAATCTCCACACCGGACCACACGCACGCCCCGGCGGCGTACATGGCGATGAAGATGGGCAAGCACGTGTACGTGCAGAAGCCGCTGACGCACACGGTGGCGGAGGCGCGCCTGCTGAAGAACACGGCCGCCGAGACGGGCGTGATGACGCAGATGGGCAACCAGGGCCACTGCGGCAACGGTGTGCGCACGCTGTGCGAGATGATCTGGAGCGGGGCGATCGGCAACGTGCGCGAGGCGCACGTGTGGACGCACCGTCCGGTGTGGGACAACCAGGGCATGGCCGAGCCGCTGCCGCCCGAGGTGGCTCCGGAGAACCTGGACTGGGACCGCTGGATCGGCTGCGCGCCGTGGCGTCCCTACAACAAGAAGCTCGCCCCGCACGACTGGCGCGCATGGCTTGACTTCGGCGGCGGTTCGCTGGGCGACATGGCCTGCCACATCATGGACGCGGCGTACATGGCGCTGAAGCTGGTGGAGTCCACGGACTACACGGTCGAGGTGGTGGAGCAGCGCGGCCAGAACAAGGAAACCTTCCCGATCATGAGCACGATCAAGTACTCCTTCCCGGCGCGGGGCGAGATGCCGCCGGTGGACGTGTACTGGTACGACGGCCACTGGCCGGACGCCGCGACGGGCGAGGAAATCTACAACCGCCCGAAGCGCCCGGCGGGCATCCCCGAGGACCAGCCGCTCGGCGACGACGACAAGAACGGGTCGTTCTTCGTGGGCGACAAGGGCATCCTGACGGCGGGCGAATACGGCGGCGAGCCGCGGCTCATGCCCGCCGACACGATGAAGGACTACAAGTTCCCGGCGGAGACGCTGGAGCGCATCCCGGACGAAAACCCCTACCTTGACTGGCTCCGGGGTGTCACCGAGGGCAAGATGCCCTGCTCGAACTTCTCCTACGCGGGCCCCTTCACCGAGATGGTGCAGTTCGGCAACCTCGTGGTCAAGTCCGGCGAGAAGCTGCACTGGGACAACGTCAAGGGCGTGGTCACCAACACGGCGAACCCCGCGCAGATCGTGAGCAAGGAATACCGGAAGGGCTGGGAGCTGCCCTGCTGATTTTCCAGGGATGACGGGACTTTCGCGCCGCGTCCGGCTGAGGCCGGGCGCGGCGTTTTTTTGGGGTATGGACATTATGGACAGAATGGACAAGATGGACGGAGGAAAATCAGCGTTTGTCCGCCATTAAAGCAACGCGGGCTTTTATTTCGTCCGGGGTGAGGGCGCGGTCGTAGAGGCGGACCTCGTCAAGGAGTCCGGAGAAGAAGGAGGCATGCTTGATGTCGTAGTTGCCAAGCCGGAGGCCGAAGTTGTTGGCGTTGACGGGGCCGGGACGCTCCATGGCCCCCTGTTCCGCGCCGTCCACATAAACGCGCATCACCTTCCCGTCGAAGGTGCCTGCGACATGAACCCAGCGGCCAAGGGGCAGGGGCTGGGACGCCTTGAGGTGGTGGCTCCAGTCGGTGAGTGGCACCTCGAAGCAGGGATGCCCGTCGAGCACGCCCATGCGGTAGCCGGAGGAGGTGCCGCCCTGGAGGACGCGGTTGATGAACCAGGTGTTCTGCTGGTTGGCGGTGTCCGTCTTCACCCAGCATTCGAGTGTCAGTCCCGTGGACGGAGAAAGGCTTTGGCGGAAGGGCACCTCCACGCAGCCGCCCGCGCAGACGAGGGCGTTTCCGTCGATGCCTGGGGCGCGCTTCGCGTCCCGAAGGACACCGCCAAGCCGGTTGCCCGAGCAGTCATAAACGACTGCGTCGTCCTGTTCCTCGTCGAAGGCCCACCATCCGAGCAGGCCGGGTTCGGGCGCGCCGGGCTTGGTTTTCACAAGGGCCACGCGCCGCTGCTTTTCCCGCTCCCCCCGCTCCCACTCCCTGTAGGCGGTGTCATAGGGGCCCATGCCGATGTCCTGCGGCGTCAAATCCTCGTGGGGGGCCGTGTCCCCCGCCACCACCTCGCGCACGGCGTCGAGGTAGCCGAAACCGTATTCACGGTAGGGCGCGATGTAGTGGCCCTCGCCCCACTCGTTCCAGTTGTCCAGCAGCAGCATTCTGCTGCCGAGTTCATTTTCCGGCCATGCGGCGATTTCGTCCATGGCGCGGCGCAGGAGGGTTTTGAAGTCCTCCGGCGGGATCTTCCAGATGCTGCCCTCGTCGGCCCAGCCGCTCCACGCCTGGGACACGGTGGCCACCTGCGGCAGGACGGCCAGTTCGCGGGTTTTCCTGATGTAGTCCAACTGCGTGTCGATGGCGCGCCGCGGCGTCGGGCTGTCGGGCACGTACCAGCAGTAGGCGAAGGAATAGTCCAGGCCCAGGCTTTTCATGAGGGCAAGGTGCTTTGCGTCCAGCCCCCGGTATTCGCCCAGCAGCCAGAGCCCGTCGAAGCCCGCGGCGCGGCAGGCGGCGCGCATTTTGTCAAAGGCCTTCACCACGTTTTCCACGCCGCCGAGATCGTCAATGAGGAATTCCGGCCGGTAGATGAACAGCACGGGCTTGTTGTCCACCTTCAAATAGCCGGGGTTCTTGAAGTAATTCTCCAGCCAGAAGGGGAGCAGGTTCTCCATGAGATCGGCCTCACCGGCCACCCCGGCGACGCCCCGCGACTGGTTTTCCCACATGATGGTGAACTTCATCTTGTCCGCGAATTTGGACTTGAAGAGGCCCTCATGGATGGCGCTGCCGAAATTCATCTTCACGGGGCCGCCCTGGCCGTTGCGGTACCAGCAGTAAATGAAAAAGGAGATGCCATGCTCCACCGCCCACTTGGTTTCCCAGTCGGACACCTCCGGGTTTTCCTGGGCGTAAAAGCCCATGGCGGGGGTGCGCTCGGGGTGCTTCAGGACCTGGTTCCACATGAAGGGCTTGTCGGCTTCCCAGAGCGGGCAGTGGTGCGCGCCCACGAGGATGGGCGTACTCACCGGCACCGGTTCGGGGATATAAGGCAGTTTGCGCTGTTCCACCTGCGTCAGGAAATTAACGCGCAGCGGCATAACCGCGCCCGTAACGCCTTCGGCGGCAGTTTCGACGCCCAATTCCCTTTCGCCCGCCGCATCCACCTCCACAGTCCAGTGGAGTTCCGCCGCGTCGGCGGCGGCGATTTCAACGGTTCTTTCC
>JBHEKP010000190.1:0-7910 GCA_041859375.1 Candidatus Hydrogenedentales bacterium | reverse complement strand
ATGGACGAGGAGTCATGGGAGTCGGTGCGCCGGCTGCACGAGGAGCTGCGCCACGCGCGGGTGCTCCATGACGGCGAGGTGCCGGACGACATCGTGACGATGAACACGAGCGTGATGCTTGAGGATGTGGAGACGGGCCGCCAGCGCCTGTGCACGCTGGTTTATCCGGGCTTCATCGAGGGCGGCGCGGACCGGGTGTCGGTGCTTTCGCCGATGGGCACGGCGCTGCTGGGCGCGCGGGTGGGCGACATGCTGGAATACGAGGGCGCGACGGGCCCGGAACGGGCGCGCATCGCGGACATCGTCTACCAGCCCGAGGCGGCGGGGCACTCGTTTTTGTGAAGCGGCCCGCCTGTTTCCGTGATAATAAGGGCCGCCGGGGCCTGGTTGTTCCGGCGGCCCTTTTCTTTGGCGCGGCGGAGGTTGACGGATGCGGATATTGATCATGGGCGCGGGTTCGCTGGGCTCCGCCGTGGGCGGGTTCATGGCGCGGGCGGGCCACGGCGTGGCCATGGTCGGGCGCGCCGCCCACATGCGCGCCGTGGCGGAGGGCGGCCTGCGCGTCACCGGCATCTGGGGCGACCATCTGGTGCGCGGCATCACCGCCGTGGAGCGGGTGTCCGAACTGGGCAACGCCCCCTTTGACGCGGTTTTTATCACGGTGAAATCCTACGACACGGCCGCCGCGCTGGAGGCGGTTGCCCCGGTGGTTGGTCCGGACACGGTGGTGGTGGCATATCAGAACGGCCTGGGCAATTTTGAACAGGCCGCGGCCCGTTTCGGCTGGGGGCGCACCGCCGCCGCCCGCGCCATTTTCGGCGTGCGCCTCACCGCGCCCGGCGCGGCGGAGGTGACGGTCATCGCCCAGCCCACGGCGCTCGGCGTGCCCCGGCCCGAAGGGCCCGACGCCCGCGTGCGCGGGCTGGCCGCCGCCATGGACGCGGCGGGGCTGCCCACGGTGCACACGGACCGCATCGAGTCGGTGCTCTGGGCCAAGGTCGCCTACAACTGCGCCCTGAACCCGCTCTCCGCCCTGCTGGACGCGCCCTACGGGCGGCTGCCGGAAATTCCCGAGGCGCGCGCCATGATGGACGCGGTGATTGACGAGATCTACGCCGTGGGCCGCGCGCGCGGCGTGCTGCTTGAGCCGGACACCCCCGGCGCCTACCGTGAATTGTTTTACGGGAAACTGGTGCCCCCCACCGCCGCCCACTATGCCAGCATGCATGAGGATTTCAGCCGCCGCCGCCGCACCGAAATCGAGGCGCTCAACGGGGCCATCGCGCGTTTTGGCCTTGATGCGGGCGTTCCCGCGCCGGTGAACACCCTGCTCACCGGGATGGTTCACGCCCGCGAGGCGGTTCTTTTGGGTTCTTTGTGAGGGGAAGAGCCCGCGCGCGGGGCGATTTTGGCCCGGTTGGAAACCAAACAGGCCGTTTTGAGATGAATTACAAGGGGACCGGTGTGTCCCCGCGCGGTTGACCGGACTGGCAACAAGACCGGCAACGCGCTACAATGGGCGGCGACGGGGAAGGGGTTGGACAAGGCCGGGTCCGGCGGACATCAGCCGGAACCCATGATGACAGGAAACACGCCATGATCGTTCGCACCGCAGGGTGGGCACTCGTGTTCGGAATAATGCCGGTGTTGCTGGCATGCCTTTTTGCCGTTGCGGTTCCCCAGTCCGCGGCGCAGGAGCCTTCGGGGATGGTCCTGCTTTCCCCGGACGGCGGCGCAGCCGTGAACGCGCCGGACAAGGCGGCAAGTGAAGGCGAAGTGGAAGGCGAGGGGGAGGGAGAAGACGAGGGCGAGGGCGAAGGCGAAGTGGAGGGGGAAGGAGAGGGCGAGGTGGAGGATGAGGGAGAAGGCGAGGACGAAGGCGAGGGGGAGGCGGAAGGGGAAGAGCCGTCACTGATTGCCCATGTGGACCTAATCACCCCCCTCGGGGATGTCGTCACCGGAACGGATTCCGCCACCGCATGCGTGGTCATCGCCGCCAGGGCGGTTTTGGCGGAAGACGCCCCCGCCGGCACGACGCCCGAAGTGGCGCTGCTGCTGGACGGGGTCGAATTTCCCTCAACACCCATGAACGGCGTGAACCTCCTCACCATTGAACTGCCCGCGGGCACGGCGCACACCGCCCAGGCGGTGGGCAGGATCGCCGGATCCGGGGAGGAGGTCTTCTCACCGGTGGTGCCCTTCAAGGTCAAATCCGCCCCCGACGCCGACGGCAACGGCCTTGCGGACGCGCCCTTTGCCGCCCTGCCCGCCCCGGGCATGGCATGGGGCGCGGCGCTTTCCGAAAACGGCTGCACCAAGGCGGTGTCCATGGTCCGCCTCTTTCCGGACGGGGACGACAACCTCCAACTGCTTTCCTATCCCGGCGACAACAGCCGGGTGCTGGCGGTGAAAGTGCCGGGGGCCCTGCTTGGGCCGGGCGAGGAGGCCGTGCTGGTTGCGGTGATGGCCTGCGACGAGGACAGCCTGTTTCTTCCGGACACGGAAGGCCCCCCCGTCCAGGACCGCCCCGGCGATCCCGTGCCGTCCGGCGCGTTTCTCTTTCTCACGCTGCTGACGCGGGAGAACGGGGCCGTCTTCGAAATCGCCCCGGCGCGCCTTGCGGAATTCCCCCTGGAAATCGCGCTCTCCGGCATGAAGGTGGACGCGGGATATTCCAGCGGCCTGTGGGGCTGGCCCGCTTCGCTGGGCCTGGACGGGACCGGTCCCCGGATGGCGCCGGGGGATGGCGCGCTGTGGAACCGGGGCAGCCTGCTCACCACCGCCCCCCCGGAACGCAACGGCGGGGTGCTGCTGGCGCGCCTGACCTCCACGGGCGCCTATGCGCCCTTCCAGATTGGACGTCCGCCCCGGCTTGAGGTCACTCCCGGCGGCGCGGGGCACTTTTCTTTCGGCATTGTGCGCCTGAACCAGGCCGAGACGCGGGTGTTCACCCTCGCCAACACCGGCAGCGAGGCCATCACCGGCGAGGCGGTCATACAGGACGCCTCGGGTGTTTTCGCCCTCGTCCGTCCGGCGGTGTACACCATCGAGCCGGGCAAAACCGCGGAAATCTCCCTGCAATTTGTGCCGCCCGCCGAACGGGACTACGCGGCGGTGCTGTTCCTCACGGGCGGGGTGGACAGCCCCTTCGTGATGGGTGTTTCCGGAACGGGTTCCGCGAAGCCGCCGAAACTCGGCACCGTTTTCGGGTGCGGTCCGGCCGGAGACGGCCATTCCTCCCCGTGGGCGGACATGGCTGTCGTGCTGCTGCTTGCCGTGCTTCTTGCCGCGGGGCGCGGATGCGGGATGGTGCGTAACCGGCGGTGACGCCTTTCAGCCCCTGCCCAGCAGACGTCTGAAAAAAGCGCGGAACCTTCCGGACAGTCCGGTTTTCGCCGCCGGAGCGGTTGCCGTCTTGCCGGATGCCGCCCGTTGCTCCTCCATTTCCTTGATCTGCCGGTAGAGCAGCATCAGCGCGTCGCGGAACTGTCGGGCGCTGGAATAGCGCTCGTTGGGGTCGCGCGCGATGGAACGGGCCAGAAATTCATCGGCCTGTTTGGGAAGTTCCGGGCAAAAATCGGTTATTTTCTGGCCGGGCAGGGGTGATCTTCCCGTGAGCATCTCGAAAAACATCATGCCCAGGGGGTAAATGTCCGCGCGGTGGTCCACCTCGGCGGCGTTCAGTTCCTGTTCCGGGGCCATGTACCGCAGTTTGCCCAGGTTCGCGCCCACCATGGTGAGGCCCTTGTACTGGTCGTCCAGTTTCGCGAGCCCGAAATCCAAAAGACGCACGGAACCGTCCCTGAGCACCATGATGTTTTCCGGGGAGAGGTCCCGGTGGATGGTGATTTTGTGGGCATGCTCCAGCGCGTCGGCCACCAGGCACAACACCCGCACCGTGGAGCCGATGTCAATGGTGCCCCGCTGCCGCAGCCACACGCGCAGGCTCTTCCCGTCGATGTATTCCATCGTGTAAAAGAGGAAATCCTGCCATTTCTGCGCGTCAAGTATCTTGACGATGCCCTTGTGGTCAAGCTGGCGGGCCAGCCGCACCTCCCGTGAAAACCGGGCGATGGCATGGCGGCTTTCGGCGTATTTGGCAAGGAGCGTCTTCAGCGCCACATCCTGGCCGTTCTGGAGGTCACGGGCCAGGTAAACCTCCCCCATGCCGCCCTTGCCCAGCAACTGGCGGACTTCATAACGCTCGGCGATTACCGCTCCGGGTTCAAACCGCGCCGCCGTGTGTTTGTCACTCACACAAAACTCCCCCGCTTGGGTGCACAAATCCTTTTAAGGGATCTCCGGCCACGTTGCGCGCCTTCCCCATTGGCATGCCACTGTTTCCGTTTAGTCAACTATATACTGTAACCGCTTTGTTCGTCAAGGAGTCCCGGCGGGATACCGGTCCGGACCGGCCCCCAGGCCGTCATAAGGCCCGGCGGAAAAGGAGAGAAGCTCCCGCATGTTGGGCACGGCGGGCTGGGTCCTTTCCATGCGCCATTCGTCCCCGGACTTGGTCCAGTCAAACCAGACCTCGCCGGAGTCGCTGAGCGGCAGCGCCACGGGGGCGCCCGCGCGCAGGCCGGCGGGGTCGGAGAGGGGCGCGCCAGAAAAACGGCAGTACAGCAGCACGCTGACCCGGCCCTCCGCCTCAAAAGCGGAAAAGTCCCAGCGGCGTATCTGCCGGTGCATGCGGGGCCCCCGGTAGCGCTCGAAGAACCACTGCCAGGCGCGCATCACATATTCCGCGCCCCACCCCTGGGCGTCCTTGTAGTCATCCCCGTAGAAATCCATCAGCTTGTCGAGGCTGCCGCCGTTGAAGGCCTGTTCCATGGCCTCGATTCTTGCGGTAATCTCCATGGCCACCTGCTGCTGCCCCTCCGTGAGGCCGCCGTAATAGGGCCACCAGGGCAGCGCGCCCGCGGCCCCCTCCAGCGGCGGCGCGGGCGGGATGATGCGCGCCGTCTCGTCGCCGAAACCGGGCAGGGCCTTTCCGTCGGCGTAGGCCATGAGCGGGGTCAGTTGGGCCTCCTCGGCGATGCGGCTTTCCACGGCGCTGAAGACGAAGCTCTCCCCGAAGCCCACGGTGCCCGAAAGGGGTTCCTTGTCGCTTGTGAGCGCCGTGACGGCGTAGGCCGCGGTCTGATCGGGAAGGGCGGTGGTGTCGGTGAACTGGCGCTGGTCAATGCCCTTGGCAATGAGCGAGAAATGGGTGTCCGGCTCGATGCGCCGCCACACGCTGTAGGCCACGTCCCCCTCGCGGAATGGCCAGGCAAGGGTGATTCCCCCCGCCTCGCGGCGGGCGTTCAGGCCGCGCACCGGCGCGGGCAGCTCGGGAAGCGAAAAAGTCTGCGTTTCAATGACATTTTCCCGGCTGTTCATCACAAACACGCCCCGGCCCACCCGCGCGGTGAAGGCGGTGGCGGCGGGATCGGCGGGGGGGTGGAGGCGCGCGGCAAGCTCCGCCCACTTGGCCGCGTCCGGCACCGTGCCCGGCTGGACCAGCGTGTTAAACCCGCCCACCGTGCCCGGCACCGCATGGGCCGCCATCAGGGGCACCCAGAACACGCCCGGACGGTTGGGGACCAGTTCGGACATCTGCCAGGGCCGCTCCAGCCCGTAAACGCCCGTCATCAGGTTTCCCGTGTCATAAACGGCGTCTATCTCCCGGGTTGCCGCCGTGAACTCCAGCGGGTTGGCGGCGGGGGGGAGCTGCAATGCCAGCGGCGCGCATTTCATCACGAAATCCCGGCGCGCGATGAAGGCCCCCTCCGTCAACTGGAGCAGGGTGGGCAGAATCGCGCTGGTCCAGGGCTGGGGGGTGACGCCAAACCACAAATCACGGTCCCACGCGAAGGTGTACACCGCCGCGCCCGTCATCGCGCCGTTCAGGATCATGGTGCGGTAAAGCCCCGCGGGCATCCGCGACGGGTCGCCGTTCGCGCCGAAAAGGCCCGGCTCGATGAAGGCGCTGTCGGTGTACCAGCGCGCGTCGGGCCCGGCGCCCCAGTTGGCCACGGCCCCCTCCAGCCACATGCCCATGAGCGCCGTCATCGCCGGGATGGTGTGCCGTCCCCGGTTCGGGCACACCGGCACCACATAGTCCCGGCACGCGCGGATTTTCGCGTAAACCCCGGCGGTCGCCCGGTTGGTCATCAGCCGGGGCGCCGCCAGCCCCTCCATCGGCAGCAGCACGATCCGCCCGTAATTCGCGGCCGTCTCCACCGTCTGGCCCAGCCAGTCCAGGGAGGGATCGGCGCTGTACGCGTCAAAGGCGAAACCCGCCGCCTCAACCCCCCGCACGATGGTGTGCGCCTCTAGCACGGCCCTGAGATCCCCGGCGGGGAAAACGCCGCCGCCGCCGCCCGACACCCGCGCGATCACGGGAATATCCGCCTGTTGCAGGGGGGGCAGCAGTTCAGCCGCCTCGGCGGGGGAAAATTCCAGAAGCATGGCGGCGTAGGGCCGGATGACCGGCGGCAATTGCTGCCAGTGGGCCGCCACAGACTGGGCGTACACCGCCGCCGGTGTTCCGGCGGGGCGCGAATCCGAAAAGACATACAGGGGATGTTCGGCGCTGATTTCCACGGCGGGCGGCGGAAAAGCGGCGCGCGCCGTTCCCGCGCAGGGCGCGAAAACAGCGAAAAACACCGCAAACGCGGCCGCAGGAAGCGTCATGTGGGCTGGAATGCGCATTTTCACCGCCATTGTATGGGAGAACCGCCGCGGCGCACAAACCGAACAACCGCACGGGGTTCCGAATAATGGATTCCCCCGGGGCGGCCAAGGTTCCCCCGCGGACCGGGGCGCTTAGAAGAGCCAGCCGAAAAAGACGCCGACCGCGTTGGAAACCAACTGCCACACGGTGGTGAAAATGAAGGCGATTCCCTCAAAAAAATACAGAAAAGGCATTACCCGTCTCCTCTTTCCGCATTGACCGCCGCCGCAAAGGCCTTCCGCAGCCCCTCCGGCATCCGCATCGGCTTGTGTTCGGTCATGTTCACCATGATGAGCCGCTGCTCGGCGGTGGTGCAAACCGCGCCGTCCACCACAATCTCAGCCTCCACCGTCATGGTGGCCCGGCCCATCTCGGCGCACCACATGCGCCCCACGGGCGCGTCAAACAGGCGCAGCGGTTTTTTGTACTGAATCGCCGCCGAGGCCACCACCGGCGCAAGCCCCCGGTCCATCAGTTCCCGCAGGGGGCAGTGGGCGCGGAGCATGGCCATGCGCAAGTCCTCCAGCCACCGCACATACACCGTGTTGTTCACATGGTTCGCAAAATCGATGTGGTACGGCTGGATGAGGATGGGGATTTCCACCAGCAGCGGGCGCGGACCGTCCTGTTTTCCGTTCATGGCCGCTCCTCAGCCCTTCCGGAACGATTTCATCGCCCGGTCCAGTTCCCGCTTGCTTTCCCGCTCCTTGATGGAGGCGCGCTTGTCAAAGGTGTGCTTGCCCTGGCACAGCCCGATTTCCACCTTCACCCGCCCGTCCTTGAAATACACGCTCAGCGGCGCGACGGTCAGGCCCTTTTCGGCCACGCGCGCCGCGAGCTTGGCGATTTCGCGCTTGTGCAGGAGCAGTTTCCGGGGGCGCTCCGGCGCGTGGTTGAAAATGTTGCCCATCTCGTAGGGGCTGATGTGCGCGCCCACGAGAAAGGCCTCGCCCTTCTCAAAGTCGATGTACGAGTCCTTGAGCTGCATCGCGCCCTTGATGCGCAGCGACTTCACCTCGGTGCCCTGCAGCACGATGCCCGCCTCCCACTTGTCCAGGATGTGGTACTCGTGCCACGCGCGCCGGTTGTTGACTATCGTTTTCTCGCCCATGCCGCGCATTGTACCATCCCCCCGCCCCCCGGGGCGCGTTTTTGGCGCGCAAGGAAGAAAAACAGGGGAATTAACATGGAT
>JBHEKP010000106.1:0-45198 GCA_041859375.1 Candidatus Hydrogenedentales bacterium | reverse complement strand
CCGACTTCACCTCCATCAGCAACACGTCGCCGCCCTGGTTGACGATGACGATGTCGATTTCGCCGTGCTGCTCCTTTTCAGCGGCCGCTCACACGCGGGTGCGCGGCGTGTAGCGGGTGTGCAGCAGGTGGTGCGATTTTTCGCCCAGCGGGCGGCCGAGGAATTCCTCGTACAACTGTTTCACCGCCGGGTTTTCATGGGACTTGCGCATCGCCTTGCCCTCGTCCTCGTGGTAGATTGCGGAGATGCGGGCGCGCCGCACGTCGTCGGTGCAGAAGCGCGGCTGGCCGCCGCCGCCGATGCAGCCGCCGGGGCAGGTCATCACCTCCACGAAATGGCAGGCGACCTCGCCCGCCTTGATCGCGCGGATGAGCTTTTCGGCGTTGCCCAGGCCGTGGGCCACCGCCACGCGCACGGTCACCCCCTCCAGGAAGGACCACTCGGGCACGGCGCCCTCCACGGTGAGGGCGGCCACCTTAACACCCTCCAGGCCCATCACGGGCGCGACGTGCATGTTCTCCGCGGGCAGGGGCCTGCCGGTCACGATTTCCCACGCCGTGCGCAGGGCCGCCTCCATCACGCCGCCGGTGTTGGCGAAAATGTCCGCCGCGCCGGAGGACATGCCCATGGGCGCGTCCATCTCCTCGTCCGGCAGGCTGTTGAAGTCGATGCCCGCCGCCGTGATCATCCGCCCGAGCTCGCGGGTGGTGAGCACCGCGTCCACGTCCTGCACGCCCGAGTCGTACATTTCGGGGCGCTGGCACTCGTATTTCTTCGCGGTGCAGGGCATGACCGACACGCAGTAGATTTGATGGGCGGGCTTGTCCAGACTGCGGGCGTAGTAGGTTTTGGCCAGCGCGCCGAACATCTGCTGCGGCGACTTGCAGGTGGACAGGTTGGGCAGGAAGTCCGGATGGTAGTGCTCGGCGAACTTGATCCAGCCCGGCGAGCAGCTCGTGAACATGGGCAGCGCCGCGTCCTCCTTGTCCACCAGCGCCTTCTTGAGGCGCGTCAGCAGCTCCGTGCCCTCCTCCAGGATGGTCAGGTCCGCCGTGAAGTTGGTGTCGAAGACCGCGTCAAAGCCGAGGCGGCGCAGCGCCGCCGTCATCTTCCCCGTCACCAGCGTGCCCGGCTCGTTGCCGAAGCACTCGCCCAGGGCGGCGCGGATGGCCGGGGCGGTCTGCACCACGACATGCGTGTCCGGATCGTCCAGCGCGTCCCACACCCGCTCGATGTGCGACTGTTCGGTGATTGCGCCCACGGGGCACACCGCGGCGCACTGGCCGCACTGCACGCAGGGAACGGTGGAAAGTTCGCGGGCGAAGGCCGGGCCGATGACGCTGTCGAAGCCGCGCCCCTGGGGGAACAGCGCGCCCACGCCCTGCACCTCGCCGCACACGCTCACGCAGCGGCGGCATTTGATGCACTTGCCGCTGTCGCGCACCAGCGCGGGCGTGGAGGCGTCAATGCTGCGCGCCGGGTGGGCCCCGGCGTACCTGTTTTCGCGGATGCCCAGCTCGTGGGCCAGCGCCTGCAGCTCGCAGTCGTCGTTGCGCTCGCAGGTGGCGCACTCTCCGCAGTGCTCGGAGAGGAGCAGCTCCACCACGGTCCCGCGCGCCCCGCGCACGCGCCGTGAATTCGTGAGCACCCGCATGCCGGGCGCGGCGGGGGTGGCGCAGGCGGCGGCGAGGGCGCGCGCGCCCTCGATTTCGCAGAGGCACACGCGGCACGCGCCGATGGTGGAGACGTTCTCCAGGTGGCAAAGCGTGGGGATGCGGATGCCCGCGGAGCGCGCCGCCTGCAGCACGCTCATGCCGGGCGCGGCCTCCACGGTTTGGCCGTTGATGGTGAGCGTGATGGTGGCCGTCTTGTCGGGAATGGTCGCCGTTGTCATTGTTGTGCCTCCCCTGCCTGTGACCGCTTGCCGTACTCGCAGCGGAGGCAGCGTTTCGCCTGGCGCGTCGCCACGGGCGTTTCCCAGCAGTGTTCCACCTCCTCGAAGCTGTTTCTGCGCCGCTCCACCGGGATGGTGGGCATCTTTTCGCGTGCCAGGGGCAGCGGGTCGGCGTTCGGATCGAAGAAGGTGTCGAGCGTGTGGTCGCGGCGCCAGAACGCGTGGTTCGCGCCGGTGAGGTAGTGGTCGATGCCCACGGCGGCGCGCTCGCCCGCCGCCACGGCGCCCACCACGGAGTCGGGGCCGGCAACGGCGTCGCCGCCCGCGAACAGCCAGTCCACCGACGTCTGGCCGGTGACGTTGTTCGCGTCAATGAAGGTCTTCCATCTGCGGCGCAGGTCCATGCCGCCGGTGATGGCGTCCAGATCCAGCGTCTGGCCGATGGCCGTGATCACCTGGTCCGCCTCCAGCACGAAGGAGGCTCCCGCCGCCTCGGGCCGCCGCCGGCCCGACCGGTCGAAGCCGGCCAGCGCCATTTCGCGGCAGCGCACGCCGGCGACGGCGCCCTTCCTGGTGACGACCTCCTCGGGCAGGGTCAGCATGCGCAGCTCCACGCCCTCGTTCTGCGCCTCCTCGATTTCCTCGTCATAGGCGGGCATGTCCTCCCGCGTGCGGCGGTACACGATGGTGACCGACTCCGCGCCCAGGCGCAGCGCGGTGCGCGCCGCGTCCACCGCCGAGTTGCCGCCGCCCACCACGATCACGCGGCGGCCAACCGGCACCGAGCCGCGCATGTTGTAGGCGCGGTTGAATTCCATCGCGTCCACCACGCCCTCTGCGTCCTCGCCGGGGATGCCCATGCGCGTGCCCTGCGGCGCGCCCACGCCTAGGAAGACCGCCTCGTAGCCGTCGTCGCGCAGGCCCTGGAGCGTGAAGTCGCGGCCCAGTTTCCTGCCGGTGCGGATGTCCACGCCGAGCTGCTCGATCATGCGGATCTCGCGCGCGGGGATCTCGCGGGGCAGCCGGTACGCGGGGATCGCCTGCACCAGCATGCCGCCGGGCCGCTCCTCGGACTCGAAGACGACGGGCTTGTAGCCGAGCCGCGCGAGGAAGTACGCGCAGGAGAGGCCCGCCGGGCCCGCGCCGATGATTGCCACGGCGCGCCGCGCGTTTTCGGGGTTCTCCCGGACTCCGGGCACCTGCATGGTGATTTCCTGGTCGGCCATGTAGCGCTTCACGCCCCGGATGGCCACCGCCGCGCCGTCCACAAGCGTGTGGCGGCACTTCGTCTCGCAGGAGTGGAAGCACACCCGGGCGCACACCGCCGCCAGCGGGTTGCGCTCGCGGTGCAGCCGCAGCGCCTCGGCGATGCGGCCCTCGCCCACCAGCGAGAGGTAGCCGGGGATGTCCACGTTGGCCGGGCAGCCGCTGCGGCAGGGGGAGTCCACCAGCGCGGGGCAGACACCCGGCGTGCACTTGTGCTGGCGGATGTGCTCCTCGTACTCGTGCCGGAAATGGCGGATGGTGGAAAGCACCGGGTTCGGCGCGGTCTGGCCCAGTCCGCACAGGGAAGTGTCCTTGATCTGGCGGCCCAGCTCCTCCAGTTTCTCGATGTCGCCCTCCTCGCCCGCGCCCGCGCAGATGCGTGTCACAATCTCAAGCATGCGCTTGGTGCCCACGCGGCACGGGGTGCATTTGCCGCAGGACTCGTCCTGGACGAATTCCAGGAAGAACCGGGCCACGTCCACCATGCAGCTGTCCTCGTCCATGACCACCACGCCGCCGGAACCCATGATCGCGCCGAGCTCCTGGAGCGACTCGTAGTCCAGCGGCACGTTCAGGTATTCGCGGGGGATGCAGCCGCCAGATGGGCCGCCGAGCTGCGCGGCCTTGAACTGCTTGCCGCCGGGGATGCCGCCGCCGATGTCGTGCACCAGATCGCCCAGCGGCATGCCCACGGGCACCTCCACCAGGCCCGCGTTGTTGATGTTGCCCGCGAGGGCGAAGACCTTGGTGCCCTTGCTCTTCTCCGTGCCGTGGCCCGCGTACCAGGCGCCCCCCTTCAGGATGATGGACGGCACGTTCGCGTAGGTCTCCACGTTGTTGAGCAGGGTGGGCCTGCCCCAGAGCCCCTTCACCGCCGGGAAGGGCGGTCTCGGGCGCGGCTCGCCCCGGTTTCCCTCGATGGAGGTGATGAGCGCCGTCTCCTCGCCGCAGACGAAGGCGCCTGACCCCATCCGGATTTCAAGATCGAAACAGAAACCGGTGCCGAGAATGTTGCGGCCGAGCAGGCCCGCCTCCCTCGCCTGGCCGATGGCGGCGCCCAGACGCTCCACCGCCAGCGGATACTCGGCGCGCACGTAGACATAACCCTGGGCCGCACCCACCGCCGCCGCCGCGACGCACATGCCCTCGATGAGGCTGTGCGGGTCGCCCTCCAGCACGCTCCGGTCCATGAACGCGCCCGGATCCCCCTCGTCCGCGTTGCACAGCACATATTTCACATCACCCGGGGCCTTCCTGGTGAAGTCCCACTTGGCGCCCGTCAGGAAGCCCGCGCCGCCGCGGCCCCGCAGCCCCGACAGTTTCATCTCGTCCACCACCGACTCCGGCGTCATGGCGGAAAGGGCCTTCGCCAGCGCCTGGTAGCCGTCCTCGGCGATGTAGTCGTCAAGGCTCAGCGGATCGATGCGCCCGCAGTTGTGCAGCACGAGCTTTGTCTGCTTGGCAAAAAAGGGGATTTCCGACATCATCAGGATGGGGCGGCCGTCGGCGCCCTTCCGGAGAAGGCGCTCCACTGGACGGCGGTTCACCAGGTGCTCCGAAACAATCTCCGCGGCGTCCTCCGGGCAGACGTGCTCGTAAAGCGCGCCGTCCACATGCACCAGCGGCCCCGCCGCGCAGGGCCCCATGCAGCCCGTGTGCACCAGGCGCACCCGGGTGTCCTCCAGACCCGCGGCGGCAAGGGCTTCCCTTAACGCGGCCTCCACCTTAAGCGCCCCGGAGGCGATGCAGCCGCCCCCGGCGCACAGGTGCACCATGCGGCCCTTGAACCCCGCCTTTTCGGCGCGCAGCGCGTCGCGCGCGGCGCACAGCGCCTGAATGCTTGTGATTTTTCCGGTCATTTCGCGCCTCCTTCCCGGTAGTGTTGCAGGATGCCGCCGACCTGCACCGGCTTCACCCCCTGGTGCACCTGGTCGTCCACCATGATCACCGGCGCCAGGCCGCAGGCGCCGAAGCAGCGGCCCACGTCCAGGGTGAACATCCGGTCCTCCGAGGTGCGGCCCACGTCCACCTTCAGGACGCCCTTGAGCGCCTCCAGCACGTCCTTGCCGCCGCGCACATAGCACGCCGTGCCCAGGCAGACCCGCACCAGGTGCCTGCCCCGCGGCTCTGTGGAGAAGAAATGGTAGAAACCCACCACCCCGGCCACCTCGCTGAAGGGTTTGCCCAGCCGTTCCGCAATCAGTTTCAGCGCCGGTTCCGGCAGATACCCGAACATCGCCTGGGCGATTTGCAGCACCGGTATCAGCGCCCCGTCCCTGTCCTTGTACTCCTCCAGCACCGCCTCAAGCCGTTGGAGGATTTCGGCCTCATCGGCCATGTGTTCACACGTGCATGTACCGCAATCTGTCTCAGCCATAAGTCCCACTCCTTTGGTAATGCCCTGACCGCTGCCTTATGTTCACGGACCGAACAGACTGTCCGAAAAAGCCGCAACCGGGTGAAAACCCCGGATCCGGACGCCGAATTCATCCGGAGAATCACCTGAGACCTCAGGGGCATCATAGCAGAACCCGCCCGCAATAAAAAGATAAAAATGCAAAACATCAAGATAATAATATTAGTGCAAAACTCTTGGCTGTTTCATATACCTACCGTTAAGTATCGTAAACAAAACAAAGGACGGGAGAGGAAAAGGCAGAAACGGAGGAGGGCGGTCCGGGAGTAATGAGGGAAGAAGACGGCGAACCGCCGGATGGGGCGGCGGCCCGGCTGAATTCAGGGAAAAGCCGGTCCCCAATGTGTTTTACCGGCAACTTGTCCGCACCGGTACATTCCGGTGCGGACAGGAGGGAAAATTAAATTACTCCCAGCGGGGGCGGACGCTTTCAAGGAAGGACACGGGCCTGTTCGCGCCGGGCACCTCGAATTTGATGCCCAAGTCGTCCAGGAGCGTGCCCTGGGCGAGCTGGAGGTCCACCAGCGACTTTTCATAGGCGATGCGGGCGCGCAGTTCCATGTTCTGCGCGGTGGTGAGATCCTCCTGGACGCGGAGCACCTGGAAACTGGTGGTGACGCCGAGGCGCAGACGCTTTTCCTCTGCGGCGACATTGGCCTCCTGGAGGCGCACGGCCTGCTTGTTGCTTTCCACCAGAATCTGGTTGGTTTTGACGTTGCTCGCGGCGAGGTGCACCGCCGTCATGACGCCGAGCTGGGCCTGCTTTTTGCGCTCCTCGGCCTGGCGCTGGGTGAGGCGGGCGCGGAGGTGGGCGCCGCGCGCGGCGCGGTTGTTGATGACCACGGTGCCCTGCACGCCGATGCTGTAGTTGAAGTCCTGTTTTTCGCGGATGCCGTAGAAGGTGTGGCTGAGCTTGTGGTTGCGGCCGCCCTGCCCGTACACGCCGACGAGGTCGAGCTGGGGCAGCATGTCGTTGCGCGCGCGCATCACCTCCAGCTCGGCGTTGGTGATTTCCAAATCGGACATGGCCATTTCCGGGCGTTTTTCAAGGGCAAGGCGCACGCTCTTGTCCAGGCTCTCGTCGTAGGCGGCGAAGTCGAAAAGTCCCGCGTCGCCGGGGTTGGGCCGGTCCGTGGGGGCGATGCGCGCCTTGGACAGGTACTCGCCGTCCCGCAGGCCCATGAGCTGCTTGAGCAGGCTGGCGGCGTCGTTCGCCGCGGACTGGGCGGAGATGAGCTCGGACTGGCGGCCCGCCACGCCGGCTTTGGCCTGGAGCACCTCGATGTCCGCCGCCGTGCCGATTTTTTGCCGTGTTTCGTTGATCTGCAGCAGCCGCTCCGCGTTTTTCAGGGATTCGCGGCGCACCTCCACCGCCTCCACGGCGAAGACCAGATCCCAGTAGGCCTTCACCACGTCGCCCATGGTGGCGAGCAGCTTCATGCGCAACTGCTCCTCGGTCAGGGCGCGCGCCGTCTTCGCCTGCACGATGCGGACGGTGTTCACCTTCGTCCCATAGCCCCGTAGGACCGGCTGGGTGAGGGAGAGGGCGAGGATGCCGCCGAATTCCTCGATGAAACTGCTGTAGGAGCTTTCCGACTTGTCCAGGTTGAACTGCACCGCGTACTGGGTGCCTGTGTGCAGTTTGCCGCCCAGCGTGGCCGCCATCCGGGTGTTCCACTGTTCAACGGCGCTGATGCCGCCGTAGAGCCGTATCTGCTGGTCCGCGGTGGCGGAGGTGTAGCTGTAAATGGTGGAGGCCTGGAGGGCGGGATCGAATTCGCCGCGCGCGGTGAAGATGTCCGCCTCGGATTTCATGGGCTCGTAGGAGGTTACCAGCACGTCGGGGTTGTTCGCCGCCGCAATCTTCACGGCCTCCTGCAGGCTAAGGCGCATGACGGTCCACTTTAACTGGTCGGTGGCCGCCTGGTTGAGCGCGGACAGGTCGATCAGGTCCGCGGAAATTTGCTCCTTGATGGAGGGTTCCGCGGCGGCCTCCGCCGAAGCGTCCGCCGGTGGGGCCTCCGCGGGGGGCGTGTCCGGCGCGGGGGCGGCTGCGGGTTCCGCCTCCACCTGGGCGGGGACGGAATCCTGCGCCCAAAGGGGCGCGGCGGCGCAAAGTGCGAGCATCAGCAGGCAAAGACTGGTGGTTGACAGCCTGGACATGACCCGTTCCTTCCTGTCCGGCGGCGGGAAACCCGCCCGGTCCGGTGAGTTCACTTAATGCGCTAAAGTCTAGCGCACCCCGGAAAGTCAGTCAACAAAAAACCCGTCCGGCGGGGCGGACGGGTGAATAACACGGGATTGCCGCGGGCTACTCCTGGGGTACGCGCAGGGAATTGGGATCGATCCCCGTCTGGCGCATTGCCTGGGCTTCGAGCTGCTGCACCCTGGCCATGAACAGGCGCTGGAGTTCCGTCACCGTCTCCTCCAGGTTGGCCTGCTCCTGCTCCGTGAGGTTGCCCTTGGTCTTGTCCTGGAGCACCATCAGCATTTCGATGGTGAAACGCGCCTGATCCAGGTTGATCATCACCCGGTCGCCGCCGCCCTGGGAGATGAGCCCCAGCGCGAACATGCCCTGGGTGGCGAGGCTGCCGATCAATTCGTCGAAGGTGGCCTGAAGCTCGCCCTCGTCCCCCGAGTCCGCCTCTCCGGAAGGCGCGTCCGCGTCAGCGGCGGGTTCGGAAGCCTGCCCCGCAAGTTTGCGCTGCAGTTCCTCCTTCTCCCGCTGGGCGCGGGCCTTCCAGTCCTCGTCAATGAAGATTTTCGAACCGTCGTCCGCCATGACCGCCTCGATTCCGTGTTGGATCGGCCAAACACCCGCGCCGCACCCCTGTCCGGGCGCGGCCTTCCGGCCCCATATGCCCGAACGGGGGCGCGGTGTGGGAACACGCCTCCCGCGCCGTCAGTTATTTGTTCTTGTGACGGTTGCTGCGGGAGCGTTTTTTGCGCTTGTGCTTGTTAATCTTCGCCTTGCGAACTTTTCTTCCACCAGCCACGCCGAAATCCTCCGTGCGTTGGTTTTGCCCGGGGCAAAACCGCGGTTGACAATCAACTATTTAAGCCACGCCTCCACCGGAAGCGTGTGTTCCACCAGCTCTTCGGGCCGAAAATACAGCGCGATTTCCCGCGCCGCCGTCTCCGGGCTGTCCGACGCGTGCACCAGGTTCTTCTGGTTGCTCAGGCCGAAGTCGCCGCGAATCGTGCCCACGTCCGCGTTGATGCAGTTCGTCGCGCCGTTCATCTTGCGCACCTGCGCCACCGCGTCCCGGCCCTCCCACACCATCTGCACCGTGGGCCCGGAGGTCACAAAGGCCGCCAGTTCCGGGTAGAAGGGCTTGCCCACATGCTCCGCATAGTGCTTCGCCGCCATCTCCCCGGTCAGAATCTGCATCTTCAGGCCCACAAGCTTCAGGCCGCGCCGCTCATAGCGGCGCATGCACTCGCCCACCAGGCCGCGCCCGACGCCGTCGGGCTTGATCATGACAAAGGTGCGTTCCATCAACCCAGGTTCCTCGGTCCGTCCCCGCGCGCCAAAACAGTTCCGGCTCAAAAGGCGGCCGGAAACAACACCACGCGCCCAAAAAAAGACACGCGGGGCCGTCGGGGATACGGCGCGGAAGCATACCAAATTCCCCCACACCCGCGCAAGTCCTTTTTTTGCACGGCACTGCGCGGGCGGGAGTCCTGCCGCCGGGTTGAATGTGGCGCGCCGGGCGTGTAAGGTGTGTGCCCAGATGAAAAACCGCGCGGACCGCGCGGCAACAACAGGATGGATGCCGTGCCGGAAGAGACGCACCGCACACGTTTTGAGCCCAGCGGCCGCACTGTGGACGCGGCGGCGGGGGACACCCTGCTTGAGGCGGCGGCGCGGGCCGGGCTGGTTATCGACACGCCCTGCGGCGGCGGCGGCACCTGCGGCAAGTGCCGGGTGCGCCTGCTGCCCGCCGGGGAACCTTCCGCCGCCGAGGCGCGGGCCTTTTCCGCCGCTGAACTGGCAAAGGGGTGGCGGCTGGCGTGCAGGCAAACTGTCAGCCGGGATATGACGGTCTATATTCCAGAGTCATCCCTTTTCGGCGGCCACCACCAGATTCTCACCGGCCATGACACGGAAGACGCGCCGGAGGCCGATTCGGAAATCCGGCAGCAGCCCGTTGAGATGACGCCGCCCTCCCTCACCGATGGCACCCCCGGACTGGTCCGGCTGGAACGGGCGCTTGGCTGCGCGGAGCCGCTGGAGGCCTCGCCGGAAACGCTGAACCGTCTGGATGCGGCCTTGCGCGACGGCGGCCTGCGGGGGGCGGCGGTGCTGCGGGGCGCGCGGCGGCTGCTGGATTACCTGCCCGGCGCGGCGGAGGCGCCCAGTTTCGGGCTGGCCGTGGACCTGGGCACCACCACCATCGCGGGCGCGCTGCTCGACCTGCGCGACGGCGCGGAGCGCGGCGTGGCCTCCAGGGTCAACCCGCAGACAGCCCACGGCGACGACGTCATCTCGCGCATTTCCCACGCCTGCACCGGCGCGGCGGCCCTTGCGGAACTTCAGGATGCGGCGCTGGAGGCGGTCCGGGAGATCATCCGGGAACTCTGCGCAAACGCGGGCGTCGCGCCGGAAAGCATCCACACGGCGGCCTTCTCCGGCAACACGACCATGGAGCACCTAATCTGCGGCATCAACCCCGCCGCGTTGGGCATGGTGCCCTTCGTGCCCGTCTTTGGCGGCGGGGTCACCGTGGCCGCGCGGGAGTGGGGCCTGCCCCTGCACCGCGAGGCAAAGGCGCGCGTCTTTCCCGTCATCGGCGGCTTTGTGGGCGGCGACACCGTGGCCGGACTGCTGGCCACCCGGCTGGCGGAGCGGCCCGGCACGACCCTTTTCATTGACGTGGGCACCAACGGCGAAATCGTGCTCTGCCACAACGGCGAACTGCTGGCGGCCAGCACCGCCGCCGGGCCCGCATTCGAGGGCGCGCGCATCTCCTGCGGCATGCGCGCCGCCGCGGGCGCCATCGAGAAGGTGGTCATCGGCGACGACCTCCATCTGGGCGTCATCGGCGGCGGGGAACCCGCCGGGCTCTGCGGCAGCGGGCTCATTGACCTGTGCGGCCAACTGCTCAAGGCGGGCCTGCTCGGCACCGACGGGCGGATGCCCGCGCCCGACACGCTGCCGCCGGGCACGCCCCCCGCGCTGGCCGGACGGTTCACCGTCAGTGAAAGCGGCGAGCCGTGCCTCGTGCTGCACAGGGACGGCGCGCGGGATGTCACCCTGACCGGGCGCGACGTGCGCGAATTGCAGCTCGCGGCGGGCGCCATCCGCGCGGGTTTCACCCTGCTGCTGCGTCAGGCGGGCCTCACCCCGGATCAGGTGGACACGGTGTTGCTGGCGGGCGGCTTCGGCAGTTTCATCCGCCGCGACAACGCCCAGCGCATCGGCCTGCTGCCCGCCGAAATCCCCCACGACCGCATCCACTATGTGGGCAACACCTCGCTGGCGGGCGCGAAGTGGGCCGTCCTTTCCCGTGATGCCTGGCGGCATGCCGGGGAACTCGCCCGGCGCGTGCGCCATGTGGAGCTGAGCAACGACCCCGACTTCGCCATGGAGTTCGCCATGGCCATGTGGTTTCCCGGATAAGGCCGGACACCCCGGGCTTTCTTGGACGGCACTTTCCGCACCAGGGCGGATTCATCCCTCGTCCCCAAGTTGTACTTGGGGACGCCTCTGTCCCCGAAGTTGCACTTCGCAACCAACATAATTGCCGCAACATCCCGCCACAGGGCAAAGATGAAGCACAGCTTCAAAGACACCCCCGTCACCAAGTACAACTTGGTGACGAGATAAGACAAGTGCAGCTTGGTGACGAGATAAGGCCTGTTATCCGGCGATTGGGGATTTCGGCGCGGTTTGAAGCCCTCCGGCGGGGGGACGTATAATTTCCAACGGTGTGATCCATCTTCCGCCGGGGCCGTTTTGGCGTCGGCACTGACCAACCGAGGGAGCCCTCCGTGATTCGAGCAGGAATTATAGGCGCCACAGGATACGGCGGCCGGGAGCTGTTGCGGCTTTTGAGCGCCCATCCCCATGCGCGGGTGACGGCGCTGGCCTCGACGAGCGCGTCGGGCGAGCCGGTCGGGGACGTGCTCCCCGCATTCCGCAAGGTGTACGACCTGTCCTTTGAAACCTTTGACGCGGAGGCGCTTGCGCGCAACTGCGACGTGGTCTTTATCGGCGTGCCGGGCAAGCAGTCCATGGAGCCGGTGGCGGCGCTGCGGGCGGCGGGCGCGCGGGTGATAGACATCGGCGCGGACTTCCGGCTGAAGGACACGGCGGCCTTCTCGAAATATTACAAGGCGGAGCACACGGCGGCGCACCTGCTGCCCGAGTCGGTCTACGGCTGGGTGCCGGGCTACCGCGACGCGCTGAAGACGGCGCAACTGGTGGCGGTGCCGGGATGCTACCCCATCAGCATCATCACGCCGCTGCTTCCGCTGATGGACGCGCCGCTCACGCCGGGCCTGCCGGTGGTGGTGGACAGCGTTTCGGGCATTTCCGGCGCGGGCCGCAGCCTGAGCGACGCCTTCCACTACCCCGAAATGAACGAGAACATGAAGGCCTACCGGCTGGGCAACCACCAGCACATCCCGGAAATCGAGCAGGAGCTGGGCTTCCGGGCAATGGTGCAGTTCACGCCGCACGTGGCTCCGCTGACGCGGGGCATCCTGACCACAATCACAGTGCGCCCGGCGCAGCCCTTTGATCCGGCGGACTACTACAGGCGCTATGACAGCGAGCCCTTCATCCGCGTGCTGGGCCCCGGCGTGCTGCCGGAGGTGAAGCATGTGCGCGGCTCGAATTTCTGCGACTTCGGCTGGGTGATGGACGGGCGCACGGGCAACCTGATCATCGTCAGCGCGATT
Organism: Candidatus Hydrogenedentales bacterium; assembly: GCA_041859375.1. Taxonomy (GTDB): domain Bacteria; phylum Hydrogenedentota; class Hydrogenedentia; order Hydrogenedentales; family CAITNO01; genus JBHEKP01. Next base: position 32,716 of record JBHEKP010000106.1, on the reverse strand, counting down.
GACAACCTCTGCGGCGGCACGGCGGGCATGGCGGTGCAGTGCATGAACCTCATGTTCGGCCTGGACGAGGCCGGGGGCCTGGGTTTCGGGGGGATGACGCCATGAGGACGGTTGCGGGCGGCGTCTGCGCGCCGGGCGGCTTCCGGGCCGCGGCGGCGGCGGGACAAATCAAAAAACCGGGCACCACGCGGCTGGACTGCGCGCTCATTGCCACGGAGTTTGCGGCGTGCGCGGCGGGCTGCTTCACCACCAACCTGGTGAAGGCCGCTCCGGTGCTTTGGGATCAGGACGTGTGCGCCGGGGGCGGCGCGCGCGCCATCTTTGTGAACAGCGGCAACGCCAACGCCTGCACCGGCGAGCAGGGTCTTGCGGACGCGCGCGCCACCGCGGAAATGACGGCGGCGGCGCTGGGCATCCCGGCCGCGCAGGTGCTGGTGTGCAGCACCGGCGTCATCGGCGTGCCCCTGCCCATGGACCGCATCGGCGTTGCGGTGAAAGCCTGCGCGGCGGCCCTTTCCACGGAGGGCGGCGCGGACGCGGCGCGGGCCATCATGACCACGGACACGGTGCCCAAGGAGATGGCGGTGGAGGTTGACCTGTCCACCGGGCCCGTGCGCATCGGCGCCATGGCCAAGGGTTCGGGCATGATCGCGCCCAACATGGCCACCATGCTCTGCTTCATCACCACCGACGCCATGGTGCGCCGGGAAACCCTGCAGCCCCTGCTGGCGCGCTGCGTGCGGGACTCCTTCAACCGCATCTGCGTGGACAACGACATGAGCACCAACGACACGGTGCTCTGCCTGGCAAACGGCCATTCCGGCACGGCGGAGCTGCTGGAGGGCACGGCGGATTTCGAGCTTTTCGCGGAGGCGCTGCAAAAAACATGCACCGCCCTGGCCCGGGCGCTGGTGCGCGACGGCGAGGGAGCCACAAAGTTTGTGGAGATCATGGTGGACGGCGCGGCCTCCGACGGGGACGCCCTCAGGATAGCGCGGAGCGTGGCGCAGTCGCAGCTGTGCAAGACGGCCTTCTTCGGCCAGGACGCCAACTGGGGGCGCATCGCCTGCGCGGCGGGCTATTCCGGCGCGGCCTTCTCGCCGTCGGGCATGAGCATCTTCATCGGCGGCCTCAAGGTGGTGGAGAACGGCACGCCGACGGGCTTTGACGAGGGGAAGGCGGCGGAGATTATGCGGCGGCGCGACCTGCATGTGCGGGTGGCGCTTTCCGAGGGCGCGGGCACGGCGGTCTTCTGGACCTCCGACCTGAGCCATGACTATGTGAGCATCAACGCCGACTACCGAAGCTAGCGGCGCTTGCCGGGTTTTGCGCCCCCACGGGAACCCGGGGGCCCTTTTGGAGATGATATGCCCATGCAGAGAATCATAGAAAAGGCGGAAACGCTCATCGAGGCGCTCCCGTACATCCGCGAATTCGCGGGGAAAACGGTGGTGATCAAATACGGCGGCGCGGCCATGCTCGATCCGGCCCTGCGCGCCAGCACGGCCCACGACATCGTGCTCATGCGCTACGTGGGCATGAACCCCGTGGTGGTCCACGGCGGCGGCCCGGCCATCAACGGCATGCTCAAAAAGCTGGGCATCGCGTCCCGCTTCACGAAAAACGGGCTGCGCGTCACCGACGAGGCCACCATGGAGGTGGTGGAGATGATGCTGTGCGGCCAGGTGAACAAGGACATCGTGAACCTGCTCAGCCTGGCGGGCGGCGAGGCGGTGGGACTGGCGGGCAAGGACGGGCGGCTGCTTTACGCGCGCAAGGCGGACGCGCAGGACGGCGAGGACATCGGCCTGGTGGGCCACATCACCCGCGTGAACACGAAGATTATCCAGGCCGTCGGCGGCGCGGGCATGATTCCCGTCATCGCGCCGGTGGCCACGGACAGCGAGGGCGGCACCTGGAACGTGAACGCCGACACGGCCGCGGGCGACGTGGCGGCGGCGCTCCAGGCGGAAAAGCTGGTGTTCCTCACCGACACGCCCGGACTGCTGCGGGACAAGGACGATCCGGACTCGCTGATACACCGGCTGCACTCGCGCGACGTGGAGACGCTGAAGGCGCAGGGCGTGATTTCGGGCGGCATGTCCCCCAAGATTGACGCCTGCCTGAAGGCGCTCGACTTCGGCGTGCGCCGCACCCACATCATTGACGGGCGCGTGCCGCACAGCCTGCTGATGGAGATTTTCACCGACAAGGGCCTGGGCACGCTCGTCAGCCACGACGTCCCGGCAACCGGAGGCAAGTGACCATGGGGATGAACCCTTACGAACTGCTGATCCAGGGCGGCATCCTGATGTGGCCCATCCTGTTCTGCTCCATCATCGCGCTCGCGATTGTGGTGGAGCGCGTCATCGCGCTGCGCCGCGCCGACATCGACGCGCGCGAATTCATGGACACGATGCGCCAGGTGCTCCGCCAGAACCGGCTCCAGGAGGCGGTGGAAATATGCGACGAGACCGACGCGCCCGTGGCGCGGATTGTCAAGGCGGGCATCCTCAAGCACAACCGCAGCAAGGAGGAGATCCGCGAGGCCATCGAGAACGCGGGCCACTTTGAAATCCCCCGGCTCGAGCGGTACCTTTCCGGACTGGCCACCTGCGCCACCGTCGCGCCCATGCTCGGGCTGCTCGGCACGGTGCAGGGCATGATCAAGGCCTTCGCCCAGATCCAGAACAAGCGCGGCCAGGTGAACCCCTCCGACCTGGCCGAGGGCATCGGAAACGCGCTGATCACCACGGCGGCCGGGCTTGTTGTGGCCATCCCGGCGCTGATCATGTACAACTACCTCATCAGCCGCGTCGAAAACATGGTGGTGGAGATGGAAATGAGCTCCACGGAACTGATCGAACTGCTGACCCGCCACCGGGGCGAGCGCGAGATTTGACGCCATGACATTCCGGAAGAACCGCGGACGCAGGGTGCAGGCGACGCTGGACATGACGCCGATGATCGACGTCGTGTTCCAGCTCATCATCTTTTTCATGCTCTCGTCCACATTCGTCATCCAGTCCTCCGTGCCCATCGAACTGTCCAAGGTGGACGAGGGCGCGGTGCAGCCGGAAAAGAAGCAGCTCACCATCACCCTGTCCACCGAGCCCGGCGGGCCGGACAACGAGGGCATGGTCTACCTGGACGACACGCCCGTGGGCAACTGGATTGACCTGAGGCGGGCGCTCATGGAGCTGAAGAACCGCGATCCCGAGGCGCTGGTGCTCATCCGGCCCGACAAAAACATCATCACCGAGCGGCTGCTCAAGGTCATGGGCATGGCGCACGCCTGCGGCATCCTCCACTACGGGGTCGCCGCCGAGCAGCCCGTGTCGGCGGACATCACCGCGCCCCTTCCGGCGGACGGGGCCGCGCCCGCGCCGCCCGCCGCCGAACCCGCGCCCGCCGCCGCGCCCGCACCGGCGGCCGGCGGAAAATGACATGACCGCCGCGCCGCGCCGCGCCGCGCCGGCATCGGCCAACGCGGCGGCATCCGCACCCCCCGCGGACGCGCCGCCCCCCGCAGGGTCCGCCGTCAGGCGGCGTTCCCGGCGCATGGCGGGGGCGGTGGTGTTTTCCACCCTCTTCCACCTTTCCATGGTCACCCTCTTCAGGATTGTGGTGTACTTTCCCGAGCCCGAAGTGACGTATTACACCATGGACATCATTCCCGTGGCCGCCTCCGCGGCCGGGGCCTCCGCCGGCGCGCCGCAGGGCGGGCTGCGTCTGGGCGGTTCCGAACTGGCACAGGCCTTCACCGCGCCGGAGGTGCGGCTGCCCGCGCTCGACTTTGCGGAGCTGGAACGGCTGCGGGTCAGCGGCATCGGCGCGGGGGACGACGCGCTGATGGACAAGGTTTTCGGCGTCCAGGAGCCCCGCGACAGTTGGGGACGTTTCAGCCGGGGGTTGCAGCGCTTTGGCGAGTCCATCGGTGATCTGGCCTGGCCCGGGGGCGGGGAGGGCGCGGCGGGGGAGCCCAAGCCCGCCGCGGCGCACCGGCCCGCCGTGGGCTTCGAGGGGTATGTCGTCTGGAACAGCGCACCCCCCGACCGTGAGCTGCTCTTCGCGCCGCCCATTGAGGCGTTGTGGAAGGCCGGACCGGAGGCGCTGGCCCGCCCCCTGGAACTGGTCATCACGGTCAACCCCGCCGGTCGGGTGGTGAACGTGTGGAGTCCCACCGTGGAGGGCGGGGAACTGACGGACGCCGTGCAGATGGCCGTGCTGAACTACCGCTTTGCCCCCCTCGGCGAGGGGCCGGACGGCGCGCCCGCCAGGGAGCAGATGGGCGCCCTTTACATCCGCGCGGCGGAGGACCGCCCGTGATTACCATCTCCCTCACCACCGCGCTCATCCTCTACAGCGGCGTGCTGGCCGTCACCGCCCTTGTGTTGTGGGTTTACACCGAGCTTTCCACGGGGCGCACCCTGCGCGTGCTGGAAAAGCAGAACCTGTGGCGCTGCGCCTACTGCGGCTATGTCTACCTGGACGAGGGCGCGGGCACCCTTTCCCACTGCCCGCGATGCGGCATCATCAACGAGACCGGCGAGGCCCAGGACCGGCTGGTCCGGCTTGGCAAGGAGCAGGCCGCCGTGGACGCCCCGGAACCGGAGGACGCCGGGGAGGCGGAGCCGCCCCGCCGCAACCCCTCCCACCGCAAGCGCACCCGCCCGGGCGGCCGCGGTCCCCGGCGCAGACGCTGACACCGTTTCCCCGGTGAACGGCGGCGTTTTAAGAATAAATGGACAAGATTTGCAAATTTCTTACTTTTTCGGGAAAATATTGGTAGGCAGGTTTAATAAACATCATCCTTTCATGTGTCAGCGGGCATCTTGATTTTGTGTGTCTTTCGGCGGGTGTGGCACTGGGGCAACAGGTGGTGAAACGGGCAAAAGACAAATATCCGGGCATTGACGCCGCCCGGAGGGATGCCATGGCTGAATTCGGCATCGGGCTGTACGGCATGACGCCCGACGGTGTTCTCCTGTTCATGGACGAAACCGCGTTTTCGCTGCTCGACCTTGCGGGCAGGTTTCCCTCCCCCCACGCGCTGGCGGGCCATGCCGTGTCCGAACTGCCCGGCTCCGCCGTGCATGAGCAGTTGCTGCACACGCTCCGCGGCCAGGAGGTGGTGCGCGGCGCGGAGTGGCCCCTGCGGCTTTCGGGCGGCGGCACCCGCTGGCTGTCGGAGGAGGCGCGGCTTGCGGGCCGCATGGCGGGCGACGCGCCCCACGCGCAGGTGCTGGTGCGGGATGTCACCATGCGCAGACACCGGGAGTCGCTGCTGCGCGCGGATCAGGACAAATACCAGACGATTCTCGAAACCATCCACGAGGGCTACTACGAGCTGGATTTGTCGGGCAGGATTGTCTTCATGAACCGGGCCATGGCCAACATGCTGGGCATGCCGGGCGAGGATCTGCTGGGATCCGACTTTGCGGGCCGCCACTGCGCCGAGGGCGGGGACTGCGTCCTCCGTGAGGCGCACCGCCTGCTGCTGGAGGGGGAGGGTTCCGCCGAGCAGATTGTCACGCTGGAGGTGGCGCGCCCCGACGGGCGGCAGGCGCTGCTGGAGGTGTCCGTGTCGCTCCTTTGCGACGGGGACAGCCTGCCCCTGGGCTTCCGGGGGGTGTGCCGCGACATCACGGACCGGAAACGCTCCGAGGCGGCGGCGCGCGACGCGGAGCAGCGCTACAACCAGCTCTTTGACGAGGCGAACGACATCATCTACACCCACGACATGAACGGGTATTTCACCTCGCTCAACCGCGCCGGGGAGCGGATGAGCGGCTACCTGAGCGAGGAGGCGCGCCGCCTCTGCGTTTTTGACATCATCGCGCCCGAGCATGCGGAGCAGGCCCGCAAAATGTTCACCACCAAGCGGATGGACGGCGATGTCACCCGCTACGAGCTGGAGATTGTGGCGCGGGACGGGCGGCGCGTGCCGCTGGAGGTGAGCACGCGGCTGCTGCTGAAGAACGGCGTTCCGGGCGGCGTGCTTGGCATCGCGCGGGACATCACCGAGCGCCGCCACGCCGAGGAGGAGCGGCGGCGGCTGGAGCAGAAACTGCTGCACATCCAGAAGCTCGAGGGGCTTGGGGAGCTTGCGGGCGGCATTGTCCGCGATTTCAACAACCTGCTTGTGGGCGTGCTGGGCAACGCGGGCCTCGCGCTGCGGCGCCTGCCCAAGGACTCGCCCGTGGGCATCTACATCAAGCGCATCGAGGCCGCGGCGCAGCGCGCCTCGGAGCTGACCGGCCAGCTGATGGCCTATTCCGGGCGCAGCAGTTTCGTGGCGCGGCCGGTGAACCTTGCCCGGGCCGTGTCGGGGGTGCTCGACCAGCTTGGCGGGGGCCTTCCGGATAACATCGAGATCCGCAGCGAGCACCCCCAGGAGACGCCCCAAATTCTGGCGGACTGGTCCCAGCTGCAGCAGGTGGTGCTGAACCTGATCACCAACGCCGTGGAGGCGATTGGCGGTGTGCCCGGCATTGTCACGGTGCGCACCGGCACCGTCCGGGCCACCCCGGAATACCTCGCCCAGGTGTATTACCACGAGGCCGCGGGACCGGGACTGTTTGTGTCGCTGGAGGTGTCCGACAACGGGCGCGGCATGGGCGAGGAGGAGAAGGCCCGGATATTCGACCCCTTTTACTCCACCAAGCCGGAGGGGCACGGGCTGGGTCTGGCGGCGATTTTGGGCATTGTGCGCGGGCACAGGGGGGCCATCAGCGTGTACAGCGAACCGGGGCTGGGCACCCGGTTCCGCCTTCTTTTCCCCGCCGTGGAAAACGTCGGCGCGCCTACGGAACCGGAGGGGGACGGGGTGGGCGCGGACGGCGGCGGGCGGCTGATACTGGTGGCCGACGGGGACAAGGCGGCGCGGGGCGTGGCCTGTTCCGTGCTAAAAAAAGCGGGCTACGAGGTGCTGGCCGCCTCGGACGGGCAGGAGGCGGTGTCGCTCTTCCTTCAGCATCCCACGGAGGTGGCCGCCGTTGTGGTGGAATATTTCCTGCCCCGCACGGACGGCCGGGAACTGGCCGAAAAACTCCACCGCCTGCGTCCGGACCTGCCCGTCATCGCCGCCAGCGGCTACGGCGCGGCGGAAATCCTGCCCCTCTTCGGCGGGGTGAAACCCGCCGCATTTGTCCAAAAACCCCACCAGCCCGTTGTGCTGGCCGGGGTGGTTTCCCGCGTCCTGGCCGGGGACAGGCCCCCGGCTGCTGAATAAAGTGAAACGTTTTGCCGTCCTTGTTGGTCGGATAAGGGCCCCCCTGAAGGGACCGGGCGCAATGCGTGTAAATGACCCCCGTCATTTGCTACAATAGCGCCCCGCCGCCCTGCGGGGAGGGCGGAATACCGGTTTTATGAACAGCAACCCGCTGTCCGGCGACGCAGGACGGCACAAGAAAAGGAGTTGGATATGAAGGCGTTTTGCACACTGGCGCTGGGCGCGATTGCGGTGATGACCCTTGTCGGCGCGCTGCCCGCCGCGGCCGAGGACATGGAAGCCATCAAGATTGAGCTGCCCGAGCCCTTCTTCGGCGGCACGCCCATTGACTACTGGAGCGAAAACCTGGAGCCCGAAGACTTCAAGGATCGCGCCCCCTTCATGGCACCCAAGGGCACGGCGCTGGTCTCCAAGGGCAAGCCCGTCACGGCCAGCGACAAGAACCCCGGCCTGGGCGAGTTGAAGATGATCGTCGACGGCGACAAGAACTACGCCAAGAACAGCCTGGTTGAGCTGGGCGACGGCCCCCAGTGGGTGCAGATTGACCTTGAGGCGGCGCACAACATCTACGCCGTGCTCGTGTGGCACTTCCACGAGGGCAAACGGGTTTACTTCGACGTCGCGGCCCAGGTGTCCGACGATCCCGAATTCAAGACCGGCGTCACCACGCTGTACAACAACGACATCGACAACTCCGCCGGCCTCGGCGTGGGCGCGGACAAGGAGTACATTGAGAACAACAAGGGCCGCCTGATTGACGCCAAGGGCGCCAAGGGCCGCTATGTCCGCCTGTACACCAACGGCAACACCGCCGACGAGAAGAACCACTACGTGGAAGTCGAAGTGTTCGGCGCCCCCGCGAAGTAAGGTTTTTCAGCACCACTGAATCCAATCCGCCGCCGCCCCTGGTCAAACAGGGGCGGCGGTTGTTTTGTGTGTCCGGATGCGCCGTGCGTCCGCGCGCGGCAAAAAGGAGGAAGTGCCATGAGAATCCCGTCCATGTCTTTTGCGCTCACGGCGGCGGTGCTGGTGTTTGCGGGGCAGGGCCCCGTTGTTTCCGAGGAGATGGAACCCGTCAAGATTGAGCTGCCCGAACCCTTCTACGGCGGCACCCCCCTGCCCTATGCAAGCGACAACCTGGAGCCGGAGGACTACAAGGACCGTCCCCCCTTCCTGGCGCCCAAGGGCACGGCGCTGGTCTCCAGGGGCAGGCCCGTCACAGCCAGCGACAAGAACCCCAGCCTGGGCGAGTTGAAGATGATCGTGGACGGCGACAAGAACTACGCCAAGAGCAGCGTGGTCGAACTGGGGGAGGGACCGCAATGGGTGCAGGTGGACCTTGGGGCGGCGCACAACATCTACGCCGTGCTCGTGTGGCATTACCATGCGGAAAAGCGGGTGTACTTTGATTTTACGGTCCAGGTGTCGGACGATCCTGAATTCAAGACCGGCGTCACCGCGCTGTACAGCAACGACACGGACAATTCCCTCGGACTGGAAACGGGCGCCGACAAGGAATACATTGAGAACCACAAGGGGCGGCTGGTGGACGCCAAGGGGGTGAAGGCCCGGTATGTGCGCCTCTATTCCAACGGCAACACCTCCGACGAGAAGAACCACTATGTGGAGGTTGAGGTTTTCGGCGTTCCGGCCGGGTAGGCGCGTTTCCGGAACCGTAAAAACCAACCCGCCGCCCCCGTGTTGACGGAGGCGGCGGGTTCGCTTGTTTCGCCCCGCATGCGGGCGCTTATTTGGTCTTCAGCACCTTTTCGGACTCGAGGTTTTTGAGCAGATCGTCCTTCTTGAACCAGGTGGGCTTGAACTTGCGCTGGGAATAGAGCTTTTCCGCCTGGTCGGTGTGGTGGGGCGAGTCAGGATTGGCGCTCTGGCCCCACACGACAAGGCTGTAGGAGTCAATGCCGTCCTTGTTGAGGAAGGAGAGCAGGATGGTGCTGGACCCCTTGCGGGCGATGAATTTGCCCGTGTTTTCCTTGTCCTCGCCCACGCCCACGACCATGGGGGTCTGGGTGCGGTTTTTGTTGTCCTTTCCGCCGCCGAAGTCTGCGCCGTCGCAGGCGAAGAATTTGCCGTTTCTGCCGACCAGGTTGATGTCGCCCCACTTGACGTCCGTTTTGCCGTAGCGGGCCTTCATCTCCGCCAGGGTCTCAGCGAGGCCGTTGAGCAGCTTTTTCTGGTCCTCCGCGCCCAGGGTTTTCCCGTCGGCGATGGCGGCGATGTCCACCAGGCTCTCGCACTTGAGCCGCCAGAATTTCACCACCGGCGCGGCGTCGCTGTCCTTGGTGTACTCGCCGTTCCAGGCCAGGATCTTTCCGACCGCCTTTCCGAGCTCGGCGTTCGCCGCAACCAGGTCGTTGTTGTTGCCCGCCGCGTCGCGCAGCGCCTGCTGCCAGGGCTTGGCCATCAGGTCGTACACGTCGAGGGTGTAGGCCATGGCCTCCTCCCTGGTTATGGAGTCGTCGGCGTCGAGCAGTTCAAGCAGCCGCGCGCCGCGCGGGGACTGCTTGTCCCAACTGACGTTATAAATGTAGGGGGGGTACTTGTCCGCCGTCATGGGCGAGTCGCGCATCATGACCGCCGGGCTGCAATTGCAGTTCTGGAAGTAGCCCTGGGGCGGGTCCATGGTTTGCACCAGGTCGTCCACCCCGTGGAAACCCTTCCAGCGGGTGGCGTCGGTGCCGCCGGGGATGGGCACGGCATAGTTCACGCCCTCCGGGCGCACGGGCACCGCGCCGTTGCGCAGGTAGGCGATGTGGCCGCCCGTGTCGGCGAAGGAGATGTTCTGTTCCATGAATTCAAACATGGACAGGGCCGTGCGGAATTCGGCGCAGGAGCGGGCCTGCACCATTTTCAGGGACTGTTCCAGCAGTCCGGTGGAGTCTATGTAGCGGGTGGCGCCGCAGAAGGCGACGCCCTTCGCCGGATCGGGCTCCTCCCACACCGGCCCGTAGACTGAAAGCAGCGAGGGCACCGTCACCGGGTCGCCGCCCTTCACGTTGATGGTGAAGGGGCGCAGCTCGAAATCCTTCCACTCGCCGTTGTACTGGTACTGGAGCGGGTTGTCGGGGTTGAGTTTCACCATGTACACGTCGGAGGTGTCCGGGCCGCCGGTGGTGCAGGCCCAGGCCACGTTCGCCGAATGCCCCAGCGACGGCAGGGGCGACCCGGCGATCCAGTAGCCGCACATGTCCACGCCCCCGGCGTGCATGCGGGCCTCGTAGAACACGGCCATGCCCTCCCAGGTCAGATGCGGATCGGTCATGAGGATGGCCGTGCCGTCCGCCGAGCGCGCCGGGGCCACGGCGTAGGAGTTGGAGCCGAAGGGCGGCGCCTGGTCCTTGCGCTCCACCTTCGCCTGGATCTCGTCCAGCGGCCAGTTGAAGATCATCGCGCGGCCCACGGCCAAACACTGCCAGCCGTGGAGTTCCAGCGCAAAGGGCGACTGCCGGCCGGGATGCTCCGCCAGCCACGCCTCCACACCGCGCATGAAGTTGTCGCCCATGCCGCGTATTTCCGCCGGGGCCGTTTCCCAGTACCTTTCGCAGCGCCCGGCGTTGTCCACCACCTGCATGACCATGTCGGTGCGCAGGCCGTCCTTCCCGATCACCTCGGCCAGGCAGCCCGTGGCGAGGCGTATGTTCAGGTAAATGTCGTCCAGCCGGTCCTCGGCCTGGGCATAGCCCAGGGCATAGGCCCCATCCGCCAGGGTGTCCGCGTAGATGTGGGGCACGCCCCAGGTGTCACGGTAGAGGGTGGCCGAGCCGGGGGCGGCCGCGGCGGAGAATGCGGTGAAACCGCACAGCGTCAGGATCAGGAGCGCTCTTTTCATGGTTCTCTTTTCCGTTTGATGTTTCGCCCGGGATCGGCAAGTTTCCGGCGGGCGCGATGACGCGCCCGCACACCCCGAAAAGTACCATGTTTGGCGGGATGGATCAACAGCCGGGGATGAGGGAAAAAGCCCCCCCCATCCCTTGGGGGGATGGGGGGAGGGGAATCTTTGAATGAGTGTTTGACGCTCAGCGCACCGCGGGGGACACCACCCGGACCTCCCGCTCCTCGTAGACCTCCGGGATCACCTGGGTGCGGGTCTCATGGTAGCCGCCGCCGATTTTGGCGCCGGTGCGCGGGTCATAGACCTCGGGTATCCACACCTGGGTGGTTTCCAGGCGGGGCGGCGACACCAGCACCCGCTCGCGGACCCAGGGATTCTCCACCGGGGCCTGGACCATGGCGGGTTGCACCGTGGCATACGCCCTGGCCTGGGAGGTCTGGGCCAGCACGCCCACCAGCGCGACCACCGCATTGGCGATGCCCACCTCGCGGTAGGCCTTGGCCATCTCGTCCTCGCGGTGGTGGTAGTCCCCCCAGCCGCCCCGGTAATCCCCGTATCCGCCGTTCATCAGGCCCTTGCCAAGCAGGCTGCCAAGCTGCCCGAGCTGTTCGCCGTTGAAGGAGCCGCTGCCGCGCGACGGGGAGGAGGAGGCACCCCGCGAGAGGACGCGCCCGAACTCGCGGGCGGCGGAGCCGCCCACCGAACTTCTGATGGAGCGGGAACGGTCAAGACCGCCTGTTTTGACCCGGAGCCCCCGCATGTTGGACGACTTGGCCGCCTTGCCAAGGCCGCTGAGGGTGTTCATCCTTTCCGCCCCCGCCTGGGGGGCGAGCAGCATGCCAACGCCCAGCAGCGCCAGCACCAGCCCAACTGACAATGTCCTGCGCTTCATGGCCTCATTTCCTTTCCTGCACCGGCACCAGGGTGTCCGGTGATTGCCGGTTCTTTCGGCAAAATAGGTCTGCCCAATTTGTCAACAATTTCCCCGGGAACCTGTCTCAAACGATTCAATTGGTATTTCCAATCCACCACACAAGACGATACTGGCCATTTAGTTATTCATTACTGGTGCCATTAAGGGGAAAGATTGCCATTAACGGGAAAGGCGGGCTTATTCAGTGTCGGCAGGCAAGGGTTCCCACCACAGGTTTTCCGGAAGGGGGAACGCCCGCTTTTTGGGAATGATGGCATGGCTGGCGGCTTCGGCAACCACCGCTTCGAGTAGTGCGGGCAGTGCGGCCCTGACGGTTGGGCTCAGCCCCGCGCCCGTGTCCAGGTTTTCTGGCACCACCCCCAGCAGGGTGATCTCAGCCGGTCCGTCCCCGGTCAATTCCAGTTGCCGCATGGCCATGACCAGTCCCGGATCATGGGGGGTTCTGGTGCCCGGTTCAGGGGCTGCCGTTAGTTCAGAATGACCGATGCGCGCCACGGAGCCTGGTTGCGCGCCTGTGTTGACCGAGTCCACCACCACAACCTTTTCAAAGGGGAGCAGCAGTTGGGCCAGTTCCGGCCCCGGAGTGCCCAAATCAAGCAGGGCAACGGAATCAGGCCACTCCCAGCGTGAAGCCAGCAGGGCCACCGTATGGGGACCGAGGGCGTCATCCCCCATCAGCACGTTTCCCAGTCCTATGATGCCCAGTTGTGTGCGACACTTTCTCATTATTGCGCCCATGTTGGTCTTTATCATAATTATTGATTCCGGGGAAAGTACGGATTATACTATACCTATCGGTAGGTCGGTTTCCACCGGTAAAAATGTGCTGAAAATAGAAAATACCTGCGTAAAACAAGGCGATTCATCGCGGGAGGCACCATCCACAGTGAAAACGGAAACTCAGGCGGGTTCAGTTTGTTCTAGTGGTTTTTCCCAAGGCGGGAACGTGATGGATCAGGGTTATTCCCGCAGGGACTTCATTAAAGTATGCAGTTTGGCGGCGGCGAGTGTCGGCCTGTCGGCCACGGCAGGCAGGGCCTTTGCCGCCGGGTTGCGGCAGGGGGGAAAACCGTCCATCATCTGGTTGCATTTCCAGGAATGCACCGGCTGCACGGAAAGCCTTCTGCGCACCAGCCATCCCGATGTGGCCTCGCTGATACTGGACATGGTGTCGCTGGATTATCATGAAACGCTCTTTGCCGCCTCCGGAGCGCAGATAGAGGCCGCGCTGGAAACGGCGCTGGAGGAAAACGCGGGGAAATACGTGCTTGTGGTGGAGGGGGCCATTCCCACCAAGGACAACGGTGTTTACTGCCAGGTGGGCGGACGCACGGCGGTGGACAGTCTGGCGCACTGCGCCGAAAAGGCCGGCGCCATAGTCGCCATCGGATCCTGCGCGTCCTGGGGCGGGCTCCCCTCGGCGGAGCCGAACCCCACGGGCGCGAAGGGGGTGCCGCAGGTGCTTGGCGGCAAGACGGTGGTCACCCTTCCCGGCTGCCCCCCGAACCCCTACATCCTGCTGGGCACCGTGCTCCAGTTCGCCACCTTTGGCACGCTTCCCGCGCTGGACAAGCTGGGCCGTCCGCTCAGCGCCTACGCGCGCACCATCCACGAGGACTGCCCGCGCCGCCCGCACTTTGACGAGGGCAACTTCGCGGAGCAGTACGGCGACGAGGGGCACCGGCTCGGCCACTGCCTGTACAAGCTTGGGTGCAAGGGGCCGTCCACCCACGCCAACTGCGCGCTTTCGTCCTTCTGCGAGGTGCCCGGCGCCTGGCCCGTGGGGATTGGCCACCCGTGCTTCGGCTGCACCGAGGCGGAGCTGGCTTTCCGGATGCCGCTGCATGAAACGGTTGAGATTGAGCGTCCCTCGCCGCCGGAGACCTACCCGCCGATTGTGGCGCCGCAGGGTTCCGTGAGCCCGGTCTCAACGGGGATCTTCGGCCTTGTGGGCGGGGCGATTTTGGGCGCGGGCGCGATGCTCGCCAAGCGCCTCTCCCATGAGGATCACCAGTGCCGTGTTGACGGGACGGAGGAGCAAGGGAACAAGGAGTCCGAATCATGAACCTGACACGCCGCGAATGGTTCAAGGGGGTTTCCGCCGCGGGGCTTGCCGCGGTCGCGCCGGGCACGGCCACGGCACGGGAGCACAAGACGGTCAACCCCGAAGACGTTGGGATGCTGTACGACTCAACCCGCTGCGTGGGCTGCCGCGCCTGCATCACAAAGTGCGTCGAGGTGAACGGGCTTGAGCCGGACGTGAGGGAAATCGATGGGGTGAAATACGCGGCCCCGGTGGACCTCGACAGCCACACCAAGAGCATCATCAAGATATACAAGGAGAACGGGCGCGAGGCCTTTGTGAAGCGCCAGTGCATGCACTGCGCGGATCCGGCGTGCGTGTCGGTGTGCATGGCGGGCGCGCTGCACAAGGAAAAGAACGGCGTGGTGGCGTATGACAAGTCCGTGTGCGTGGGCTGCCGCTACTGCCAGATAGCCTGCGCGTTCGACGTGCCAAAGTTCAGCTGGGACAAGGCGCTGCCGCTCATCGTGAAATGCGAGATGTGCCGCGACCGCCCCGAGGGGCCCGCCTGCTGCGAGGTCTGCCCGCGCGGCGCCCTTATGACGGGCACCATGGAGGAGCTGATTGGGGAGGCGCACTACCGGATTGAGGCGGAACCCGAGAAATACCACCCCAAGGTGTACGGGGAGCACGAGGGCGGCGGCACGCACGTCCTTTACCTGACCGCCCAGGACGTGCCCTTTGAGAAGCTGGGCCTGCCCGCCGTCCCCGAGAAACCGCTGCCCGAAACCAGCGAAACGATCCAGCACACCCTGTACAAGGGGTTTGCGGCGCCGATGGGCTTGTTCGGACTGTTCACCGCGGCCCAGTTCTACCACGAGCGGCGGCGGCGGGCCGTTGACGGGGCGGCCGGAGAGGAGAAGCCGGAATGAGCGGGCACGATGATCACCGCCCCCTGGGCGGACCGGTGTTCACCCCCTCCTTTTTCATCCTGCTTTCAATCATCGCCGCCGGGGCCGTCCTGGTCCTGTACCGCCTTGTGAACGGGCTGGGCGCGGTGAGCGCGATGAACGACGGCTACGCCTGGGGCATCTGGAAACCGCTGAACGTGGTCACCTTCACGGGCATCGGGGCCGGCGCCTACGCGGTGGGCCTGCTGACCTATGTGTTCAACCGGTGGCATTACCACGGGCTGGTGCGGTCGGCGATAGTGGTGGGCGCCATGGCGTACACGCTGGGCGGCACGTCGGTGCTGATTGACCTGGGCCGCTGGTGGAACCTGTGGGTGACCTTCTGGCCGCCCATGTACAACCTGAATTCGGTGCTGCTTGAGGTGGCCGTCTGCGTGATGACCTACACGGGCGTGCTGTGGATCGAGCTGACGCCGCCGATCCTGGAGCAGGCGAGCCGCTGGCGCTACGGGCCGGTGCGCAAAATCGCCCAGGCCGGCCTGCCCGTCGTGCGCAAACTGCTCCCCTTTGTGATTTCGCTGGCGCTGCTGCTGCCCACGATGCACCAGTCCTCGCTGGGCGGCCTGTACATGATCACCGTGACGAAACTGCACGCGCTGTGGTACACCCCGTGGATTTCCGCGCTGTTCCTGCTGTCCTGCATCACCATGGGCTTCGGGTCGGTGGTGATTGTGGAGAACCTGACCAGCATCGCGTACCACCGGGCACTGGACCAGCGCCTGCTCTGCCGGATGGCGCCCGTTCCCGCCATGCTGGCGCTTTCCTACCTGGTCATCCGCATTGCCGATCTGGCGAACCGGGGCCTGCTGGCGCAGGTGCTGAACCTTGACTTTTACAGCATTCTTTTCCTGGCGGAAGTGGCGCTGTTTCTGGCGCCCGTGCTGATGCTCCTGTACCCGAAATGGCGCCGGAACAGGGGCGGGCTTTTCTTCGCGGGGTTCCTGCTCGTGCTGGGCGGCACCCTTTACCGGTTCGACACCTATCTTGTCGCCTACAAGCCCGCGCCCGGCTGGGTGTATTTTCCGAGCCTGGGCGAGCTTCTGTTCAGCATGTGCCTGGCCTCGACGGGCATCGCGGCGTACATCGTACTGGTGAAACTGTTCCCCATCCTCAGCGGCGTCCGCCCCAGGCGGCGGGCCGCCGAGGGCGCGGCATAAACGCATAATCCGGCCAAGGGAGAGGTAGTCAGACAATGAGCAAGACCGTGACAATTGATCCTGTGTCCCGAATCGAGGGGCATCTGCGCGTCGACATCGAGGTTGACGACACGGGTGTGGTGTCCAACGCATGGTCGTCGGGCACGATGTGGCGCGGCATTGAGACCATCCTCAAGGGCCGGGATCCCCGGGAGGCCTGGATATTCGTGCAGCGCATCTGCGGGGTGTGCACCACGGTGCACGCCATCGCGTCGGTGCGCGCGGTGGAAAACGCGCTCGGCCTGGAAATACCGCCCAACGCGCAGCACATCCGCAACCTGCTCATCATCGCCCACACCCTGCATGACCACATCGTGCATTTCTACCAGCTTTCCGCGCTGGACTGGGTGGATGTCACGTCGGCGCTCCAGGCCGATCCCGCGAAGGCGGCGGCGATCGGCCAGTCGACCTCGGACTGGCACCGCAATTCCGTCCAGGAAATGGCGGCGGTCAAGGAGAAGGTGGCCGCCTTTGTGGCGCAGGGACGGCTGGGTATCTTCACCAACGGCTACTGGGGCCACCCCGCCATGAAACTGCCGCCGGAGGTGAACCTGCTCGCGGTGGCGCACTACCTTCAGGCCATCGAGTACCAGCGCAAGGCCCTTCAGATCGTGGCCATCCTCGGGTCGAAGACCCCCAACATTCAGAACCTGGCCGTGGGCGGCGTGGCGAACGCCATCAATCTTGACAATCCAGCCACGCTGAACATGGAGAAACTGTACCATGTCAAGAGCCTTTTCGACGAGGTGACGCCCTTCATCCGGCAGGTGTACTTCCCGGATGTGTGCGCCATCGGCGCGATGTATGCGGACTGGTTCGGCCACGGTGTGGGCGTGGCGGAGTACATGGCCGTTCCCGAACTGCCCACCGACGGCAAGGGCACGGCCTTTGACCTTCCGGGGGGGACGATCACCATGGGGGACGCCGCCTCCCTCAAGCCGATATCGGCCTTTGGCGATCCCTATTTCCGGGACAACGTGACCGAATCCAGCGCCCGCTCCTACTACGCCGACGGCGGCGCGCCGCTCCATCCTTGGAAGGGCGAGACCGAACCCGCCCCCACCCCGTGGGACGGCGCGAAGAAATACTCCTGGTCCAAGGCCCCCCGTTTCGCCGGACGGGTCACCGAGGTGGGGCCGCTGGCTCAGGTGCTTGTGGGCAACGCCGCAGGGAACGAGTCCTTCAAGAAATGGACCACGCTGTGCCTGGAGACGGCGGGGAAGCTGGCCGGTGCGACGCTGTCGCCGGACATCCTGCGCTCCACCCTGGGCCGCCATGCGGCGCGCGCCATCCGCTGCGCGGTTTTTGCCGATCACGCGGAGCGCCATTGGGGCCTTCTGGCCGAGAATATCGGCAACGGCGACACGGCCATTTTCAACCCGCCGGTGTTTCCGAAGGGGGAAATCCAGGGTTTCGGCTTCCATGAAGCCCCCCGGGGCACGCTCTCCCACTGGACGGTGATTCAGGACGGGAAAATTGCCAATTACCAGGCGGTAGTACCCTCCACATGGAACCTCGGCCCCAGGGATGACAAGGATGCGCCCGGTCCCGTGGAGGCGGCGCTGATGGGAAATCCCATTGCCGATCCCGAACGGCCGCTGGAGGCGCTCCGGACGGTGCATTCCTACGACCCGTGCCTTGCATGCGCCATTCACACCCATGACGCGGCGGGGAACAAGCGGTCAACCGTAAAGGCGCTGTGAGCGGGATGCGGGCGCGTCCCGCGGCGGCGCGGATGCGCATCGAAGTGCGCGGACTGGTCCAGGGGGTCGGGTTTCGGCCCCATGCGTGCCGTCTGGCGGAGCGTCTTGGCCTTGGCGGCAGCGCGCGCAACACCGCCTCGGGGTTGGTGATCGAGGTGGAGGGGGACGGGGAATGCGTGGGGGAATTCCTGCGCGCGGTGCGTGAAACCCCCCCGCCCATGGCGCATGTCAGGGATGTGCGGACGGAGTATATGGAGCCGCTTGGCGAGCGGCTCTTCCGTGTCGCCGGAAGCGCCGGGTCCGGGGTCGCGGAAGCGTTGGTGCCCCCCGATCTGGCCGTGTGCGACGAGTGCCTGTCCGAATTTTGGGATCCGTCCAACCGCCGCCACCGCCACCCCTTCATCAACTGCACAAACTGCGGCCCCCGCCACACGATCATACTGGACATGCCCTATGACCGGGTCCGCACCACCATGTCCGGTTTTGCGATGTGCGGGCGGTGCCGCGCCGAGTACGGCGATCCCCTAAACCGCCGTTTTCACGCGGAGGCGATCTGCTGCCCCGAGTGTGGTCCGCAACTGCGCCTGACGGATTCACGGGGGCGGATGGTTGCGTCGGGGGAGCCCGCCGCCGTTGCCACTGAAATGCTCGCAACGGGCGCCATTCTTGCCGTGAAGGGCATCGGCGGATACCACCTGGCCTGCGATGCGGCTAACGCTGCGGCGGTGCGGGAACTGCGGCGTCGCAAACGGCGGGACGCGAAACCCTTCGCCCTGATGGCAAAGGACGCCGGGGCGGTGCTCAGGGTTGCGGAAATGGACGGGGGGGAACTGCGGCTGCTGCGCGGGCCGGAGCGGCCCATTGTGTTGCTGGCCAAGCGGAACGGGGTGTTGCCGGAGGAAATCGCCCCGGACAGCGGGCGCTTTGGCGTGATGCTCCCCTACACGCCTGTGCACCACCTGCTGACGGGCGGTGACTGCCCCGTGCTGGTGATGACCAGCGGAAATGTGTCGGACGAGCCCATAGCGCATGAGGACGATGACGCCCTGCGCCGTTTGGGCCCGCTGGCGGACGCGTTTCTCACGCATGACCGGCGCATCCACACGCGCACGGACGACTCGGTGGCGCATGTGGCGGCGGGACACCCCCGTTTCCTGCGCAGATCGCGGGGATACGCGCCCTTTCCCGTGCAGCTTCCCTGCGGCACAACGGGCGCGGAAATCCTTGCCACCGGCGCGGAACTCAGCGTGACCGCATGCCTGACGCGCGCGGGAAGCGCCTACATGAGCCATCATGCGGGTGATGTGGGGCACCTTTCCGCCTGGGAGGCCTTTCTGCGCGCGGTGGGGGATCTGAAAACGATCTTCGGCGTGGAACCGGCGGTGGCGGCGTGCGACCTGCATCCGTCCTTCGCCACCACCCGTTATGCCCGCGAAACGGGGCTGCCCCTCGTGCGGGTGCAGCACCACCACGCGCACATCGCCTCCGTGCTGGCGGAGCACCGCAGGACGGACAGGGTCATCGGCGTCGCCTATGACGGATTTGGTCTGGGCGACGACGGACGGGCGTGGGGCGGCGAGGTGCTTGTGTGTGATCTTGCCACGAGCCGCCGTGCGGGCGGTTTGCGCGGGATGCCGCTGCCGGGGGGGGACGCGACGGCGCGGAAGCCCGCGCGCATGGCATATGTGATCCTGCGCGGCCTGTTCGGGGACGATGCCGCCGCGCGGGCGGACAGGCTTCTCCCACGACTCTCCCCGGAGGAACGGCTGGTGCTGGACCGGACGCTTGCGGATGCGCCTGAATGCACCAGCATGGGCCGGCTTTTTGACGCGGCGGCGGCGCTGCTGGGTGTTTGCGATGACAACACGCACCACGCCCGGGCCCCCCTTGCGCTTGAGGGCCGCGCCGGCCTGGCAAAGCCCGATGAATGCGGTTATTACGCCGCCCCGGCGGTTTGCGGCGGGTCCGGGCAATGGGAGGTTTCCGGGGCTGAAATTCTCCGCGGCATGATCGTGGATTATCTCGGCGGAAGGACGGTGGGAGCGTGCGCCCGCGCCTTTCATGAATCCGTCGCCCGCGCCACGCTTGACATCTGCCTGCGCGTGCGGAAGGATACGGGCCTTGAAACGGCGGCCCTTTCGGGGGGCTGTTTCATGAACGCGCTTTTGCTGGAGAGGTGCGCCGGACTGTTGCGTGAAAACGGGTTCGAAGTGCTGGCAAACGGGATTGTGCCCGCGGGTGACGGCGGGCTGAGTCTGGGACAGGCGGCTGTGGCCGCATGGAGGCGGCATGTGTCTTGCAATACCCATGGAGATACTGGAGACTGACGGCGCGCGCGCGCGCGTTGGCCTGGACGGAAACATCCGCGAGGCCGACGTGACCCTGGTTGAGAACCCCGTTGCGGGCGACTGGGTGCTGCTTCACGCCGGTTTTGCCATCGGGAAACTTTCCCGCGAGGAGGCGGAGGAGGCGCTGGTGCTGCTCAGGCAGATGGGGGAGGCGGCAAGTGACTCCGAAGGTTGAGGAATCCGCGCGCAGAATCCGGGTGGCGGCGGAACGCCTGGGCCGGAAGGTGCGGCTGATGGAGGTGTGCGGCACGCACACCCATGCCGTGGGGCGGGGCGGGCTGCGGGCGCTGCTGCCGGAATCGGTGGAACTGCTGAGCGGTCCCGGCTGCCCGGTGTGCGTCACCGCGCAGCCCGACGTGGACCGGATGATCAACGCGGCGGAACTCCCCGCGGCCGTGTGCACCTTCGGGGACATGATGCGCGTGCCCGGCAGGGATGCCACGCTGGAGGCGCGCCGCGCGGCGGGCGCGGACATCCGGGTGGTGTACTCGCCGCTTGACGCGCTGGAGACGGCCCGGCGGGAGCGGCGGCACGAGGTGATTTTTCTGGCCGTCGGCTTTGAGACGACCGCGCCCGGCGTGGCCGCCACGGTGCTTCACGCGCGCGCCGGGGGGCTGCGCAATTTTTCCATCCTGGCATCGCACAAGCTGATCGTGCCCGCCATGGAGGCGGTGCTTTCGGGCGGCGCGGCGGTGGACGGGTTTGTCACGCCGGGGCATGTGTCGGTGATTATCGGTCCTGAGGCCTACGGGAGTCTGGCGGAACGGCACGGCATGCCGTGCGTGGCGGCGGGCTTTGAGCCCGCGGACGTGATGGAGGCGGTGGCGATGCTGGTGGAACTTATTTCGGAGGGGCGGTCCGGCTCATTCGTCCAGTATGGGCGCGCGGTCCGGCCCGGCGGCAACCGCCGTGCCTGGGATGTCCTCATGTCGGTATTTGAGCCTGCGGACGCGGAATGGCGCGGACTGGGGCGCATCCCCGGCAGCGGCCTGGCGCTGCGGGAGGAGTTTTGGGAATTCGACGCGGTGCGGCGTTTCGGCCTGCCCGAGCCGCCCGCCTTTGAACCGGCGGGGTGCCGTTGCGGCGATGTGCTGCGCGGAATGCTGGATCCCCGCGACTGCCCGCTTTTCGGCACGGCATGCACGCCGCGCAAACCGGTGGGCCCGTGCATGGTTTCCTCCGAGGGCGCGTGCGCCGCGAGGCACAAATATGGATGAGGCAAGGATTGTGCGCGCCCACGGCGGCGGCGGACTGCTCACGCGCGAGCTGCTGGGGGGGGTGATCCTTCCGGCGCTTGGCGGCGCGGAGGGGCCGCTGCCCGACGCTGCGGCGGTGCCGGGCGCGGGGGGGCTGATGTTCACCACGGACGCTTTTGTGGTGAAGCCGCTTTTTTTCCGCGGCGGGGACATGGGCAGCCTTGCGGTGCACGGGACGGTGAACGATCTCGCCGTTTCGGGCGCGGAGCCGCTGGCCCTTTCCCTGGCGCTGGTGCTGGAGGAGGGGCTGCCGGTTGAAACGCTGCGGCGCGTGCTGGAGTCTGCGGCGGCGGCGGCCCGCGCGTGCGGCGTGCGCATCGTCACCGGCGACACGAAAGTGGTGGCGCGGGGTGAGGCGGATCAGATGTTTGCCGTGACGGCGGGCGTCGGCCGCGGGATTCTCCGGGTGTCCCCGGCGGGGCTCAGGGAGGGCGACGTGGTCCTGCTGAGCGGCAGCATCGCGGACCACGGCGTGGCGGTACTCAGCGAGCGGGACGGTCTGGCCTTTGACTCAACGGTGCGGTCGGATTCAGCGGCGGTATGGCCGCTGGTCAGGGCGCTGGCCGAAGCGGGGGTGGAGGTGCACACCATGCGCGACCCGACACGGGGCGGCCTGGCGGCGTGCTGTGTTGAACTGGCGGCGGATTCGGGGGTTACCATCGAACTGGACGAGTCCGCCATACCGGTCCGGCCTTCGGTGCGCGCCGCCTGCGAAATGCTGGGCCTGGATCCGCTCACCGTGGCCAATGAGGGAAAACTTGTGGCGGTGGTTCCGGAGCGGGACGGGGGGCGCGCGCTGGAAGCCCTCCGGGCGGAGCCGCTCGGTGCGGAGGCGGTTGTTGCGGGACGGGTGGCTGCAAAACGGGCCGTGCCCGTGGTGTTGCGGACGCGCCACGGCGGCGAGCGGGTGGTTGAAATGCCCTACGGCGAGGAACTGCCGAGGATCTGCTGAGGAAAATTCCGGGTGCATGAGCTGTCCATAGCGCTTGAGATGCTCGACATCGCGGGCCGCGCCATCGGCGGACCGAAACCGGTGCGTTCGGTGCGCGCGGTGGTGGGCACGCTCAGCGGCGTGTGCGCGGACTCGCTGCGGTTCTGCTTTTCAGAGGTGGCGCGGCAGGAGGGGTTTGGGGGGGCAGTGCTGGAGGTTGATCTGCGGCCCGCGACGGCGGTGTGCCGGGCCTGCGGCGGCGGGCATGTTGTGGAGGATTTCACGGAAGGCTGCCCGGCCTGCGGGTCGCTGCACCGTGACATAAAAACAGGCTATGAATGCGAGGTCGTTTCGATCACGCTGGAGGACGACGATGACGGAGAATGCGGCCGGGGAGAAGGCAACAGTGCGGGTGAAGTCGCCCGTGATGGCGCGGAATGACGAGATTGCCGCGCGGACGCAGGCGCTGCTGGACGGGATGGGCCTGCGCGCGGCCAACCTGATGAGCTCCCCCGGGAGCGGCAAGACGACCCTGCTTGAGGCCGTCGCCGCGCGTGTCGGGCCCGCGATGGCCGTCATCGAGGGGGATGTGCAAACGAGCCGCGACGCGGACCGCATCACGAGGGCGGGCTGCCTGGCGCGCCAGATTGAGACGCGGGGCGCGTGCCACCTGGACGCGGGCATGGTGGCCGACGCGGTGGCGGCCATGCCGCTGGACCCGGCGGCGCACCGTCTGCTGGTCATCGAGAACGTGGGGAACATGATCTGCCCAAGCGGCTACTGGCTGGGCGAGCACCTGCGCGCGGCGATCCTGTCGGTGCCCGAGGGGGACGACAAGGTGCTGAAATATCCGGGGCTGTTCAGCCGCGTGCACGCCGTTGTGCTGGGCAAGATTGACCTGCTTCCGTACCTTCCCTTCGACATGGAGCGGGCGATGGACGAGTGCAGGGCGATCAATCCGGACATACGCATATTTCCCCTTTCAGCCAGGACCGGAGAGGGCGTTGACGCGTTCGTCTCCTGGTTGTTTGAGGCGGAGGATCGCTGGCGGGGATGAGTGCGGAGTTGCGCTTCCCATACGGTTTCGGCAAGGATGTCCGCAGAGGAGAACAATGAAATGGTTGCACGGGTTTGCCTTCTGACAGTTGTGTTTGGCTTCGTGTTCATTTCCCCCGCGACGGCGGAGGATGCCGGGACAGTGCCCATGGGGGATTTGTCGGCCTTTCAGGAACCCACAGGCGACTGGACACCGGCGGCGGAGGTGTTTCTGGACGGGAAGGATGAAAAGAAGCTCGCCTGGAAGGAGGGAACCGGCGCGCTGGTGAACGGTCCAAAAGGCAAAACGGCGCATCTGGTGACAAAAGCCGAACATGGCGATGTGCAGCTTCATGTCGAGTTTATGGTGCCGAAAGGTTCCAATTCGGGGGTGTACCTGCAGGGACGCTACGAGATCCAGGTGCTCGACAGTTGGGGCGTGACGGAGCTGAAACACGGCGACTGCGGCGGCATCTACCAGCGGTGGAACGCTGCGAAGGGGCTGGATGACGGCAAGCGCGGCTACGAGGGGCGCGCCCCCCGGGTGAACGCCTCGAAAAAGCCCGGAGAATGGCAGGAGTTTGACATCACCTTCCGCGCGCCGCGCTTCGATGCGGCGGGCCAAAAAACCGCCAATGCCGTGTTTGTGAAAGTGGTCCACAACGGCGTTGTGGTGCATGAGAACGAGGAGCTCAGCGGCCCCACCCGCGCCTCACTGTTCAATGATGAAAAACCTCTTGGCCCGCTCATGCTTCAGGGCGACCACGGTCCCGTGGCCTACCGCAACCTGCGCATCCAGTCTTTGGTGGAAAAATAGGGGGTGGCCGCTGGATTGTTGGGCGGGCAAGGCAGGACTGGCCGTTGGGCCTTGTTTTCCGTCCGCGCATGCCCATAGGCAAATGAATAATGCGCGAAGCATGAGCCGACTTATGCTTGTTTTAAAACAGGCAAAAGCAAAATTTCATATTGAACCATAAGTAAATTTCAAGCGGGCCCCCCATCTGCGCGGTCTTCCTCAGCAAAGCGTGGGAGGCATCTTTTTCATGATGTGCAGCCCCGCAATAAATCCTTGGGAAACCGCATTTTTAAGAATATTTCCTGATTAAAAAGTACTTGACAAAATGGGTGGGTTGGTTTATTGTGGCTTTACTCGGTGGTTGAACCGATCAGGTTTGGCCACTAGTTGGCGGCGGGTTCCTTGACGCCATCCTGTAGTGCAAAACGCTCAGGGGTCCCGATGACTGTTGTGTGGACAGTCAAAGGGGCGGCGTCAAAGGGACAGCCAGAGTTTATATTTTTGTCAGGTGTGGGTTGGCAAACGCGAGGGCTGTGTCATGTCTAAATTTATGCGGTGGGGTGTCTGTTTTCTTCTTTTCACGGGGCTTCTCCTCCCCAGTACCGTCCAGGCGCAGGTGCGCGACATCGATTTCGACTGGATTGCGTCCACGCTGGACACGCTGCTGAAGGGCTTCGCCCCCGGCATCAACATCAATCTGGTGAACATGGACAACGACGGCAACGGCATCCAGGAGGATGACGCGCTGGCGTTGCTGGCGGCGGTGCTGCGGGGGGGCACGCGCGTGCCGACAACCTGCATGTCCGCGGCGCAGGTGGCGGCGATTCAGGCGGACTTTGAGTACAACCGCGGCCAGGTGGCCGATGACATGCGCATTGCGGGGGTGTGGACGAACTTCCTGTTCGCCACCCCGGCGGACGACCTGGTGCGGGCCATGTACGGCCATGACCGGCTTCCGGAGATTCTCAAGGGCGCGCTGGCCCCCTACGGCGGCGCCATGGTGGGCGATCTGCTGGTGGACTACATGGCGGGTCTTGCCACGATTTCCGACAACCCGGCCACCTTCACCCACATCAACAACTATCTCGGCCAGATTGTGGACGCGCTGGCCTCCACGATGAACAATGAAAACCTCTACATCACCGACATGTGGACGGTGCTCCGGGCGGAAAGGTCCGTTGCGGGCCTCTATCTGGACGCGACACGTTACCGCCGTTGGGGCGCCTCCCCCAGCACCGGCAAGGTCAACCTTTTTGGTTCCGCCGGCAATTTTGGCGGTTCCGCCACCACAACCGGCGCGAGTTACACCGCGGCGGGGTATGTGAGCCAGACCCCCCGGCTTCCCAACACCTGGCGCGAAACCTTCATGACCAACGAGGGCATCGTCCAGCCGCCGCTGCGCATCACGGTTCCGCCCCTGGGCACTCCCCAGGACAATCATGTCAACAACGGCGACATGATCAGCGTGGCCACCTGGACACTGGGCACGGGCTGGTCGCAGAGCGCCCAGGGCGCGGCAGCCCCCCAAACGCTGTTTTATGTGCTGCAGAAGACGGCGGGCAACGTGAACGAGGCGGTGCAGACCAACGCCAACCAGCCCACAGGCTTCAAAATCACCGACGGTGTGACCTACCGTGTGGAATTTTCATACAAGTGGACCAACGATGACGACCCCACGCAGAGCGCCAACAGTATCAGCGTCGCCCTGGGCACGGCGGTGTCGGGCGCGTACACCTCCACCAACCTTGACTGGCACAATGAGGTGGTCTACCTGACCGCAGCCGGGGCAAACCCCTCCTTCCGCATTATTCCCACCACAAACTTTGCGGGGATGGTGGACAATGTCAAGGTTAAGGTGGCCAAGCTGGCTGGTGACACGCTGGACACGGGCACCGTGACCACCGTGGGCGGCGTGGCCCCCTATGTGAAGTCATGGGAGGACGCCAAGGACTTCCCCAGCACCGGCGGCGGCACGGTGCTGAACAACTGGGAAATGAAAAACCCGGGCAGTTACTGGACGGCCAACGCGCCGTGGGCGTATGTGAACAAGCGCGGCCCCGGCGGACTCGTGGGTGACCAGTTCCCCCAGGAACGCTTTGAAAAGACCGCGGCGGGCACGGGCGCGCTGGTGCAGACAGAGGCGAACATGAAACGGCCGCTCATCACCGGCCAGTGGTACATCGTCTCCTACTCGCTTTACCTGACGGCGGGCGCGATTACCCCCTACCTGGGCGGCACGGCGCTCACCACGCGCAGCACGGTCATGTCGGGCAACTACTGCACGGTGTACACGCAGATAATCCAGTGCGGCGCCGGCGCGCACGAACTGTCTTTTGTGCCCACGGACGCCTTCCGCGGGGCCATCGCCTACGCGGATGTGCGCCTGTACAACTACTACGAGCTGGATCCCCACTGGACCGGGGATCCGCCGGGCAGCCGCACGCCTGACCTTGTGGCGGACGGCAACGGTTACCAAGGAACGGGCACGGACAATTTGGTTTTTGATTACCTGCTGACCGCGCACAACAACATCGCGCCGGTGCGGCGGGTTTCCGACACGGGCAACGGTTCCTACACCTCCCAGACGGTGTACAACGTGCCCGACCGGCCGGAGACGATTCCGGCGGGCACCATTGAGAAGGACGGCCGGGGCGGCCGCTCCTCGCGGCTGACGATGATTGAGGTGGGTCCGCGTGCCTTCCAGATACTTCCGCAACCCCCCGCGCTCACAGGCGTGGCGGTGGGCGGCACCCTGACCCTGACCTCTGGCGCGGTGGGCGGCGACAGCGTCCCCACCTACAAGTGGCAGAAGAACATCAGCGGCACCTGGACGGACATCGCGGGTGCAACCGGCAAGACCTACACCAAGGCCGGCTATGTGGTGGGCGATGCGGGGGACTACCGGCTGGTCGCCACCAACACGGACGGCGGCGGCACCACCATCTACTCCAACACCGCCGTGGTGCAGACCACAGTGCCCCTGGCCGTCACCAATCCCTCACCCGCCACAATTAATGCGGCGGTGGGCGGCAGCGCCTCCTTCAGCGTCACCGCCAGCGGCGGCGCCGGCGGCTACACCTACCAGTGGCAGAAAAACACGGGCGCCTGGGTGAACATCTCCGGCGCGACCGCCGCAACGCTTCCCCTCAGTCCGCTTGTCGCGGGCGATCAGGCCCAGTACCGCTGCGTGGTCACGGACAGCGCGCTGGCCACGGCGACCTCCGGCGCGGCGACGCTCACCGTGCTGGCGATCCAGACCCAGCCGGTCTCGCTGACGCGCACCACCGGCACGGCGGCCAATTTCTCGGTGACGGTGCTTGCGGGCAGCGGCACAGGCGGTTACACCTACCAGTGGAAGAAGGACGGCGTGAACATCGGGGGCGCCACCGGCGCCACCCACAACATCGCCGCCTGCACCATGCTTGACGCGGCCTCCGCGCCCGGTTATGTGTGCGAGGTGCGCGACTCCTCCGGGGCGCTGCTGAATTCCTCCGCGGCCACCCTGACGGTGAACGCGGCGGGCATCACCGTGACGGGTCCGACCCCGACCACCCCGTCCATTTACCTCACCCAGAATTACACCTTCACCGTGGGCGCCACGGGCGGATCCGGCGCGGGCTTCACGCTCACCTACCAGTGGCAGAAGGATGGCGTGGACATTCCCGGCGCAAACAGCGCCTCCTACACGGTGAACAACGCCACGGCGGCCAGCGCGGGCGTTTACCAGTGCTTCGTGGGCGAGACGCCGAACGTGCGCCCGCCCGCCGCAAAGGTGGCCTCCGCCACGGCGACGCTGACGGTGAACGCCGCCCCCATAACGATCAACCCGCAGCCCGCGGGCGGCACCCGCTATGTGACGCAGTCCTTTGCCTTCACGACGGGCGCCACGGCCCCGGCGGGCACGATTTCCTACCAGTGGCAGAAGAACATCAGCGGCACCTGGACCAATCTCGGCAGCGCGACGGCGGCGACGCTCAACTTCGCCTCGGTGACCCTTGCCGACGCGGGCGACTACCGCTGCGTGATCACCTGCTCGGCGAACCCGACCCCCTCCATCACCGGCCAGGCGACGCTGACGGTCACCAGCATTCCGATCACGGTGACGGGCAGCCCGTCGAACGTGTCGAAGTATGTGACAGAGACGGCGCAGTTCACGGCGTCGGCCACGGTGCCCGCGGGCGCGGTGACCTACCAGTGGCAGCGCTGGAACGGCACGGCCTGGGCGAACGTGACGGGCGGCAGCGGCGCGACGACGGCGACCTACACGACGGCTGTGCTGGGGCTTGCGGACAACGGCGCGCAGTTCCGCTGCCTCTTCGGCGACACGCTTGATCCCACGGCCAGCGCCCCGAGCGGCACGGCCACGCTGACAGTGACGGCAATTCCGGTGAACTTCACGACGCAGCCCGCGGGCGCGTCGAAGTATGTGAGCGAGTCCCACACCTTCACGGTGGTGGCGAGCTCGCCGCTGGGCAGCACCTTCACCTACCAGTGGCAGAAGAACATCAGCGGCACCTGGACGGACATCGGCGGCGCGACGAGCGCGTCCTACCCGCTGACGAACCTGACCACCGCGAATTCCGGCGACTACCGCTGCGTGGTGAAGAACAGCCTGAACCCGGTGGCCACGGCGGGCACGCCGAGCAACACGGCGACACTGACGGTCACGAACATCCCCATCAACATCACCGTCCAGCCCTCGAACACCTCGGTGTACGTTACGCAGACGGCGCAGTTCTCGGTCACGGCCACGAGCCCGACGGGCACGGTGACGCACCAGTGGCAGCGCTGGAACGGCACGGCCTGGGCGAACGTGACGGGCGGCAGCGGCGCGACGACGGCGACCTACACGACGGCGGTGCTTGGGCTTGCCGACACCGGCGCGCGGTTCCGCTGCGTGCTGGGCAACACCGCGGACGCGGGCGCGTCCAACACCTCCGGCGAGGGCGTGCTGACGGTGACCGTAATCCCGGTGAACTTCACAACGCAGCCCTCGGGCGCGTCGAAGTACGTGAGCGAGTCCCACACCTTCACGGTGGTGGCGAGCTCGCCGCTGGGCAGCGCCTTCACCTACCAGTGGCAGAAGAACATCAGCGGCACCTGGACGGACATCGGCGGGGCGACCGCCGCGTCCTACCCGCTGTCAAACCTGACCACCGCGAATTCCGGCGACTACCGCTGCGTGGTGAAGAACAGCCTGAATCCGGTGGCCACGGCGGGCACGCCGAGCAACGCGGCGACGCTCACGGTCACAAACATCCCCATCAGCATCACCGCCCAGCCTGTGGACGCCTCGGTGTACGTGACACAGACGGCGCAGTTCTCGGTCACGGCCACGAGCCCGACGGGCACGGTGACGTACCAGTGGCAGCGCTGGAATGGCACGGCCTGGGCGAACGTTTCCACGGGCACCGGATCGACCACGGCAACCTGGACCACGGCGGCGCTGACCCTTGCGGAAAACGGCGCGCAGTTCCGCTGTCTGCTGGGCAACACCGCGGATGCGGGCGCGGTGAACAACACCGTGACGGCCGCCCTTACGGTTTCCGTGATCCCCGTGACCATCACGGCCCACCCCGCGGGCGCCAACAAGTCAGTGAGCGAGTCCCACTCCTTCAGCGTGACGGCGACGAGCCCGCTGGGCAGCACCTTCACCTACCAGTGGCAGAAGTGGAACGGCACGGCCTGGGCGGATATCGGCGGCGCGACGGCCAACCCCTACGCGCTCACCAACCTCCAGACCACGGATTCCGGTGACTACCGCTGCGTGGTGAAGAACAGCCTGAACCCGGTGGCCACGGCGGGCACGCCGAGTAACGCGGCCACGCTGACGGTGACCCTCGCGGCGATTAACATCACCGCGCAGCCCGCCGGCGGGCAGAAGTATGTCGGCGACAGCCACACCCTTTCCGTGACGGCCACGGGCGGCGTCGGCACGCTCGGCTACCAGTGGGAAAGCAGCGCCGACGGCGTGGGCGGCTGGACGGCCATCGCGGGCGCGACCAGCCCGACCCGGACGATGAACCCGCTCGCGCTGACGGACGACAAGTACTACCGGTGCCGGATTGGCGATGGCGCGCGGCCGCCCCAGCCCTATGTCTACAGCGACGTGGTGCAGCTCCAGGTGCGGGCCGTGCTGAACATCACGGGCCAGCCCGCGGGCGCGAACACGATTGCGGGCGCCTCGCACACCTTCACGGTGACCGTGACGGGCGGCTACACCCCGCTGAACTACCAGTGGAAGCGCGGCGCGACCAATGTCGGCACCAACAGCAACACCCTGGCCCTCAGCGGCCTGGCCTACGCGGACCAGGGCTCGTACACCTGCGTGATCACCGACGCGCGCGGCGCCACGGTGACCACGGCGGCGCGCACCCTGACGGTGCTTGAAATCCAGACCCAGCCGGTGGGCGGCGACAAGCTGCCCGGCCAGTCCCACACCTTCAGCGTGACGGTGCGCGCGGGCAGCGGCACCGGCGGCTACACTTACCAGTGGAAAAAGGACGGTGCCAACATCGCGCAGACCGGCGCCTCCTTCACCCTTTCCTCGCTGGTGCTGGGCGACGCGGGCAGTTACGTCTGCGAGGTGCGCGACTCCTCCGGGGCGCTGCTGCCGTCCGCGGCCGCGGTGCTCAACATCACCGCCAACCCGATCAACTTCACGGCGCAGCCCGCCGGCGGCTCCAAGTATGTGACGCAGTCCCACAGCTTCAGCGTCACCTGCACCGGCGGCACGGGCACGCTGACCTACAAGTGGCAGAAGGACGGCGTGGACATCCCCGGCGCGACCAGCAACATTTACACCATCGGCTCGCTGGCCACGACGGACACCGGCAGTTACCAGTGCCTGGTGGGCGACACGACCCGTCCGCCCGCCCCGTACGCCACGTCCAACGCGGTCACGCTGACGGTCAGCCTGGCCCCCGTGAACATCACGGTTGATCCGGTGGGCGGCAGCAAGCTGGTGAGCCAGTCCCACACATTCAGCGTGACGGCAAACACGCCGGCGGGCGGACTGACCTACCAGTGGCAGAAGGACGGCGTGGACATCCCCACCGCGACCGGCAGCACGTACAGCATCGCGACCCTGGCCACGACGGACACCGGCAGCTACCGCTGCCTGGTGAAGAGCACCGCCAACCCGGTAGCCACCCCGGCAACGCCCTCGGCGGCCGCCGCGCTCACCGTGACGAACATTCCGATCACGGTGACGGGCAGCCCGTCGAACGCGTCGAAGTATGTGACCGAGACGGCGCAGTTCACCGCCGCGGCCACCACCACGCCGGGCGGGATTACCTACCAGTGGCAGCGCTGGAACGGCACGGCCTGGGCGAACGTGACGGGCGGCGGCGGCGCGACGACGGCGACCTACACGACGGCGGTGCTGGGGCTTGCGGACAACGGCGCGCAGTTCCGGTGCCTGTTTGGCAACACCCTTGACGCGGGCGCGTCCGCCACGAGCGGCACGGCCACGCTGGCGGTGGCGGCAATCCCGGTGAACTTCACGACGCAGCCCTCGGGCGCGTCGAAGTACGTGAGCGAGTCCCACACCTTCACGGTGGTGGCGGGCTCGCCGCTGGGCAGCACCTTCACCTACCAGTGGCAGAAGAACATCAGCGGCACCTGGACGGACATCGGCCCCGCCACGTCCGCGTCCTACGCGCTGTCGAACCTGGCGCTTGGGAACGCGGGCGACTACCGCTGCGTGGTGAAGAACAGCCTGAACCCGGTGGCCACGGCGGGCACGCCGAGCAACGCGGCGACGCTCACCGTCTCCAACATCCCGATCACGGTGGACACGCAGCCCTCGAACGCCTCGGTGTACGTGACGCAGACGGCGCAGTTTACCGTCGCGGCCTCGAGCCCTGTGGGCACGGTGACGCACCAATGGCAGCGCTGGAACGGAACTGCCTGGGCGAATGTGACGGGCGGCAGCGGCGCGACGACGGCGACCTACACAACGGCGGCGACGGCCATCACCGACAACGGCGCGCGGTTCCGCTGCGTGCTTGGCAACAACGCCGACGCGGGCGCGGCAAACACCTCCGGCGAGGGCGTGCTGACGGTGACCGTGATCCCGGTGAACTTCACGGCGCAGCCCGCGGGCGCGTCGAAGTACGTGAGCGAGTCCCACTCGTTCAGCGTCACCGCCTCAAGCCCGCTGGGCAGCGCCTTCACCTACCAGTGGCAGAAGAACATCAGCGGCACCTGGACGGACATCGGCGGCGCGACGGCCAACCCGTATCCGCTGACGAACCTGGCGCTGGGCAACGCGGGCGACTACCGCTGCGTGGTGAAGAACAGCCTGAACCCGGTGGCCACGGCGGGCACGCCGAGCAACGCGGCGACCCTTGGCGTCACAAACATCCCGATCAACATCACGGCGGAACCGGTGAACGCCTCGGTGTACGTGACGCAGACGGCGCAGTTCTCGGTCAC
>JBHEKP010000210.1:0-3104 GCA_041859375.1 Candidatus Hydrogenedentales bacterium | reverse complement strand
TTAGTACCGGTACTGCTCGGGCTTGAAGGGGCCCTCGGCGGGCACGCCGAGATAGGCGGACTGGGCCGGGGTGAGGGTTTCCAGTTCCACGCCGAGCTTGCCGAGGTGCAGGCGGGCCACCTCCTCGTCGAGCTTCTTGGGCAGGGTGTAGACCTTTCCCACCTCGTATTTTTCGGGCTCGGTCCACAGGGCGATTTGGGCGAGGGTCTGGTTGGTGAAGGAGTTGGACATCACGAAGGAGGGGTGTCCGGTGGCGCAGCCGAGGTTGACCAGCCGCCCGCGCGCGAGCACGATGATCTCGCGGCCGTCGGGCATGATGAACTTGTCCACCTGGGGCTTGATGTTAAGCTCGCGCACGTCGGCGGAGTTTTCGAGGTGGGCGATGTCAATCTCGGAGTCGAAGTGGCCGATGTTGCAGACGATGGCCTGGTCCTTCATGGCGCGGAGGTGCGCGCCGGTGATGACGTCGCAGCAGCCGGTGCAGGTGACGAAGATGTCGCCGATCTTCGCGGCGGAATCCATCCTCATGACCTGGTAGCCCTCCATCGCGGCCTGAAGCGCGCAGATGGGGTCGATCTCGGTGACGATGACGCGCGCGCCCAGCCCGCGCATGGCGTCGGCGCAGCCCTTGCCCACGTCGCCATACCCGGCGACAACCACCACCTTGCCCGCGATCATCACGTCGGTGGCGCGCTTGATGCCGTCGGCGAGGGACTCGCGGCAGCCGTAGAGGTTGTCGAACTTGGACTTCGTCACCGAGTCGTTCACGTTCATGGCGCGGGTGAGCAGGGAGCCCTCGCGCATCATGTGGTAGAGCCGGTGCACGCCCGTGGTGGTCTCCTCGGAAACGCCGACCCATCCCGCCGCCGTGCGGTGCCAGCGATCGGGCTCCACGGCGTGGATTTGGTGCAGCAGCGTGTCGACAATCTCAATCTCCCTGTTATCGCGGCATATCGGAAGAAGCTCGCCGGTCCTGGAAAAGTGCTCCTCCAGGGCGTAACCGCGGTGGATGAGGAGGGTCGCGTCGCCGCCGTCGTCCACGATCATGTTGAGGGTCTGGCCGCCGGGGAAGCACATGGCCTGGTAGGTGCACCACCAGTACTCCTCCAGCGTCTCGCCCTTCCACGCGAAGACGGGCACGCCGGTGGCCGCGATGGCGGCGGCGGCGTGGTCCTGGGTGGAGTAGATGTTGCAGCTCGCCCAGCGCACCTCGGCGCCCAGCGCCGTGAGCGTCTCAATAAGCACCGCCGTCTGGATGGTCATGTGCAGCGAGCCCATGATGCGGGCGCCCTTCAGCGGCTGCTTCGCGGCGTACTGCTCGCGCACCGACATGAGGCCGGGCATTTCCTTTTCGGCCATGTCCAACTCTTTGCGGCCCCACTCGGCCAGCGCCATGTCGGCCACCTTGTACGCCAGGGTCTCGTCGGTCTTCGGGATGGAAACTGCAACCGCCATGATTCACTCTCCTGTCATAACCCCCGGTTTTGGGGGGTTGGGTGCCAAAAAATGGTTTTTTTATTGTAACATGCGGCGGGGGCCGCTTTCTTGCGCGTTATCCGCGGCAGGCGGCGCTGATGCGGGCCCAGGCGTCGGCTGATGCGGGGACCGCGCCCATCTGCCGGACCGTCTCACTGCCCAGCACCGCGCCCAGGCGGCCGCAGCGGGCCAAATCCCAGTCCTGAAGCCAGCCGTACAGGAAGCCCGCCGCCCAGCAGTCGCCCGCACCGGTGGTGTCCACCACCGCGTCGGCGGGCACGATGGAGGCCCGGACTGTCTCCCCGCCGCGCCGCAGCAGCGCGCCCTGGGGGCCCAGTTTCACCACGGCGGTGCCGCAGCATGCCGCCAGGGCGTCCAGCGCGCGCTCCGGCGTGTCCCCGCCGGGAAAGGCCCGCGCCTCGTCCTCGTTGGCGAAAACGGCGTCCACATACTCCTCAAGAAGCGCCGGAAGCACGTCTTTGGACAGGCCCACCACCTCGAAGGAGCCCAGATCAAGGCTCACGGTGCATCCGGCGGCCTTTGCCGCACGCAGCACCGCCTCGGTCAGGGGGCGGTTGTAAAGCAGATAGCCCTCGATGTGGGCGTGATCACAGCCCGCAAAGTCGGCGGGAGACACCTCGGCCGGCTCCATCAGCATGGCCGCGCCGAGGTTCGTGCGCATGGTGCGCTCCGAGTCCGGGGTGACCAGGCTGAGGCAGCGCGCCGTGGGCTCCTCCGGGGTGCGCTTGAAACGGCTGGTGTCGCCGCCCGCCGCGGCAAAGGCGTCCAGATAGTAACGGCTGTCCTCATCCTCCCCGACCTTTCCGAGAAAGGCGGCGGGCACGCCCATCCGCGCCATGGCCACGATGGTGTTGGCAGCCGAACCGCCCGGGGCGCGCAGCGGCGGCTCCTCCAGCCGTGACACCAGCCCGGCCATCCCGTCCCGGTCCACGAGCACCATGCCGCCCTTGTCGCCGGGGATCGACCCCACAAATTCCTCGGACACCCGCGCCAGCATGTCCACGATGGGCGAACCCACACCAATCACTTTTTTCATGCCATTCATTCCCATGCCACTTCCCTGATGCAACCGCCCGAAAACCAAGCCCTCTGAAGTCCCCCTTTGAAGGGGGATTTAGGGGGATGTTGCCGCTTGGCCAAAGCCATGCGAACACCCGTCAGAGGGGATCTTAATGACACCCGCCCCCGGGAAGCCCCGGAGGCGGGAACGAAAAAAAGACTCCTGTCAGCCGGCCAACAACTCACGCCTTGACGGCACTCTTGATCGCGTCCACCTTGTCGGTCTTTTCCCAGGGGAAGATGTCGCGGCCAAAGTGGCCGTAGGCCGCCGTGTCACGGTAGGACCAGCCCTTCGGGGCCAGCAGGCCGAGATCGCGGATCAGCCCGGCGGGGCGGAAGTCGAAGAGCTCGCCCGACTCCAGCACCTTCTGAATCTTTTCATCGGCGACCGTGCCGGTGCCGTAGGTGGACACGTTGATGCTCATGGGCTTGGCAACACCGATGGCGTAGGCCACCTGAATCTCGCACTTGCGGGCGAGCCCGGCGGCGACAATGTTCTTCGCCGCATAGCGGGCGTAGTAGGCGGCGGACCGGTCCACCTTGGAGGG
>JBHEKP010000084.1:0-9202 GCA_041859375.1 Candidatus Hydrogenedentales bacterium | reverse complement strand
CGACGCGGGCGACGCGAAACAGCTCACGGACGGGGAGTATGTGCAGGGGCATTTCTGGACACAGCCGGGCACGGTGGGCTGGTCCGGCGGCGGCCAGATCATCATCACGCTGGATCTGGGCGCGGACAAGCCCGTCTCCGGGGTGTCCTTCAGCACGGCGGCGGGTGCGGCGGGGGTCGAATGGCCCAATTCCATTTCCCTCCTTGCGGCGGGCGAGGACGGGCTCTTTCATGACGTGGGCGAACTGACCGCCCTGAGCGCCCAACAGGCCGCGCCGCCCGCCGAAGGATACGCCCTGCACCGGTTCAGCACCAACGCCCTGCGCATCCATGCCCGGAAACTGGCACTGGTGATCTTCGGCGAGCCCTTTGTCTTCTGCGACGAGATTGAGGTGCTGAAGGGCGGGGACGCCTGGATGAGCGAGCCGCTGCCCGGCACCGGTGTGGCCGACCTGCGCGCGCACATCGCCCGGCTGCTGACGCACAACGGCGTGAAGCGCCGCATCACCGCGGACATCGCGGCGGTGCGCCGCGCGGCGGAGGATCTTGACGCGGAGGAGCGGCAGCCCGTCATGGACGAACTGGACGCCGTGGCGGCGGAACTGGGTGCGCTATCCGCCGAATACGGGCCCGATTTCAAGACCATCCTGCCGCTTAACCCCGCGCACACGCGGGTCTTTGCCGCGCTGGCACGGGTGTGGCAAGAGAAGGGGTTGCGGGAACTTGCGGTCTGGGCCGCCGATCCCTGGCACCGCATGGAACTCTGCCCCGCACTGCCCGGTCCCGCCGGGGCCGACGCCGTCCGGCTGCATTTGGACATGATGCGGAACGAAATCCGTTCCGTGGCGTTCAACATGGCCGCCGTTGAGGACATGGAACTGGACATTGAAATTTCAGGGCTGCCGGAAGGCCTGCAAACGCCCTGCATCGAGGCGCGCGGCGCGGCCTGGACCGACACGCGCACGGGCGAGCCGGTGGCGGCGGCGCTGCTGCCCCTGGAGGGGGCCGGGAACCGCTTCAAGCTGCGGCTGGTGCCGGGCCTTGTGCGGCAGGTGTGGCTCACGGTCAACACGCGGGAACTGCCGCCGGGGGTTCATGAACTCATGGTGACGGCGGGCGGCCAGCCGCTCCCGCTGACCATTCAGGTCTACCCCTTCCGCTTCCCCGACCGGCCCACGCTGCACATGGGCGGCTGGGATTACACCAACATGCCCAGTTTTTACGAGGCGACGGAAAAGAACCGGGACGCGCTGGTGAAAATGCTGCGCGAATATTTCGTGGACTCGCCCTGGGCCGTGTCCACCGCCATGCCCTTTGGCGTCCATGACGCGTCGGGCGCGATGACCGCGCCGCCCGACACGGCCAATTTTGACGCATGGCGCAGGCTCTGGCCCGACGCGCGGAGATACTGTGTCTTCGCCGCCGTGGGTGACAAATTCCAGCAGTGGCCCATGGGCACGCCAGAGTTCAACCGCGCCGTGGGCGACTGGGCGGTGTTCTGGGACGGTTACATGCGCGGCGCGGGCCTGGACCCGGCGCAGTTGCTGGTGCTGCTGGTGGACGAGCCTTTCGAGGCCAAGATGGACGCCGTCATCACCGCATGGGCGCGGGCGATCCACGCCTCCGGCGCGGGCATCCGCGTGTGGGAGGATCCAACCTACACGGACATGGCAAAAGCCACCCCGGAAATGATCGCGGAATGCGACGTGCTTTGCCCCTACCGCAAACTGTTTTACGAGGGCGGCGACGCATACCGCGCGTTCTTCGCCGAACAGCATGCCGGGGGGAAGAAACTGGAGTTTTACTCGTGCAGCGGGCCGATGCGCCTGCTCGATCCCCACACCTACTGCCGCCTCCAGGCGTGGGACTGCTGGCGTTACGGCGCGGAGGCAACCTATTTCTGGGCCTTCGCGGACGGGGCGGGCGGTTCCTCCTGGAATGAGTATCCCCAGCCGCGCGCGGCCTACACCCCCCTGTTCATTGACCCGGAAACGGTGACGGCGGGCAAGCATCTGGAGGCCATGCGCGAGGGCGTGGAGGACTACGAATATTTTGTCATGCTTGACAAGGCCGTCAAGGACGGGAAAGGCGCCGCCGCCGACCGCGAAGCCGCCGCAAGGCTCCTCCGCGAACTGCCCGATCGTGTGTGCGCCGCGATGCCGGACAAGGGCCGCGCCCGCTGGGAACTTTCCGCGCTGCCAAACCGCGCGGACACGGCGCGGCTGGAGATGCTGCGCGTGCTGATGCGGCTGGAGCATGGGAACGCATCCCCGCAGGCGGAACAATAGGAACAGGATGGCCATGAAAAACCAAATAAACCGGCGGAATGCGCTGAAAACACTGGCATTGGGCGCGACGGCGGGTGTTGGCGGGATGCAAAATGTCCGCGCCGCGACGGCGGATGCCGGTGCGGTTCGGGAGTCTGTTTCAGTGGATGTGCTTGTGTGCGGCGGCGGGCCGGCGGGCATTGCGGCGGCCATGATGGCCGCCACCCAGGGCTGTGACACGCTGCTGGTGGAACGTTTTGGCCGTCTGGGGGGCATGGCGGTCCAGGCTCTGGTGGGGCCGCTTATGGGGGAGGTCCGGAGTGAATGGGTGGACGGCATTCTTGGACGCATCGGCGGCCGTGTTGTGGATTATGAGTTCATCGATCTCGCCTATGCCGACATCCTTTCCGGGGTGGGCGCCAAATTTTTCCTGCACACGCCCGTAGCCGCCCCCCTTTGCGAGGGCGGGCGCGTTGCCGGTGTGAGGTTTCTCACCAAGCAGGGAATGGCGGAGGCAAGGGCAAAGGTGACCGTGGACGCCACCGGTGACGGGGACATAGCCTTTGGCGCGGGCGCCGGATATGACCAGGGACGCGGCGCGGGGGAATCCTGGCAGGCGGACGGTCTGTGCCAGCCCATGTCGATCATGTTTCGCGTCTCCGGTGTCCGGCACGCCGAATCCATGGAGGCGCTGGGTGGACGGCGTGAATTCCGTTTTCCCGACGGACGCACCTGGAATGAGGTGACCCGGGACGCGCACGCAAGGGGTGAACTGCCGCCAACAGTCGGTTTTGTGCGGACGTACCCCTCCATCCGAGAGGATGAGCGGGTGATCAATGCCACCCAGGTGAACGGGCTGGACGGCACCGCTTTACGCGATCTGACCCGTGCCGAGTTGGAGGGGCGGCGGCAGGTCATGCCGGTTGTCGAATTCCTCCGCAAACATGCCCCGGGCTTTCAAAACGCCCATGTTTCGGGCATGCCCGCCGTTGTCGGGGTGCGCGAGACCCGGCGAATCCGGGGTGTTGCGAGCCTGTCCCTTGGTGACTTGCTTGAGGGAAGAAAGTCGGAGACGGCGGTCGTGCGGGACGCCTCATTTCCGGTGGACATCCACAATCCCTCCGGCATCGGCCAGGCCATGGGGCTGCTTCCGGGCAACGATCCGAAGGTGATTCCCTACGACATCCCCTATGGTTGTCTTGTCCCCGAGCACGTCAACGGACTGCTGGTGGCGGGCCGGTGCATCAGCGGCAGCCATGAGGCGATGGCCTCCTACCGGGTGCAGGTGATTGCCATGGCGACCGGGATAGCCGCCGGCGCGGCGGCGGCGCTGGCGGCCCGGCGGAACACCGAGCCCCGCGGGGTAAATATCGGCGACTTGCAGGCGCTTGTTTTCAAGGCGTCTTCAGGCTGACTTCCGCGCCAAAATGAGGGCGGTGGGGCCATGTGTTTGAGCTGGAGCCGCGGTATGGCGTTGTTTGTCCGGAATTGGGTCCGGATTGGCATGTTTCAAGACGGACACCTTTGCCGGACACCATGCCCCCTCCGGTGGTATGGCGAAATGGTGTGCGGGACACGGGCCCGGAATGGGCCGGGAAATGCGAGGTGACCCATGCAAAGCGGATTGTTGCTTGCCGGACTCGTGATGCTCTGCGCGGCGCAGCAGGGCCCCCTGTGGCAAAGCCCGCCGCCCGAAGACCGGCTGTGGACACCGGTCCGTGATGAGGTGTACCTCCAGGAGTCCCCGGAAAATATCGTCACCGAAGACCCGGTGAACACCGTGGCTGTGCTGAACGGCAGGGTATACACCGGCGGCGGGGGCGGCGTCAGCATCCTCGACGGCGGCGCGCTCAGGCCTGTTGAGGGGCAGTTTGGTGCCGTGGAGCGGCTCATGGCATGGGACGGGCATGTGTGGGCGGCGGGGCCGGGCGGCCTGTGGAAGGGCGACGGCACGGTTTGGACCCGCGTGTTGGACAGGCCGGTGGCCGGTCTGTGCCCCCACAACGACCGAATGGTTGCGGTATCGGGGACTTCCCTCTTTGAGATTGACGGGGACACTGCGGCATGCATCTCGGAGAAGGGCGCTCCGGGGGTGCTTGGGGTGGCCTCCTACGCCGGCGCGCTCTATGCGCACAACGGAAAACGGGTGGGCGTCCTTGAGGACGGCGTCGTCAACTATGAGGGAATCGCGGACTGGGGCCACCTCCCCCACGGCTGCGCCGTGCGCGACCTGCTGGCGCTTGGAAGCCGCCTTTATGTCGCGGGGGACGAGGGGTTAAGCGTTCTGCGCGGCGCCACCTGGTACCAAATACGCGGTGAAGAGGGGCTTTGCGACGAGGACACAACATGCCTGGCGCGGGGCTTTGAAAACGACCTCTGGATTGGCACGACACGCGGCGCGGTCCGAAACGTCAACAATCAATACCAGTTTTTCGGCCATCCGAGGTGGATTCCCCACGACAAGATCAACGGCATTGCCGCGGACGGCAGGACGGTCTACCTGGCAACGGACGGGGGGCTGGGGATCATCACCTACGAGCCCTACACCCTGGCCAAGAAGGCCGACTACTATGAACGCTGGCTGGAGGAATGGGGACAGAAGCGCCTGGGATTCATCCACGGGCTCTTTCTCATTGACGGCGAGTGGCTGCGCGAGGTGAGCGACAATGATGTGGGCTTCAGCAGCCACTACCTCGCCGCCAAATGCTTTCAGTACGCCGTGACCGGGGATCCGAAAGTCCGCGCCGAGGCGGTGGACATGATGAAGTCGGTGGCATGGAGCGGGGAAATCACGCCGATGGACGGGTTCCCGGCGCGCTCCATCTATGCCGCGGGCGAAAAATGCCTCAAGGCGGACCATGGTTCGGGCGGCCTGCCCGCGGAATGGCATCCCACGCCCGACGGTCTGTGGGAGTGGAAGGGCGACACCTCCAGCGATGAAACAGACGCCCATGTGTATGAAACGTTCCTCTTCCTCAAACTTGTGGCCAACGATGAGGAGCGCGTGTGGGCCACCCGGCACCTGCACCGTCTTGTGTCGCACATCGCGGACAACGGGTTTGTGCTGCGCGATCTCGACGGGAAACCGACCCGCTGGGCCCGGTGGGATCCCGAATACCTCCACACCCCCTACGGCTATTACGCCCGCGGCCTGAACGGGCTGGAGGTCTTCAACTACATGACCACCGCCCACCACCTCACGGGCGATCCCAAGTTCCTTGCGGCGAAGGAAACACTGATCGGGTGGAACTACGCCCCGGACATCCTGCGCCAGAAACTCGCCTACCATCCCGGTGAAATCACCTATTTTGACGACCGTCTGGCGTTCTACGCCTACTTCCCGCTCATCCAGTGCGAGACGGACCCGAAGCTCATGGCGACCTGGCGTCGCAGCCTGGAGCGGAGCTGGGAAATCAAGCGCATTGAGGCGGTTCCCTGGTTCAACTTCATCTACGGCGCGCTCACCGGTAATGACTGCGAGGCGGAACGCGCCGTCGCCCACCTCCGGGAATGGCCCCTCGATCTGCGCCGACACTCCTTCACGAACTCGCACCGGGACGACCTGCGCACCCCCGACGGTTACCGGGCATACGCCGAGCGTGTCAAACCGCTCAGCCCGCGCGAGACCGGGCCGAACCGCTGGGACGGGGATTTTATGGAACTCGACGGCGGCAACGCCGGGCGCGCCGTGGCCGATCCCGGCGGCTGGCTGGACGCCTACTGGATGGGCCGGTACTACGGCTTCATCACACCGCCCGAAACGCAGGACGCTGCCCTCACCACCGTGCCCCGGCGCGGTCTCGCCCTGGGCGCAAAACCCTACAACGGCCCCCCCCGGCCCAGGCTCAGTTTTGAAACACCCGCCGAATAAAAGCGTGGTGGAAATGAGGGTTCGCCGCGCTGCCGGTTGTGGATGGCGGAACGCCCCTGCCGTCCGGGGAATTCGGCTGTCGAATCAACGCGGCGGGTGGCTCCCCCCTGGCTTGAACTGAAACTCACGACCCGCAATGCGCCGATACTTGCACCCGATCCGGAGTTGTGAGCCCGCCGGGCAGGAAAACGAAAAATACGGACGGAAAAGTCCCCTGCACGGCTATTATGAGGAAAAGAAATGGTCGGGGCGACTGGATTTGAACCGGCTCAAGTCCCCAGACAGAGCGTGGACACGGAGACGAAGAATCAGCGAAATTTCGGTGCAAATGCTTGCAATAAAACGGTTCCGAAGAACACATCGAGGACGCCATGGGACACATCGAGGATACTTTGGCAAGCTCGCTGTGTGGCCCATACGTCCGCGCGCATCTCTGGCGCATAAAGACGAAATCCCTCATCCAGCACTTGTGCGCCGGTCCCACCTTTTAGCGTCTCGCTTGTACGTGGTGTCGGCATGTCGCCCAACCGCTCTGGACATACCGGCCCAAGGACGCACTTCTCTTTTAGCCGTCGTAACAAATCGTCACGCCTCGGCACCCTTCGCCCATGCTACCGGCAAGGTATTCCCAGGAGACAGGCACTGATCAGAACAGGTTATTTTCCAGACAGAAATGGTTGTTGGAACAAAAGAAAATAGCCACTCATTTTGGGTACTTCCGATGTCTTTGCGCCAGAATCCGTACTTCCATCCCATACAAAAAGCAAGTCGAAGGCACTTGCCGTCGGTCAGCGAAAACAGATACCGCACGTACCTATCGGTATCCACTTGCTGGCGCATATTTGACCGTAAGTTACCCCCTTGTAACCACGCTTGAAATGTCCACTGTAGTGAAAGGCCGTTTCCCGGCTGCTGCGATATCGGCGCGGAATAGTCCTTCTCCCTTATCATCGAATGAAAACAGATGCGCTTCGAGATACTGCTGTGGCACATTTATCGCCGCACAGTATTTTGCAAGTTCAAAAATCTGGCGTTCGATGTTGAAAGGTGGAAAATCCATGCAGCCTCGGCTACTTGCCCCGCCCCAAAACATGCTTGATGGGGAGTCGAAACCATCTTGCTTCCTTAGATTTAGTGTTATCTGTTTCTCGTCGATTTCAGGGGGAGCATGCATCGCCAAGTTCAGGAGTTCCACACGAATAGCGAGGAGGTTAACAAGTTCTTTTTCAGTTCTCCAGGCCTGATGGGTGGACCAGTCGATTTTAGCCTCAAATTCGAATCCGAAAAGTGAACACGCCGTCACCTGAAAATGGTGCGTAACCTGTAATTCTTCAATCTTTGACACAATTTCCTCATCTGTAGCGAAATATTCCCAAGGAGGCCGATTATGATTTCTCGGATCGGCGTCTATAAGTAATGCGCCGTTGTCTCGATGCTCAATATTCTCATGGGCAATCGCATTTCTCCAGTGTTCATCCAATCCCCGCGCCAACGGAGAAAGGCACAAATCGGATGGAATTGGCTTTGATGGCTCAAGTAGCCTTTTGGTATGGAACGACACATTGTTACGGAAGTATGATGCTGAATTCCCAACAGTGGCATTGGAACCCAATTCGAACGCATCGATTGTGTCCATGCACCAAATGAACGGAATTACGCTGTACCTAACACACGATTCGTACAAAATTTTATATTCCGTCAAGCGTTTTCTTCGTAGTGCTTCGGGATATCTGCCATCATCTACTTTCATTTTGTCGTTTATGAGCAACTCCGCACGTCCCTCATTTATTTTCGGAATGCATTCAGAGATGAAATCAAATAACCCCTGTGTCCTGCCAAATTCTACGATTAACTGGAACAACTTGAAGCACACGCGAATTCCATCTTGATACTGCCTCATTTTCCGCTCCTTATTTGCTCCGCTACGGACAAATTCGAAAGAAGCCAAAACGGGCAGAAGGGTATCTTGGTAGAACCACAACTCACTCGCGTCTCGTTTCAAAATAACGTGCATTGCATGATAGAAATCCTTGAAATACATCATCAAGAGCGCGACATTATTCATTTGAGATCTCCGACCTCTTGCGAACGGTGGTATCTGCATCACATTCTCCTCGCTAATGAATCCCATAATTCCGAAGGAATTCCATTGTTTTTTCGGCTCTTCGTCCAACGAGCTTGCCTCCTTCTGCGCAAGAGTTGTTACCGAGAAAAAATTGGCTAGGCAATTTTCACCGCAAAGTAGGGACTTTAGG
The DNA here is from genome assembly GCA_041859375.1 of Candidatus Hydrogenedentales bacterium. Lineage (GTDB taxonomy): Bacteria > Hydrogenedentota > Hydrogenedentia > Hydrogenedentales > CAITNO01 > JBHEKP01. The sequence goes on along the minus strand of JBHEKP010000084.1, from coordinate 810 downwards.
TCAAGTCGGGTGTCCGTGCAACTCTTTTTGAGTCAACAAGTGGGACACCCAAAGGACACCCCGCCTGTAGTCGGATAATTGCAGTTTCCAAGGTCATTGTAACTACCCTCCTAGCCGCCTGTGCGGTTTTCGCGCGTAGGCTTTCCTCTTTCAGCCACCAATTGAGACCCCGTTCCACGTAACAAATTGGCCAGAACACTTCTTCTAGGGGTAACTGGTTCTCATAGTCTGCACGGAATGAATATGGCACCACAAAACACAACGACAACTTGTATGGTTTAAAAATTTATAGATGCAAAACAAACATGCGAGAATATACAAAAAACAGGCTAGAATGTCTGATGCGTATTGCCCATATCCATATGTTGCTTGCCCAAATTCTCTGGAATGACAGTAGGAACCCTTGCACCTGTATCCACAAACACTTGCCGGAAAGTAAAATGGTCGGGGCGACTGGATTTGAACCAGCGACCCCTTGACCCCCAGTCAAGTACGCTAACCGGGCTGCGCTACGCCCCGACGATTGGAACTGGCCAAACGTACAAGGGTCAAGGGACACAGTAAATATACCAAAAAATGGGCCGGATTACAAACTTTGCCCGGACGCCGCCTTTTTCCGGATGGGGAGGCCGGGGATTGGGAGGGACTGCGGCCTGTTCCGGCAAAATTTGGCCCCCCGGAATTTTTTCCATTACGCTACACGCTCCGGCTGTGCTAAGATGCAATCCCGTTAGAGCAACGGGACCCCTCCCCCCTCTAGCCTGTGCAATTCTGTGTTTTTGGGCTGATTTTTTGCACGGCGGATTACCG
>JBHEKP010000370.1:0-14368 GCA_041859375.1 Candidatus Hydrogenedentales bacterium | reverse complement strand
GTACCGCTCCAGCGTCACGTTCGCCCCGTCCTTCAGGTGGATGTCCGTCAGGCGGCCCCGGGTGTCGTACCCGTAGTTTGCCGTCATCCCGTTGGGGTACTGCAACTGCGTCCTGCGTCCCAGTGTATCATAAACATAGTTAATACTGCGTTTCCCTCAATTATCGTGTCATGCGCCGAAAGACACGAAGCAAAACTTCGAAGACAACGCCATCACCCAGCGCATCTGGGTGACGAGAGTAGTCAGACATCCGCCGCCAACGCCGCGCCGTCACAGCTTCCCGCACTTTTGTAATCCAATCCGCGCGCAAAAACAAGTGTTTGGTTTTTTCCATTCCACCGGTTTTCCCGGCACACCCGCCAACTCCCCCGTCCACCCCCGTCCCCCGTCCATCTTGTCCATCACCATCCCGGCGGCCCTGCCCAAAAGCCTCCCCAAAACCGCGCCAGACCGCGAAACCGGCAACGGAAAGATTGCGCCGACAGGGCGGCGGCGTGCTACCATATCCCCCCCTCCCCCGCGGCGGGCGGAGCGGTCACAAACGAGCATGCAACGCAAGGAGAGCACCGGCATGGCGAAATACAGTATTGCCCTGTTTCCCGGCGACGGGACGGGCCCGGAAGTGTTGGACGAGGGCATCAAGGTGGTGCGGGCGGCGGCGGCGAAATTCGGCTTCAGCCTGGACACGGCCCTGTACGACTTCGGCGGGGAGCGCTACAAGCGCACCGGCGAAATCCTGCCGGACTCGGCGATTGCCGACTTCCGCAAGCATGACGCGATTTACCTGGGCGCCATCGGCCATCCGGACGTGAAGCCGGGCATCCTGGAGAAGGGCATCCTGCTCAAGACGCGCTTCGAACTGGACCAGTACATCAACCTGCGCCCGGTGAAGCTCTATCCCGGCGTGGAGACGCCCATCAAGAACAAGGGCCCCGAGGACATCGACTTTGTGGTCGTGCGCGAGAACACGCAGGACCTCTACTGCGGCATGGGCGGCGTGATGCACGAGGGCACCCCGAACGAGGTGGCCACCCAGACGGCCATCTACTCCCGCTTCGGCGTGGACCGCTGCCTGCGCTACGCCTTCGAGTACACCCGCAGGCGCAACAAGCGGAACACCCTGACCCTCTGCGGCAAAACCAACGTGCTCACCTACCTCTACGGCCTCTGGGAGCGCGCCTTCCACGAGGTCGGCGCGGCGGAATTCCCCGACATCAAGCGCGACTACGCGCACGTCGACGCGACCACGATGTGGTTTGTGAAGAACCCGGAGTGGTTCGACGTGATCGTGACGGGCAACATGTTCGGCGACATCATCACCGACCTGGGCGCGATGATCCAGGGCGGCATGGGCATCGCCGCGGGCGGCAACATCAACCCGGCGGGCGTGTCCATGTTCGAGCCCATCGGCGGCAGCGCCCCGAAGTACACGGGTCTGAACGTGATCAACCCGCTGGCCTGCATCTTCGCCGGACAGATGATGCTCGACCACCTGGGCGAGACCGAAGCCGCCCTGGCCATCGAGGCCGCCTGCGTCAAACTGCTCACCTCCGGCATGCTCAAGGGCCTTTCCGCCGCGGAAATCAAGGAGTCCGGCCTGTCCACCACCAAAATCGGCGACATCATCGCCGACAACGTGGCCAAGGGCTGACCCACCACCACCCGTAAAACAAGCACCGCGCCGTTTCCGAAGGGAGACGGCGCGGTTTTAATTTGGCGGGGGAACGGCGGGGGCGTTCAGCCCGCGGCGGGGGGCGCCACGGAACCGCGCTCCACCAGCACCGCCGGGATGATCCTGCGGATGGGGCGGCCGGGGCCGGGCTGCTTGAGCGCCTCCAGCATCACCTGGGCGGCGGTGCGCCCCATGCCGAAGGGATGGGTGGCCACCGTGGTGAGCGGCGGGCCCAGCACCTGCGCCAGCTCGATGTCGTCAAAGCCGACCACGCTCAGGTCACCGGGTATCCGCAGACCCAGCTCGTGGGCCGCCCGGTACACCGCCGCCGCAAGTATGTCGTTGAAGCACAGGACGCCGGTGGGGCGGCGCTGCGGATCGGCGAGAATCTCAAGGGCGCGCCGGTGGCCCGAGTGGAAGACGCCGTCGGTCCAGGCCATCATGGACTCGTCGAAGAAAATGCTGTGCTCCACCAGGCTTTCCACAAAACCGAACATCCTCTCCTTGGAGGGGCCGGACAGGGCGGGGCCGCCAAGGTACATCAGCCGCTTGTGCCCCGCGCGGAGCAGCAGGTCCGTGGCCGCCTTGGCGCCCACCCGGTTGTCCACCTCCACCGTGTGGCTGTCCACGCCGGGCAGCGACCCGAGTATCACCAGGGGCTTTCTCGAGGCGACAATGCGCAGAATGTGCTCCCGCGACGCGCCCGACTCCGAGGGCACCAGCACAAAACCGGACACGTCGTTGCTGGCCATGGACTCCAGCGTGCTGATTTCGTCCTCCACGGTGCCATCCGTGGGCTTGCAGATCACGTTGTGCCCGTGCTGCTTCATCTCCTTGAGCAGCCCGTCCATGAACTCCATGTAAAAGGGGTTGCGGATGTCCGGCACCACCATCCCGAACACGCGCCCAAAACCCGTCACCAGCGACGAGGCGGCAAGGCGCGGGCGGAGCCGGTTTTCCCGCATCGCATCATAAACCTTGGTGCGGGCGCGCTCGCTCACCCCGGGCTTTCCGTTGAGCACCGCCGAAACGGTGGCGCGGGAAAGGCCGCACAACCGTGCAATTTCCTTGATCGTGCTGGATTGCATGGCAAAACCCCCAGTCTTTGTCAAAAAGAAAACGTTGACACTGCGCACCCCCATTTATAGCGTAACGCAGGCCAAATATCAAATTTTTTTGACTTTTGCGATATTCTTATGGCTTTCTCAAATACTCATTTCAGTTCATGCCATTCGCAATCACAAATCTGCGCAAATGCGCAAAATCGGCTTGAAATCATGGTGCGCGCTTTGGCATCTTATCGGTGCTGTTTGGGATGTCACAGGATGCGCAATGCATCCGGATGGTGCGTTGGGGCCTTTGCCGGTCATTTTCGAATGGAATCCGGTCACGTATTCCCTTGGAATCCGGGGGCAAACCCGCCGCTGCCTTCACCTGCCGAAGGCAAGACATCCCGGGCACTCTGCACATGGGGCGTTCCCGACTGCCTGGGAGCGCCCCTCCTGTTTTCAGGCGGACTCAGCGAAAGACAATGGTCCGGCGGCGGTAGACCATGATGCGGTCGTCGGCGTGGGCGCGGACGGCGTCGGCCAGCACCTTGCGCTCGATGTCGCGCCCCAGGGCGACCAAATCGTCGGGGCCGTGGGTGTGGTTCACCCGGATGGTCTCCTGCTCGATGATGGGGCCCATGTCGAGGTCGGCGGTGGCGTAGTGGCTGGTCGCGCCGATGAGCTTGACACCGTGCTCGTAGGCCTGGTGGTAGGGCTTCGCACCCTTGAAGGCCGGCAGGAATCCGTGGTGCACATTGATGATGCGGTGGGCGTAGGCGTCAATGAAGGCCGGGGACAGGATCTGCATGTACCGTGCGAGCACCACAAAGTCCACATGGTGGGAGCGGAAAAGTTCGAGGGTGCGCTGTTCGGCGGCCTCCTTCTCCTCGCGTGTCACGGGGACATAAACGAAGGGGACGCGGAAGTTGAGGGCCACATGCTCCAGGTCGGTGTGGTTGCCCACGATGACGGCCACATCGGCGTTGATCTCGCCGTACTGGTGGCGCAGGAGCAGGTCGTAGAGGCAGTGGTCGTATTTGGAGACCATGATCGCCATGCGCTTCCGCTCGTCGTCGAAGCGGAGGCCGGTCTCCATGCCGAAGCGCCCCGCGAGTTCCGCCAGGGCGGCGCGCAGCTCGGTGCGGGTGCATTTCAGATCCGAACAGTCGAAGTGGACGCGCATGAAAAAGCGGTTGTCCAGGGGCTCGGCGTGCTGCTGGGCGTTGATGATGTTGCCGCCGTTTTCAAATATGAACCGGCTGACATGGTAGACGATGCCCTTGACATCGTCGCAGTGCAGGATGAGTGTGGCCGTCTTTCCCATGCTGTTTTCCGGGGGTTCAGCCCCGCCCGTCCACCGCGTCCCATGCGGCGGTGTCGGCGGGGGTGTAGCGTTCAAGTTCGACGGAGCGCGCGATCATGGCGCGCATGGCGGCCAGGGAGTCCACCACGCCCGCGGCCATGGCCTGCACGCCGATGTTTCCGAGGGCGGTGGCCTCGACGGGTCCGGTGACCACGGTGACGCCGCAGGCGTCGGCGGTCATCTGGTTGAGCAGCTTGTTCTGGGTGCCGCCGCCGATGATGTGGAGCACCTCGGTCGGGCGGCCGAGCACACCGTCGAGGGCGCGCAGGGTGCGCCGGTACTTCAGCGCCAGGCTTTCCAGCGCGCAGCGGATCACCTGTCCGTGCGTTTCGGGAACGGGCTGGCCGGTCTCCCGGCAGATGTCGCGGATGAGTTCCACCATGTTGGCGGGGGCCATGAGCCGGGGATCGTCCAGGTTGGGCAGGACCGAGCGGAAGGGTTCGCTTGCGGCGGCCTCGGCGGTAATGCCCGCGTAGTCAATGGTTTCCCCGCCGCGCTCCCAGACCCGGCGGCATTCCTGCACGATCCACAGGCCGAAGATGTTTTTCAGGAAGCGTATCTTGCCGCCCACGCCGCCCTCGTTGGTGAAGTCCAGCGCGAGGCTGCGCTCGTTCACCATCGGCGCGTCCAGTTCCGCGCCGAGAAGGGACCATGTGCCGCTGGAGAGGTAGGACCATGCGCCCTCCCCGTCGGCCACGGGCACGGCGGCCACGGCGGAGGCGGTGTCGTGGGAGGCGGTGGCGATGACCGGGGTGCCCCTGCGGATGCCCGTGGCGTCGGCGATTTCTTCAAGCAGCGGGCCGAGCACCGTGCCGGGGGCCACCGGGTCCAGCAGCAGGCGGCGCGGCAGGCCGAGCTTCGCGATGAGTTCCTCATTCCAGGCGCGCTTGTGGGGGTCCAGTAACTGCGTGGTGGAGGCGTTGGTGTATTCGCAGGCCATTTTGCCGCTGAGCAGGTAAGCGAAGAGATCGCCCATCATCAGCACGGAACCGGCGGCGTCCAGCAGCGGCGACCCGCTTTTCTTGAGGCTGGCCAGTTGGTACACCGTGTTGAACGGGAGAAACTGGATGCCCGTTTCCATGTACATATCCGCCCGGGGGACGGTCTGGAAAACGTAATCCATCATGCCGTCGTTGCGCTTGTCGCGGTAATGGACGGGGTTGGCGAGCACGCCGCCGTCGCGGGCCACGAGTCCGAAGTCCACGCCCCAGGTGTCCACCGCGATGCCGTCCAGTTCCGTGGTGTGGTCGCGGGCGCAGAGGGCGAGCCCCCGGCACATCTCCTCGTAAATCCGCGCAAGATCCCACTGGCGCGTGCCGAGCATGATCAGCCCCTCGGTGCGGAACCGGTGGATCACGTCCAGCTTCACAACACCGCCGCTGATGGTGCCCAGGACGGCCCGCCCGCTCTCAGCGCCAAGATCAAAGGCCAGAAACTTTTTGGTTCCGCTCATCGCACCGGTCTCCCTTGCCGCCGCACCCAGTTGCGGCGGTTTCGCGCACTGCATAAGGTAGTACACGGCGGCGGCGGGATACAAGCGGAACACCACAATCAGAAATGGCGACAACCCGCCCCATGGGGGGACCGAGCGGAAGCGATCGGGGGCGTTCCCGCCCATGCGGTGCCATGCGGACCATTACAATCGAAACGCCACGAATTGAACCAAACAGCACTCCGGATTCATTTATTATGGGCCTTTGCGTTCCGCCGTCCTGTGCCGGAACGCGCAACAACCGCCAGTGGTTCAACAAATTCCCCTGTAATCATTGGTTGTTAACGAATTTTTCAGTTGACTACACCCCGCGCTTGGAATATGATTGAAACAGGAAAAGTACGTGATCAGGCGGCAATGCCGCCAACCCGGTTTTGCCGGGAGGGATGGTTTGGGTGACGTGTCAAAGGTTGTTTTTCCGTCCGCCTGCAACGGCGGGGGCGTGGGTTTGCCCCAACGCTCCGCCGCGCCGGGGGGCCTCTCCGCATTTATCCGTTCGGGACCTGTCGTCTTTCACGCCCGGTGTGTCCAGCATTCGGGGGAAGGGAACATCATGATGCACGCCAGATTTGTCTTTGGGATGGTTTTGGCTGTTGTGATTCTGGGGGCCGCCGCGGCGCAGGCCGCGGTCACCGTGCTGGGGGAGGCGTCCGTCAGCAACCAGAGCAACACCAATGAATTCACCCTTTCGGTCACCGTGCCCGCGGGCACGGAGCTGGCGGTGGCCGGGGTGACCAACCGGAACGACCGGGCCGTGTCGTGGGTGCGCTTCGACCCCTCCTCCAACTTCCACAAAATCACCGACTCCGAGGCGAGCGGCATGGACGAGCGCGGCTGCCTGCTGTACTTCAAAAATCCCCCCGCCGGGGCGCAGACCATCCGCGTGCGCATGTCCGACACCACCTCGCACAAGGCCGTGGGCGTGGTCTTTCTTTCCAACATCGACCTGACGAAATTCTCCGACGCGGGCGCGGCGACGCCCCTGCTGCCCCTGTCCAAGATTGACGGCGCGGACTCGGGCGACCGGGATACCTCCAGCCTCGTCTTCAGCGGCACGGAGGCCCCGGCCGGCTCCCTGGTGGTTTCCACGACCACCTGCCGCGGGAACAACTCCCTGACCATCCAGAACACGCCCGCGCACATCCAGAAGTGGAACCTGCAAACCACATGGGGCGGCTTCCTGGAATACCAGCGCCACGGCGGCAGCGTGATTGCGGGCTCCGCTTCGGACACCACCGTCTCCTGGAAATACAACGGAAACTGGGGCCTCGCCGCCGCGTCCATCCCGCCGCGCCGGGGCTTGCAGGACATCACCGCGACCGCCCTGGCCGTGGGAGACAACGCCCCGGCGAACACCACCGTCGGAACGCTGACCGCGGTGGACCCGGACAATCTCAGCCCCTACACCTGGACGCTGGTGGACAATGCGGGGGGCCGCTTCTCCCTGGCCGCCTCCACCTCCAACACGGTCACCGTTAAAAACACCAACCCCGCCCTGCTCGACGCGGGGGTGGCCGCGGCCCACACCATCCGGGTGCGCGTGGCCGACGCCTACGGCAACACCCAGGAGAAGGACTTCACCGTCACCGTCACCGACACCACCAACCCGGTAATCGGCGTCGTTTCCCCCGCGCCCGCAACCGTCCGCGACGGCGCGGTGGTCTCCATCACCGTCCCGATCACGGACAATGCGGGCGTGGCGTTCCCGCCGGTGATGACCGTCAACGGCGAAACGCTCGCGGATCCCTCCCAGGCCGGCAACGACTACACCTGGGCCTGGACGGTGCCAGCGGGCACGGCGGAGGGATTTGCCGCGATCAGCGTCTCCGCCGAGGACACGGCGGGCAACCCGGCCGCCGCCGCGTCGAACTCCGTCCTGCTGATAGACAACACCCCGCCGGCCCAGGCGAACCTCGCCGTCTCCGACGGCGTGGCCAAGCCGGGCGACACCGTGGTAATAAGCATTGACATCACGGACGCGAACGGCGTGGTCCAGTGGCCCGTGCTGATGGTGGGCACGGAAAACGCCGGCGTTCCCACGGTCGCGGGCGACACCTACTCCTGGGCGCACACCCTGCCCGCGGACACGCCCGAAGGCTACGCCCTGCTCGCGGTCACCGCGCTGGACGCCGCCGGAAACAGCCGCCTGGGCGTGGCGGGCGACATGCTCCTCGTGGACGCCACCCCCCCGTCCATCGCGTCAATCACCTCCAGCGTTGAATGGGCCACCACGGGCACGGAGGTCACCGTTTCCGCCTTTGTCTCCGATAATTTCGGCCTTGACGGCGACCCCTCCTTCCGCCTGAACGGCAACCTCCTCGGCGCGCCGCAGGTTGCGGGAAACCAGTACTCCTGGACCTTCAACGTGTCCCCCGCCGAGCAGCAGGGCCCGGCGGTGCTGACCGTGGACGCCCGCGACAACGCGGGCAACACGTCATCCCTGACCCCGTCCGTCACGCTCCTCACCATTGACCGCACCCTCCCCGCCATCAACCTGCTGACCGCCGCGCCCGCCCTGGCCAGGGTGGGCACCACGGTTACCTTCGGCGCGCAGGTGCTCGACAACTACGGCCTTTCCGGCCCGCCCGCGCTGGCGGTGAACGGTTTCGCGGCGCCGCCGCCCACGCACAGCGGCAGCCAGTACACCTGGGTGATGACCATCCCGGCGGGCGTGGCCGAGGGCCCGGCGTCGGTGCAGGTGATTGCGGGCGACATCGCGGGCAACCAGCGCACCCTCTCCTCCGCCTCCGTGCTGACCCTGGATCCGAACGGCCCCGTGTTCAGCGGGGTCACCGCCACCCCGGCCATGGGCAGGGCCTCCACGGCCATTGTCATCAAGGCGGTGATCACCGACTTGAGCGGCGTGTCCGGCAGCCCGTCGCTGAAGGTCAACGGCGTGTCCGCCGTGTATGCCGGCCTGTCCGGCGGCCTGCACGCGTGGAACTACACCATCGGCGGCGCCGCCGCGGAGGGCATGGCGGAGTTCCTGTTCTCGGCGAACGACCCGCTCGGCAACAACGGCGCAGCCACCGTGTCCGGCGCGCTCATGATTGACCGGACCGTCCCGGCAATCGCGGCAATCCAGGCCAGCCCGAACGTGGCCAAGGCGGGCGACATCGTGCGTGTCTCCTTCACCGCCACGGACGCGCTCACGGGCGTCTTCGGGAACCCCTCGGTGAGCGTGAACGGAAACAGCGCGACCTTCCAGTCCAACACCGGCTCGCAGTACGAATACCGCTACACGGTCCGGACCACGGACGCGGACGGGTATGCGAACATTCTCGTCTCCGCCCGCGACACCGTCGGCAACGGCGGCATCCAGACCTCCAGCACGGCGCTGCTGGTGGACAACACGGTGCCCACGGTGAGCGCGATGAACGCCTATCCCGCGTTCGCAAAGGACAACACCGCCGTCACCGTCGGGTTCCGCGTGAACGACGTGAACGGGCTCGCCTCCCTGCCGGAGGTCACCGTCAACGGCCGGGCCGCGGCCTATTCCGCCAGCGAGGACGGCTATTTCGAGTACACCCACACCGTGCGCAAGGGAACGGATCCGGAGGGGCCCGCGGTCATCCAGGTGCGCTGCACCGACATGACCGGCAACACCGGCACGAGCATGGGCAATTCGCTGCTCTTTGTGGACACCGTCGCCCCGTCGGGCGCGGTGGTCATCGACGGCAACGCGGCCTTCACCCGCCTGACCAGTGTCACCCTGTCCCTCTCGCACAGCGACGGGAATCCCGGCAGCGGTGTGGCGGAAATGAGCCTGAGCGACGACGGCGTCAACTGGCTCCCCTGGGAGCCGGCGGCGGCGGCAAGGGAATGGCAGCTTGTGCCCGGGCAGGGTTACAAGAAGGTCTACGCGCGCTTCCGTGACAACACGGGCAACGTCAGCCCCCTGCCCTTCAGCGACACCATCGCGCTGAACCCCTACCCCCTCGCCGTGGACCAGGAAAGCCCGGCGGGCGTCCTGGCCCGGCGCGGCTCCGCCACCGTGCTCGAGGTGAGCGCGCGCAACGTCTTCGGCAATGTCACCAGCTACGAGTGGCGCAGGAACGGCGAATCCCTGCTCACGGTGCTCGGCCCCGGCAAGGCGGACGGCCCGACGCTCGCCCTGGAAAACATGGACGAGGCCGACGGCGGCAGGTACACCTGCGTGGTGACGGACGAGCTGGAGACAAGGGAGTCCGCGGGCTTCCTGGTGGTGGTGCAGGCGGCGCTTCCGGCGGCGGGCACGCTTGGCCTCGCCGCGATGGCGCTGGCGGCGGCGCTCCTCGGCGCGGGGCGGCTGCGCGGAAGAAAATAACCAATCCGCCCGCCGCCGCAACCGGGGCGGCGGGCGTCGGAATCATAACCGGCACATGCATGGAGGACAGGTCATGAGGGTTCATCCCGGAAGGCTGACAGGCTTCATCGGCGCGCTTGTGTTCGCCGCCGTTTTTGCGGGGGGGCTGTCCGGCGCGGCGGCGCGGGCCGAAGTGGCGGTGGTGTATTCCGCGCGCACATCCTCGGGCAGCCTTGACGATGCCTCGCTGAAGGCGCTGGCCCGCGAACGCGGCTCCGTCGAGGTGTGGGCGCGCACGGAAAACGGCACCCTCAAGCGGGACATGGCCCGCTGGGGCGACCCCGCCGTGGCGAACCCCCTGTTCATGACCGGGCAGGCCGGACAGATGGACGAATGGATCGCCAAGGGCGCGAAAACCGACCTGCAGAAGGACGGCTCCTCCCTGGTCACCGTGCCCCTCGCCAAGGGACTGGACATGGTTTACACCCGCCCGAAAAGCGACGCGGGCCCCACCTTTGAGGTGCGCATCGTGCAGGACGGCGAGGTGCTGCTCACCGAACAGTGGTGGGAGGAAACCACGGCGGAGGGGGTGAAACGGCCCCGCTACATCCGCATTGACGACGGTGTCCGGGTGATGGTCCAGGTCTTCGACTACACCGACGCGCCGCCCCCCGTGCTGCCGCCCGCCACGCTGGTAAAGGAGGGCTACGAAGCCATCCCCGAGGGCATGAAGCCGGTGCAAATCCCCCTGGCCGCGCCGGACAAGGCCGACGAGACGCAGACCCAGGAAATCCAGTTTCTCGTGCCCCAGCAGGGGCTGGACACCCTGGGCTTTGACTCGGGCTGGTTCCCCAGCGGCGGCACGGGCGACCCGGGCGGCTTTGTCATCCAGCTCCGCGTGAAGGCCGCCGCCGGCTACAACTACGACGCGAACGTGAGCGGCATGGTCAGCCTGGCCGAGGGCAACATGCTCGGACTAGGCGCGGCGCAGGGAACCTGGGGCTTCTATTTCGGCGCGGAATTCAGCCTGAAGGCCGCCGCCGACCTGAGCTGGGTCCCCCTCATCGGCCAGTATCTTGACCCCTTTGAAATCGACATCCCCTATGTGCCCGAGTTCAACATGGTCGCCTCGGACCGGGACGACTTCAACACCTGGCTGCTTGATTCGGTCTCCGAAGTGCGCGACGAGGCGGGGCGCACCAACATCACCAGCCTCGACATCATCGCCCTCGCCATCACCCAGGGCGTGCTGCCCGAGCTGCCAAGCTGGCTGCCCGTCAAGCCCTCCATCGTCGTGGGGCTGGACATCGCGGCGGTGGCCCACGGCACCCTGGCCTGCGACAACATCGCCGTGAGCGACGGCACCGTCTTCACCACCGAGGGCCAGGCGCTGCCCATCAGCGTCCCGCAGACCGGCTACACCGCCCTCGCCTCCTACAACGAAAACGCCTCCCTCGACCTCGGCGCGCGGCTCTACCCCTACTTCACGGCGAGCATCAAGGTGATCAGCTGGAGCTGGGGATACACCTACCCCGACGCAAGCGACCCCAACAACTTCCTGAACCAGATTGAGTGGCTGCCCATCAAGCACCGCACCTTCCCCTTCAGCGACGCGGAAATCAACTTCACGGGCCTGCCCTCCACCGGAGAGCCCACCGACTGGTTCACCCAGCACTTCAACCTGTCCACCAACGACCTGGACTACCTGCGCCTCCGGTTCACCCCGAACCTCTCCAACAACTTCTACGTGGCCTGCCTTGAGGAGGGCGTCACGGCCTACCGGACGCCCGTGGCGGGTTCAACGGAAATCACCCTGCCGGACGACGGATTTTCCCTGGTGACCCTCTCAGAGGGCAAGCAGGTCTCGCTGTACGGGAAAAAGTACGGCTCCTTCTTTGTGGGCAGCAACGGCTACATCACCTTCGACCAGGGGGACTCCGCCTCCGATGTCAGCCTCGACAACCACTTCAGCCAGCCCCGCATTTCCGGGTTGTACTGCGACCTCAAGCCCAACGCGGGCGGCAAGGTGTATTTCAAGCAGCTTCCCAACCGCGCGGTGGTCACCTGGGACAACGTGCGCGTGACCAACGTGATCACGGAGCAGACCGCGAGCATCCAGGTGGAAATGTTCTTTGACGGGCGCATCACCATCACCTGGCTGAAGATTGACGAGTACTTCGGGCTCGCGGGACTCTCGCGCGGCGGCGGCAAGCCGGCCAACTTCGCGAACAGCCGCCTCAGCAAGTACGGCGGCTGCCTCAGCGGCATCGCCGACGAGGGCGGGGTGCGCGTGAACTTCGCGCCCCCGGAAGTGCTTCCCCTGAACCCGCGCTGGCGCGTGGACAACGGCGCGTGGATGCCCTCCGGCACCTACACCTCCGCGCCCCTCGGGCAGCACACGGTGTCCTTCAACTACATCCCCAACCTGTGGCAGGCCCCGGTTCCAATCTCCGTGAACCTCACCCAGCCCGACGTGTTTGTCAACCTGACACCGGAATGGACGCGCCAGCGCGGCGTCGTGCGCGTTTACACCCAGCCCGCCGAGGGCACCTGGACGGTGACGGACGCCGACGGGGCGCAGCACGACGGCGCGGGCAACGCGGAGCTTGCGGGCATCCCCACGGGCCCCTGCACCATCACGTGGCACAACCTGCCCACATGGAGCCTGCCCGAGCCCCCCACCCAGGAGTACTACCTGTACCCGAACGCGTCCGTGGTCTTCAGCGGCTCCTACGCGCCAATCATCGGCGAGGGCCGGGCAAACCTCACCCTTGTCCTGGGGCCGGAACTCGCACTGGCGCAGGGCGGCCAGTGGCGGGTCAACGGCGGGCCGTGGCTGAACAGCGGCGACACCGTGGAGATTCCGGACGGCAACAACACCATCAGCGTCAAGGACCTCTCCGGCTGGACAAAACCGGCCAACCAGACCCTTTTCTTCAACCGCAACACCTCCACCACCCTCACCAAGGCCTATGTGCGCCAGACGGGCACGGTAATCATCGACACCGACCCCAACAACGCGCCGTGGACGGTGGCGGACATGGACGGAGGAACCCGCACGGGCAACGGCGACGCCGTGCTGTCCGGGGTGCCCGCGGGCGCGGTCACCGTCACCTGGGGCGCGCTGCCCAGCTACACGGAGCCCGTTCCCAATCCCGCCACCCAGACGCTGATGGCCGGCGCGACCCTGCGCCTCACCGGCGCCTACACGCCCACCATCGGCGAGGGCCAGGGCATCCTCCGGGTGACGCTGCACCCCGACGCCGCGGTGGCCGCGGGGGCCCAGTGGCGGCTCATCGGCGGCGAATGGCGCAGCAGCGGCGGCATGGAGGCCGTGGCAGACGGCGAGCGCACCGTGAAATTCCTGGACATGGAGGGATGGGTGCCCCCCACCGATCTGACCGTGAACGTGGTGCGCGACATCATCAACGACGCATCCGCCGACTACACCCGCCTCACGGGTTCGGTTGTGCTGGATGTGACGCCGGACAACGCGCCCTGGACCATCACCGACGCCGACGGCAACAGCCAGACCGGCACCGGGGACATGACCTTCCCAACGGTGCCCACCGGCGCATTCACCGTGCAGTGGGGCGAGCTGGAGGGGTACAGCAGCCCCGATCCAAACCCGGCCTCCTTCACGGTCGCGCAGGGCGAAACCCTTTCCGTACAGGGGGTCTTCATCCAGGCCGTGGTGACCGCCGCCTTCGAGGCCTTCCCCCTTTCGGGTGCGGCCCCGCTGATGGTGACCTTCACCGACCATTCCACCTCCACCACAAAGGCGCTCCAGGAATGGCGCTGGTATTTCGGCGACGGCAAGACCAGCACGGAACGGCATCCGAGGCATGAGTACAGAAACCCCGGAACCTACACGGTAACCCTGTCGGTGAGCACCGCCGAAAAAATGGGCACCGAGTCGAAGAAACACCTGATCACCGTGGGCGAGGGACTTCCCGCGGCGGGCCTCCCCGCCCTGGCGGTGATGGCGGCGCTGAGCGCCCTGGCGGGGGCCCGGCTGCTGCGGCGCAGGCGCTGATCAAGCCAGGCAGGAAACATCCGCCGCCGCCGGAAGACCCCTTCCGGCGGCGGTTTTTTGAAAAACGGGCCGCAACCCGCTACACTGGCAAAAGGCCCCCGGAGGGGGCGGTTTTCGCCTTAATCCAACAGGAAACACAAAGGGTGTCGCCATGAACATGGGTGTGCGTGTCCAGTTGTCCGTGATGATGTTCATTCAGTTTTTTGTGTGGGGAACCTGGTACGTTGCCATGGGCGTGTACCTCCCCACCATCGGCTTCACCGGGACGCAAATCGGCTTCGCCTACAGCTCCACCGGCTGGGCCGCCATCGTGTCCCCCTTCATCGTGGGCATGATTGCCGACCGCTTTTTCCCGGCGCAGATCATGCTCGGCGTGCTGCACCTGCTGGGCGGCGCGCTGCTCTTCCTGGCCTCCCAGACCACCGAGCCAACGCTGTTTTTTGTGTTCCTGCTGGGCCACACCCTGTGCTA
>JBHEKP010000332.1:0-5242 GCA_041859375.1 Candidatus Hydrogenedentales bacterium | reverse complement strand
GACGAGCGGGCCCCATGTGGTCATCGCGGGCACGGCGGCGGCGGGCACCCTCTACGGGGCCTATGAGTTTCTGGAGACGGCCTTCGGCGTGCGCTGGCTCGCCCCCGGCGCGACCCGGACGCCGCAGGCGCGGGACGTGCCCCTGCCGTCCCTGGACAAGCTGGTGAAGCCCGCCTTTCTCATGCGCGACATTTCCTACGCCTGGCCCGGCGGCAACGCGGATTTCCGGGCGCGCCAGCGCGAGAACTCGGGCAAAGGCGGCGCGGACAACCCCCAGGGCATCCAGCATGCCCACGACGGGCGCTGCCACAGTTATTTCCGGTATGTGTCCCCCGACGAGTTTTTCGACACGCACCCCGAATATTTCAGCGAGATCGGCGGGGTCCGCCGCAGGATGGAGACGCAGCTCTGCCTGACCAATCCCGAGGTGCTGGAGATTGTGACGGAACGCATGCTCAGGCGCATGGCGGAGGCGCCCGAATGCCGCCAGCACAACTTCTCGCAGCTCGACTACTACAACTACTGCCAGTGCCCGGACTGCACGGCCATGAACGAACGGTACGGCACCATGGGCGGCACCCAGTTCTGGTTCGTGAACCAGCTCGCGGAGCGGACCGCAAAGGTTTACCCGGACAAGCTCATCGGCACCCTGGCCTACATGTACACCGAGGAGCCGCCGAAGGACCTCGTCATGCACCCGAACGCGGCGGTGTGGCTCTGCCACATGTTCCCGAGCTGCGACAGCCACCCCATCGCCTCCTGCCCGCTCAACGCCGACTTCAAACGGCGCGCGGAGGCGTGGGCCAAACTCACGCCGCACCTGTACATCTGGCATTACATTGTGGACTTCGCCCACTACTACAACCCCTTCCCGAATTTCGGGGCCATGGCCGCCGACATGCGGTTCTACCGCGATCTCGGCGTGGAGGGCGTGTACCTCCAGGGCATGGGCAACGGCGGGGGCGGCGGCGAGTTCAGCCTGCTCCGGCCCTATTACGGCATGAAGCTGCTGTGGAACCCCGACGCGGACGCCTCCGCCGTGATGGACGAATTCCTGGAGGGGTACTACGGCGCGGCGGCGCGGCCCCTGCGCGGCTACATCAACCTGCTCCAGGAGAAGGTGGACCGGGAAAACATCCACATGCACCTGTACACGAACCCGGCGCAGGGCTACCTGCCCGACGACATCATGGAAAAGGCGGACGCCCTCTTCAACGAGGCGGAGGCCGCCGTCCAGTCCGACGCGGAGCTGCTGGAGCGCGTCCGCACGGCCCGCATGCCCCTGACCTACGCGCGCCTCTTCCCGCGCAACGGGCACACCGTTGAAAACGAAATGCTCACCTTCCGGGGGCCCCTGGCGATGCCCCCCGAGGTGCTGGACTTCACGGCGCGCATGGAACGGCACGGATTCCAGGCCATCCGCGAGATTTCGGGCGATCCCGCCCAGATGCTGCTGCTCTGCGCCGTGTTCAACGCGCCCCAGGCCGCGCCGTCCATCGGCAACGCCCGCCTCACCGCCGACATCGTGCCCTTTTTCGGCGGGCGCGTGCTGCGCATCACCGACAAGGAAACGGGGCAATGCATCACGGCCAGCGGGATGTCGCGCGGGTTGTTTTTCCCCTTTAACGGCGGCGAGGAAACTCGCCTCGGCGGGCTGTTCTCCCCCGAGGGCATGTTCATGCAGTTTAGTCTGGAGGAAAAGACGCCCAACTCCGTCACCCTGACGGCCGCCGCCGGTGAGCTGGGCCTCAGGCGCGTCATCCGCCTCGACGGCGACGCGCCCACCCTGGTGGTGGAGAGCATCGTGACCAACAACGGGGACAAGCCCCGCGAGGTGCACATGCGCAGCCACACGGAGTACGACCTGGGCGGGCTCATGGAAACCAGGGTGGCGTTCACGGACCGGCGGGGCCGGGATGTGCGCCGCGCGATGCGGCCCATTGTGGACGGCTTCCGCGAGGGAGAGCACTACCTCGACCAGGACGCGCCGAAGGGCGCGTGGACCCTGAGCGGCTCCAAGGGGCTTCAGGTGACCCAGTCCTTTGACGACGCCAAGCTCGACTATGCGTGGCTCTACGCCTACCCGGAATACCTGAATGTGCTGGAGGCGGAGCTGTGGATGCGGCCCGTGACCCTCGCCCCCGGCGAAAGCGCCTCCTTCAGCCACTCCGTCACCGTGGAGCCGATGCCAAAGTAGCCGGGGTGGGCGGCGTTTTCAGCCAAGCTCCGGCAGCCCGTAGCCCGCGCGGTACCCGCGGGTGAAGAGGCGCGCCGCCTCGTCGTCGCCGGTGCTGGACATACATGAGCGAAGCATCACGTGGAGGGCGGGTTTTGCTGTTGGATTGTTTTTTGGATCCATGAGAACCGCCGGAGACGGTTTCTAATGCTGTTTAATGGTCCAACGGCCATGCACCACACAAAGTTCTTTTCGGATATTGGCAACCGTGATTTTGGCATCTGAACGGTCAAGTTTAAGGGTAAAGTCAGGAGGTGTCTGGCCAACCGGAATGTTTATTGTGGGGCCGTCCGCGCTGAATTCCGACACAGGCAGGCAAAGAATTTTGTTAAACAACGCCACAGGCATTTCAACAAGTTCATAAGTCAGGGACCGTTGAAAGTATCGAAGCTGGAAAATGCTGTGAACTTCGGCGAGGTAATTGTCAAACAGATTTTTTGCCTGATCATAGCGCTGTTTTGCGGAACGGCAGTCCTGAATCCAGGCCGCTTCTGTGAGCTTGCTTATATGGAGGGTTTTTTCACTCAAGGAAAGCGCCTTCGAGGATTTAAGGCTAATCTGCTTTTTGTTGATTGAAACATCCCAGAATCGTTGCCCATGCGGCGCGGCAAAAACACATTTTCCGGAAATCTTGGCGGCGGCAAAAAATGCGGCATCAAAACTTTCCTGAAACAAGGGGCTTCCCATAAACACATGTTGCGCCAAAAGACGTGAGGTGAATTCTTCGGCAAAATTTGCATCCAGCAGCCATGATGCGGGGTTAACCTGCACTTCGGTTTCCGTCCGCAGCGCGGCAAGCAATTCCATGACCCTTCGTTCTTCCGCGGGTGATAGGCTCAATGATGTTTTCCTCATTAAAGAGGCTCCTCTCCATGTTTTGCCGTATATGTGACGCGTTAAGGTGCGTGTCCGGAAGCAGGACATCCGAAAGGGCCGGTTTTTTGTCTAAAAGCATCCATGCGCACAGATGGGCAAGCTGATATGAAACAAGCGGGGGAACCGCATCACCAATGTGGCGGTAATTGTTTGAAAGGGAATTTCCGTTAAACACAAAATCATTCGGAAATCCCTGTAGAATTGCAAGCTCACGTATTGAACACAGGCGGTCTTCTGTCGGATGCGCATACCGGCCGTTGCCAATGTGCGCACACTCCCGTTTTATGGTTGGGGCCGGCCTGTTCCATGCCATGCGCCCGTAGACATCGGGATAGGATCCAATCTTTTTTAGCTGAACAATCCTTTTCATGGCATTTGTCAGGAGCTTGTCCGCGCGGGGGTTTTTGAGCAGATCAACCCATGATCCGCCGTCGTGGGGGATGGCCGCCAGCCTCTCGCTTACCCGGATGTCCTTAAACTCCGGGTATGAGTTTATGCCGGTCGCGTCGGGGGGTATGGCATCAAAGGCGGTCTTGACGGTGAGCGCCTCGTCCGCAACGGAGTGTCCGGCCCACAGCGCGTCCAATGTGTAAATTGGAAGGCGGCTTTTTGAGGCGATTACAATCGCCCGTTCACGGATTTGAGGAAGGCCAAAACGTGACAGCATGTATGTGCGGCCCGCGACATTATAACCGGCCAGCTCCAGATGCTCCCTGAACGTGTTGTAGTGGTCCTTGAAATTTCCCTGGAGCAGCTCACGGGCGTTTTCCATCACAACAATGTCCGCGTCAAGGGCCGAGGCGAAAAGCGCCGCTTTTTGAACCAGACTGTTGCGGCTGTCGTCCCTCATATGATTGAGCGGGTTTGTGCGGCTGAAACCGGTGCATGGCGGGCAGACACAAAGAAGATTGATTTTTTGATCGCCAACGCCCAGTTCCGCCCTCAATTCTTCCGGGGCAACCCGGGAAAGATCAAGACTCTTTGGTTTTATGCCAATATTCTTCTCATAGGTGGAATTACACTGCAGGGAGCCCCGGCCCATGCTTGGCTTGCCGATCTCCGCATCGGCGGCCGCCATCAAGCGGAAATCCGGATGCTTATGAAAGCCATAACTCATGCCTCCGGCCCCGGAAAACAGATCAACAACACTGAATGGAGGGATTCTGTCCGGGCCGTCGGGAACCATTACATGACTTTTTGCTTCCCCCCTTTTCAAGGAGGGGGCCGATCTTTCCATGGTGTGCCTTCCCAATTGGCCTGTCTGACCATAAATAAGGATAACGATGGGACCGCCCGTTTGGCAAGGACAAATAAATGGTCAACGGGCAATGCCGGAAAATTGCGGCCTTTGCCGCCGTATTTTACCCGCCCGGCGTTTTCAGCCAAGCTCCGGCAGTTCGTAGCCTTTCCGGTACTCGCGGGTGAAGAGGCGCGCCGCCTCGTCATCGCCGGTGCATGCGCATTTCACGGGGTCGAAGGCGAGCTTCCTGCCCGTGCGCGTGGCGATGTTGGCCAGGTGGCAGAGGATGGTGGAGTCCGCGCCCTCGCCGATGCCGCCGTTGAGCCCGGCGGGGTTGCCCGCCTTCACGCAGTCGAGGAAGTTGCGCATGTGGTCCGTGATGTCGGCGTAGGGGCCGAAGGACTTGGTTTCCCCGCCGATGAGCCGCGCCTCGCAGCCGTTCCTGCCGATGTCCAGGCGGCCCTTGTCCCCGTAGAAGACCACGCCGTTGTCGTGGCCCTCCATGGGGTAGTTGGTCCACAGGCGCATCTCGTAGAGGAGGTAGCACGTGCCGTACTCGAAGGTGACCACCTGCGTGTCGGGCGTCTGGTGGTCGTCGTCGTAGAAGAGCTGGCCGCCCGAGGCGCTTACCGCGTTGGGCAGGCCGACGCCAAGGCCCCAGCGCGCCTGGTCAATCTGGTGGATGCCGTCGTTGCCCGCGTCGCCGCAGCCGAAATCCCAGTGCCAGTGCCAGTTGTAGTGCCAGCGGTTTTTGGTGAAGGGCCGCTTCGGCGCGGGGCCGAGCCACAGGTCGTAGTCAACGCCCGCGGGCGGGTCGCACTCCGGCTCGCGCCCGATGGGCTCGCGGAACTGGTGGTTGATCGCCTTCGCCATGCGCACCGCGCCCAGGC
>JBHEKP010000103.1:0-9044 GCA_041859375.1 Candidatus Hydrogenedentales bacterium | reverse complement strand
CCCGGTTTCGGGCTGCGGGGCACCCGCGTCACAAGGTCGATGTTCGCGCTGCCCACCACCACAATGTGCCGTGTTTCTGCCATGACATGTTGCTCCCGCGCGGATGCCGCGCATGGCGCGCATTATAAACAAAACCGGCGGGGGCGGGGGAGCGGGGAATGGACGGAATGGACCCAGTGGACAGAAGTGGACAGAAGTGGACGGGGGTGGACGGGAGTGGACGGGAGTGGACGGGGGTGGACAAGGTGGGCGCGGAGTGGACAAGGCGGGCAGAAAAAGCACACAGCCGCCCCACCGTTTCCCCGCCTCCCTGTCCATACGGTCCACTTCTGTCCACTTCTGTCCACCCTCTTAAAGTCTGTTGAAGGGGGGCCCGCCCCCTTCAACAGATCGCTTGCGCTGTGGTGGTCGCATGGCTTGTGGGGCGTGTGCTGTTGCGGCGGGGGCCCACCCCCCCCGCAGCAACAAAAACGTTCAGGCGGACTGGACGGCGCAGGCGCGGATGACCTGCGCCAGTTCCGCTGCCGTCACCTCGCCGTGCAGCTCTCCGGCGCGGCGCAGGAAGGCCTCGTAGACCCGGTCCATGGCCGCCGGTTCCAGCACGCTGCCCATCCGCGCGGCCTCGTGGGCGATGGCCCGTCGGCCTGAGCGCGCCGTGAGCACAAATCGGTGGCCGGGCGCGCCCACCAGCGCCGGGGGGACATACTCATAGTTTTCGGGCGTCTTCAAAATGCCGTCCTGGTGGATGCCGGAGCTGTGGGCGAAGGCGTTGCGTCCCACCACGGCCTTGTTCGGCTGCACGGGCACCCCGGAGACCTCCGCCACGCGCCGGCTCAGTCCGGTGGTGTGCTCCAACCGCAGCCCCGTGCCGGCAGTCCCCTTCATGGCCAGTGCCACGGCCACCTCCTCCACGGCGGCGTTGCCCGCCCGTTCGCCGATGCCGTTCACCGTGGCTTCCAACTGCCGCGCGCCCGCGCGCACCGCCGCCAGGCAGTTTGCCGTGGACAGGCCCATGTCGTCGTGGCAGTGGGCCGACACGATGATGTCCGGCCCCGCGAAGGACACGATGTCGGCGATGAGCGCGCCGTACTCCTCCGGCAGGGCGCAACCCACGGTGTCGGGGATGTTCACCCGTTCCGCCCCCGCCTCGATGGCGGTTTGCACGCATTGGCGCAGAAATACCCGATCCGCGCGGGTGGCGTCCTCCGCGCTGAACTGCACGGCCATGCCGTGGCGGGCCGCCCGCCGGACCGATTCCTCCACGGCGCGCACCGCCCCGGCACGGGGGATGCGCAGCTTGCGCGCCAGGTGAATGTCGGATACGCCCAAAAACACGTGGATGACGGGCCGGACCGCGCCGTCCAGCGCCGCCGCCGCCGCGTCCACATCCCCGGGACGGCACCGTGCCAGGGCCGCCACTTCACAGTCCCGCACGGCGGCCGCCACGCGGGCAACCGCCGCCGCGTCATCCGGTGATGACGCCGGAAAGCCCGCCTCTATCGTTGCGGCGCCGAAAGCCTCCAGCCTTCGGGCCAGCTCCACCTTCTCGTCCGCCGTGAAATGCACACCCGGTGTCTGTTCGCCGTCGCGCAGGGTGGTGTCAAATATGCGCACTTGTCTGGACATGATTCAGTTCCTTCTTTGCCGAATTCGGCCTTTGTTTTTTCAAAGTCACCCATGCTGGAACCGTCACATCCGTGCAAGCGGGCGGATTTGGGCATGACTAGCCCCGAATCCATGGACACCACCTCCTTTCGGTGGCGGCTTTTCGCCGCCGTGCCCCCGTCCGGCGGCTGCCGGGGGGGCGGTTAAAAACACAACCGCCGCGGACCTTCTGGCCCGCGGCGGCTGCCGGTTTGTGTGGTTGCCTTGCTGCGGTCACACACGCCGACGCATGACGGGCCTGCCTCGCATCCCGAGTCGGAGTCGCAGGAGTGTGTCATGCATCATCGTGTTCATAAACGCCTCAAGTGTTGGTGTGATTATACCGTGTTTTTCGCTCTGCCGCAAACCGGCGGCAACGGCGCGCCTTTTCCAAGGCGTGTGAAGCAGGCCGCCGCCACAGTCATTTCCCCCAGCACCATCACCACGGCGCAGGGCCCCAGGGTGGCGTAGTCGGCCATGACTTCACGGGGGATGCCAAAGACCGCGCCCAGCGCCACAAAAACGTCCAAATCATAGCCCGCCGCCTCGTGCCGCGAAAACCAGTCCGTCACCGCGCCGCACCAGACAATGTCGTGCATGTTGGAAGCGGCGCATCCGAGGGCGAAACTTCCCAGCATCACCAGCGCCAGGGACGAGACGCGGAGGGGGATTTGGTGGAAACGGTGCGCGCCCGCCCATGCCGCGCCCGTCAGGAGCGGAATGGTGAGCGGCACCCCCAGAAATGCGGAAAGCATGAACATCCAGCTTGCCGCGAGATCGGAAAGCCCCTCGAAGCGGGGCCGGTCTATCAGGGTCAGGCAGAGGGCGAGGAGGATGAATCCGGGCACGATACACGCCCAAAAGACCGGCCGGGAGGGGAGGATAAAATCAAGGCGTTTCGCCCGCAGGAAAAGCGCGGCCCCCGCGATCACGCCGAAGAACAGCAGGATCGCCAGGCACAGGCTCCAGGTGTTTCCAACCATGTCCAGCAGCAGTGTGGTGCGTGGGGACATAACAAACTCCTCCCTTTCTGTCCGCGTGTTTTACCTTTGACCTCTCGGGCGGCACGGCGGTGTCATCACGTCCGTCGTCACCGTTTCTCACGGTTTTTCAACACCAGCAGGGCGTTGCGTTTCATGCCCGCCAGTCCCGCCCGGCGGACGGGGGTGCCGGTGAAGGTGGCGTCAAACCATTCCTCGTTTCCTTCGGCGAGCTGTTCCAGCGGCGGGTTGGCCGCGCCGGGACGGGGCAGGAAATCGGCGCGTTCCGTGTCCGGCGTCTTCCGGTTCCAGGGGCAGACCTCCTGGCAGAGGTCGCAGCCAAAGACCCATCCGCCCATTTTTCGCGCAAGGGCATCCGGAATCCCCCCCCGGTTTTCGATGGTGTGGTAGGCGATGCACCGGTTGGAGTCCACCACCCGGGGCGCGGTGATCGCACCCGTGGGGCAGGCGTCCATGCAGGCGGTGCAGGTGCCGCAGCGGTCGGGCACGGGCGCGCCGGGGGTGAATTCCGCCGTGGTGGCGATGGTGGCGAGAAAAAACCACGAACCCAGGTCCTGCCGCAGGATGAGGCTGTTTTTGCCAATCCATCCGAGCCCGGCCCGCGCCGCCCAGGCCCGCTCGCGCACGGGCGCGCTGTCAATGGACAGGCTGGTCCGCGCGCCGGGCGCAAGGTCCGTGATTGCCGCCGCCAGCCGCCGCAGGGGTTTCAGCCGGGCGCGGTGATAGTCCCGTCCCCAGGCATAACGGGACACAAGGCCGCTCACGGCGGGCGCGGGCGGGCGCGGGGAATGGTGGTTGGCCGCCACCACCACCACCGAGCGCGCCTCCGGCAGGCGCAGGGCGATATGCTGCCGCAGGTCGCGGGTGCGCGCCATCCAGTCCATGCCCGCATGGTGTCCCGCCGCCAGCCATGCGTCGAAGCCGTCGTCCGCCTCGGCGGACACGGGGGCCACCGCGCAGGCGTCGAAACCGAGCGCCCGCGCCGCCGCCTTGAGGGGTTCCAATGGAAGGGGGCCGCTCATGCGGGCGCTTCCCCGAGGAGCAGCCGCAGCACCGCGTTGGCCTGGTGGTGCGCGGCGATGCCCACGCGCGGGGCCATTAGGCCCATGCCCGGCGCGGCCTCGGAGCTTTCGTCGCCCACCACCACGATGCGCCGGCCCAGCATGCGGGTGCGCACCGTGTTGTTGGGGCCGTGTCCGGCCAGGCCGGAGGCCACCACCACGGGCCGGTCCGGATAGGCGGCGGTGAAGGATTCCACCAGCATGGCTTTTTCCTCCGCCCGGTCGAAGGCCTCCACCAGCACCTGGACGTCCCTGAACACCACGGGCACGTTTTCCGGGGTGAGCCGCACCCGCACCGGTTCCAGCGCCACATAGGGGTTGATGCGGTGGAGGTTGGCGCGGAGCGCCTCCGTCTTGGGCAGGCCGATCTGGTCGGTGAAATACTGCTGCCGGTTCAGGTTGCTCGGCTCCACCACGTCGAAGTCGGCCAGCACCAGCCGGCCCGCGCCCACCCGCGCCAGCGCCACCGCCACGGCGGATCCCAGCCCGCCGAGTCCCGCCACGCCCACCACCGCCCGCTTCAGCACGGCGTGCACCCCCGGCGTGTGCCGCGCCGCCATGAGCGCCTCCAGTTCCTCCGGGGGGGGCGTTTCCCCGCGCCGGATCAGCACCACCGCGTCGCCGTCGCGCAGGGGCGCGTCCCCCGGGGCCGCCGCCCCGTTGAGGATGACCACGTCCGCGCCGGGTTTCACCCGGTCCCGGAGCGAAAGAAGCGATTCCCCCGCCTCCGCCTGAAACGGGCGCTCGTTGAGGAGAATTGAAACCATGCCGCCGCCTTCCGTTGTCCAAGTTCCTGTTGCGTTGCGCCGGTGCGTGTGCTAGATTCAGCGGAACGCCCTGCGCGTGAAAAAAGCATAACTTCAACAAGGAGAAGATTACCATGTGGCAGCGTGTGCTGGTGTTGGCGGCGGCTTTTGCCGTCCTGTTCAGCTTTTCGGCCCTGGCCGAGGATGATGACAAGATTATGGGCGTGTACGAGGGGACCATTTCCGGAAAGGCCTTTGACGGGAAGACCATCCGCGCCCAGGTGGTGGCGGAGAGCAAAATCGCCCACCGCGCGGTGCTGTTTGTCGGTGACGGCAAGGGCGAGGTCCGCGCCGAGGTGAAGGGCAAGGGCGGCAGGGGCAAGTCCTCCTTCTCCGGCGAAGTGGATTTGGGCGGTTTCGGCGGCAAGGCCACTGTCACGGCCGCCATCGCGAATGAAACCCTCACCGGCACGCTCAAAGTGAAGGGCGGCGAGGGTTCCTTCACGCTGAAGCGGGCCTTCCCCAAACCGCCGACGCTGGGCATGGCCCCGCCCGCGGACGCGGTCAACCTCTTTGATCCCGCCGCCATGGAGCAGAACTGGACCCGCACGCCCAAGCTGTGGTGCATGCAGGAGGACGGCGGCATGCAGGTGTGCAGCAGCAGCCTCATGACCAACCAGGAATACGGCAGCGGCCTGTACCACGTGGAATTTATGACGCCCTTCATGCCCAACGAGCGCGACCAGGGCCGCGGCAACAGCGGCGTCTACATCCTGGGCCGCTACGAGGTGCAGGTGCTGGACAGCTTCGGCAACGGCCCGAAAGACAACTGGTGCGGCGGCATCTACAAGAAGGCCGTCCCCATCGCCGACGCGGTGCTGCCCCCGCTCCAATGGCAGACCTACGACATCACCTTCACGGCGGCCGGCTTTGACGCGGCGGGCAACAAGACCTCCAACGCCCGCATCACCGTGGTGCACAACGGCGTCACCGTGCATGACAATGTGGAGCTGGACAGCCCCACCCCCGGCGGCGTGAGTGAAACCGACGGCGCGGCGGGGCCGTTGCTGCTTCAGGACCACGGCAACCCCGTGAAGTACAAGAACATCTGGTTCCAGCCCGCCAAGTAAGCCTTTTCAGGCGCGGCGCCGGGACGGACCCGGCGTCGCGCTCTTTTCCTTTGACAGGGAGTGTTGTTGTGCGCTTGTCCCTGGTCATACCCGCCTACAACGAGGCGGAGCGCGTCGGGCCGACGTTGTCGGCGGTGTTCGCCCATCTGAACCGCCAGGACTACGCCTCCGAGGTGCTGGTGGTGGATGACGGCAGCCGCGACGGCACCGCCGGGGTGGTGGAGGGGATGCGCCCGGAGGCGGGCGGGGTGGGCCTGAAACTGCTGCGCTTCGCCAAAAACCAGGGCAAGGGCGCGGCGGTGCGCGCGGGCATGCTGGACGCGGCGGGGGAATACCGGTTCTTCTACGACGCCGACGCCTCCACCCCCATAGAGGAACTGGACCAGTGCTGGCCTGTTTTTGAAGCGGGGGCGGACGTGGTCATCGGCTCGCGGGCGCTGGCGGAATCCCGCATCGAGCTGCGGCAGGCATGGTACCGCGAGCACATGGGCCGCATGTTCAACCTCTTTCTGCGCACGGCGGGGCTCACCCGGTTCCGGGACACCCAGTGCGGGTTCAAGGGCTTCACTGCGGCGGCGGCGCTGTGCTGCTTTTCGCGGCAGACCATCGATCGCTTTTCCTTTGACGCGGAAATCCTGTTTATCGCGGCGCGGCACGGGCTGGAGGTGCGCGAGGTGCCCGTGCGCTGGATCAACAGCCCCAGCTCCAAGGTAAACCCTCTTACGGACTCCCTGCGCATGTTCGCCGAAATGCTGCGCATCCGCGCGCGCGGCGCGGCGGGCAGGTACGACTGAGGGGCCGCTGAAAAACGGCGCGCAAAAAGAAACCCGGCCGTTCATTCAGATCGGCCGGATTATTTTTTTACGGGTGTCGGTTAGCGCCGCCGGAGGAGGCTGCGGCCGCGCCGCGCGCCGCCGCCGGGGGCCTTCCAACCCGGCGCGTGCCAGGTGGAGAGGACAATGGGCGCGCCCTCGTATTCCTTCCGCTCCAGGTGGTGCCCCAGCGCCTTTTCTATCGCCGCCAGCGCCGAGTGCTCGTTGGGGCACACCAGCGTGATGGCGTCGCCCTCGCGCTGGGCGCGGGCGGTGCGCCCGATGCGGTGCACGTAGTCCTCGGCGGTCATGGGCACGTCGTAGTTGATGACGTGGCTCACGTTGTCAATGTCCAGCCCGCGCGCGGCCACGTCGGTGGCCACGAGCAGCGTGTATTTGCCCGACCGGAAGCCCTCCAGGGCGCGCTGCCTGTACTGCTGCGACAGGTCGCCGTGAATCACCGCGGCCTTGAAACCCGCCTCCTTCAGCATCCGGCCCACGCGGTCGGTGCGCGGCTTGGTGGCAAGGAAGATGATGGCCGAGTCCACCGGCTCCTCCCGTAGTATCTGGAGCAGCAGCCGGGTTTTCTCCTCCTGGCGCACGGGGTACATGACCTGGCGCACCGAGTCCACCGGCTTGGAGATGGACACCGCGCCCACCCGGGCGGGATCGTGCATCATGGATTCGGTCAGCCGCTTCAGCTCGTCGGCGAAGGTGGCCGAAAACATGAGGGTCTGACGGTCCTGGGGCAGTTTTCCGATGATTCGCTTGATGTCGGGCAGGAAGCCCATGTCCAGCATGCTGTCCGCCTCGTCGAGGCAGAGGATTTCCAGGTGTTCAAAGCGGATGTTGCCCCGGCCCATGTGGTCGAGCAGGCGGCCCGGCGTCGCCACCACCACGTCGCGCCCCTTGCGCAGGGCGTCCTCCTGGCTTTTCATCCCCGCGCCGCCGTAGACGGCGAGCGTGGTCATGCGCACCGCCTTTGCCATCACCGCCATCACCGACTCCACCTGCTGGGCCAGCTCGCGGGTGGGGGTGAGCACCAGCATGCGCGGGCCGCGCACGGGTTTTCCCTGGCAGAGGCGCGAAAGGCTGGGCAGCGCAAAGGCCAGCGTCTTGCCCGTGCCCGTCTGCGCCGTGGCGATCAGGTCGCCCCCCGTCAGCGCCACCGGGATGGCCAGCTCCTGGATGGGGGTGGCGTCGCTGATGTTCTGCGACTCCAGCACGCGAAGACAGCGCGGATCAATGTCAAATTCTTCAAATTTCATCGTGTTCTTTGTTTCTCCAAAGCAATCCGGATACATGCATCCCCCCGGGTCCTGGACTGCGATGTCCCGGCCTTGCTCCCTGTGATGCGGGAGCGCCGGATGGGTGGGTGCCAAACGGAACCATTCCGTTTTTCTTGATCCTCATTTTTATCAGTATATCATAGGACATCCCTCCGCCGCGAATCTCCTGACACCCGTCCCGGATGTTGATTTGGATTTTGGGGTCCAAATACAATATATTGAGTGCAATGATTTGGTGTGCCATTATATATTGTTGTTTTTGGGTTAAGGGCAGGGTTTTAGCGAAAACCACCCAGACCGGGGACGACTAGACCGGTTTCCGGTGACAGGGTAGGGAAATTCGATGAATCGCCGGCGGTTTTACCCCGGCGGGAGCCTGATCCTATGATTGAAGTGGAAGGTCTCACAAAATACTACGGCTCCCTTGCCGCCATCGAGGACGTGTCCTTCACGGTGGGGGAGCGGGAGGTGGTGGGATTTCTCGGCCCCAACGGGGCGGGAAAAAGCACCACCATGCGCGTGCTCACCGGTTTTTCCCCGGCGTCGCGGGGCACGGCGCGGGTGTGCGGGCACGAGGTGCATGACAACCCCGTCGAGGTGAAGCGCCGCGTGGGCTACCTGCCCGAGAACGTGCCCCTTTACGAGGAGATGGTGCTCCGCTCCTTCCTGTGCTATGTGGCGGAGATCAAGGGGATTGCCCGTTCGGCGCGGCGCGCCGAGGCGGACCGGGTGATGGAGCGCTGCGGCGTTTCCCACATGGCGGGGCGCATCATCGGCAACCTGTCGAAGGGCTACCGGCAGCGGGTGGGGCTGGCGCAGGCGCTGGTGGGTTCGCCGCCGGTGCTGGTGCTGGACGAGCCCACGGTCGGCCTGGACCCCCGGCAGATAGTGGACATCCGGAACATGATCCGGGAACTGGGCCGGGAGCACACGGTGCTGCTAAGCACCCACATCCTGCCGGAGGTGACCATGGTCTGCGACCGGGTGGTGATTATCAACCGGGGCCGCATCGCCATGCGGGACACCCTTTCCAACCTCACCGGCGCGGGGAAGCGCGGGCTGGAGGAGGTATTCATGGAGGTTGTGGCGGGCGACAGGCCTGATGTTGATCGGACGGAGGTAACTTGGGAAGTAGTAATAGAATGAATGGATTATTACTGGGCGATACGTCACATCTGGATCGGACGGAGGCCGGACAATGAGAAACACCTGGGCCGTCTGCAAGCGGGAGTTTTCCGGCTATTTCCTCACCCCCATCGGCTATGTGGTGGTGGGCATGTTCGCGCTGATTTCGGGGCTGGCCTTCATCCTTTCCCTGTTCACCTACGCGAAGATGTCCACCGAGCCCGCCAATTACGGGT
>JBHEKP010000208.1:0-4664 GCA_041859375.1 Candidatus Hydrogenedentales bacterium | reverse complement strand
CCGGAACTGGTTGCCCGCGGCCTGCGGAGCATGGGTTACCGTCTTGTTCCCGTCGAGGTTTCATGGCCGGAAACTGTCCGGTCCGACCAGCCCTTTGCGTTCCGGTCGCGGTGGGTGAACCGGGGGGTGGGCCGGGCGCTGGCGGATTATGACCTCGGAATCACGCTCAAGGATAGCGCCGGAAACACCGTGTTTGAGCAGAAGGCGGGCGGTCTGGACACAAGCCGCTGGGTCAAAGGCAACACCTACAAGGCGGCTTTTGACGTCCCGGCGACCGGGCTTGCCCCCGGCGGATACGATTTGTGGATATCAGTAACCGACCCGCGCACGGGGGAACGGATTGAACTGCCGCTTGTTGACGGGGACGAGGGCACCTACCGGATGGGAATGCTGACCGTGGCGGAGGGTGGGTGACGGGGTGCGCCCCGCCGACCCAACGGACATCGCACGGGTTAAATTGCGGGGGCAAACTGCGGAATGGAAATCACGCGCGCCGTTTAATGTCAAATATCACCGGGATTCTGGTTTTGTCTTTTCTTTTCGGGGTGTGATACAGCGCCAGTTTAAAAGAATAATTTTTTGTGGACGCTTTTTGTTTTTTGTAAAGATTTTTGAACCCGTCCAGAATGTTATTTTCGCCTTTTTTGGCCAGCACATCTATAATTTCGGGAAGTGCGTCGAGGGGCGCGTCCACGTCCTTTTCAAATGCCAGCGTGTCAAAAAGCACAAAGACGGGCGCTTTGCCGTCGTTGTCGCCTTCCCTGGCGGGAACAAGGTCCCACGCCATGTCCTTGTCCAAATCATGGCCGACGACCACGGTGTCCTTGAAGCAGAGCCAGGGGTTTTTCTTGCCGTAATCATGGGCCGCGTCGGCGAAGCGCTTGTCCCTTCTGCCCGGCGCGGGGGAGTAAATGTCCTTGATGAGGGGGGACAACCCGGTGAGATTAAAGCACTTCTGGGTGTAGGGCTTTGCGCCCTTGGTGACGACGATTGTGGTCGCGCCGGAACTTAGCAGCTTGTCGAGGGCCTCCTTCGAGCCCTGGCGCTCCTTGAGGAAGCGGTCTTTCTCCTTTTCAATGTGCTCGTAGAGCTTTTCCTGCCATTTCAGGAACTCCTCCGTCACCTTCGGGTTGCCCGAGCCGTATTCATTCTCAAAATATACCCAGGCTTCCTCCTCCTTTTGGATGCGTATTTCCCGGAGTTCCTTTTCCCACACCAGCAACAACTCGTCATTGTCAAGGAGGATTATTTTGTCGTGCAAATCCGGGGATTCGGGGGAACGCCCAAAAAGCCGCCCCGTTATCCCCCATGCCTTTCGGGTAATACGCCTGAAGAAACCTTCCTTGTCGGTCGTATTCTCAATGCCCACCAACACTTCTCTCCAACTGAAGTTGAGCCTTGCATGAAATTTTACGCACCCAGCCGCCGCCGCCGCCGGGTCTTATTATCACCGGAACCGGACGCCGGTTCAAATCGGAAGCCCCCGGATTTTTGGGGGAAATGCGGACGACGCCGGGATGGCGGAATCGGGGGAATTTTGGCACAATGGGGGCGTCCCCGAAGACAACCCCGGAAAGGAAACGGCAATGATCAGGACGGTTCGGTTTCTCGGTGTTTTGAGCGTGTGCCTGCCCGTCCTTGCGGCGTGCCACACCCTTGCCCATGCGAGAACCATTGAATTCGCCGGACGGGAATGGACTGTCCGGTCGGGTGAGGGCGGTCCGGGGCCGAACAAATGGTCGGACAGCGCGGAGAGCGTGTGGGTGGACGGCGCGGGCCTGCACCTGAGGGTGAGAAACATCGAAGGGGTGTGGCACTGCGCCGAGGTGACCAGCGTGCTGCCCGCGCGCCACGGCATGCACAGGTTTTACGTCACGGGCCGGGTGGACCTGCTGGACCGGAACATTGTCGCCTCGCCCTTCCTGTACCAGGATGACAGCCACGAGGTTGACATTGAATTCTCACGGTGGCGCAGGCGCTCCGGCAGCAACACCCAGTATGTGGTCCAGCCCCATGCCGTTCCGGGAAACATCCGCAGGTTTGAAATGGCCCTTGACGGGGAACTGTCCACCCACTGCATCAACTGGCTTCCCGGCTCCATTGAGTTCAGGAGCTTTTCCGGCCATTCGGAGACGCCCGCCGCGCCGAATATGCTGATTCAGGAATGGGTGTACGCGGGCGGCGACAATCCCCCCGAGGGGGACGGAATGCGCATCCACATCAACCTGTGGCTGGTGGGCGGGCTCGCGCCCTCGGACGGGAAGGAGGCCGAATTTGTGATCAAGGACGCCGACCTGCCCGCGCCGCCGGAGAGTCCCGCCGGTGAAAAGGGCGCAAAGGGCGCGGACTAGGCAATCCGCTCCTCGATCCAGCGCTTGTTGCGGGCGGCCGAGTCAAAGGGGTTCCTGTCCTCGGGCTCGTCCTCCCAGGAGTACCAGCCGGTGTAGCCGTTTTCCCTGAGCGCGTCCATGCATTCCGCCACGCGCGCCACCCCCTCGCCCAGCAGGCAGGTGTGGTGGGCCCCGGCGGCCTCCACGTCCTTGAGGTGGGTGTGGCGCACCAGCGGCCCGCAGGCGCGGATGATGTCCGGGCCGGAGACGCCCTGCGTCCCGAACCAGCCCGTGTCGGCGCACACGCCCAGCCACTCGTTGCCGCCGCCCACCACGGCGAGCAGCTCCCCGGCGGACTTCTGCGGGTGGTTTTCAATGTTGAATCGCACCCCCGTGTCCGCGCACATGGCCGCCGCCTGTTCCGGCGTGTTGTCGCCGATCCAGCCGTTGATCTGCGGGATGCCCAGCCATTGGCAGATTTCCAGGGTTTTCCGGCCCAGTGTGCCGCCGTAGCCAATCGCCTTCAGGCCGTGGTCGTCCATTGCGGCCTTCCATGCCGCGCCGCGCGCGCGGTCCATCACCTCCGGCGCGGCGTGGGCCTCCCAAACCTCGACGGCGGTGAAGCCGTGCGCGGCGATTTCGGCGCAGATTGCGCGCCAGGCGGCCTCGTCCGTGGCGGCCGCGGTTTTCTTGTGCTGGTCGCCCCAGTTGGCCAGCTCAAAGCGCCAGCCCGAAACCTGCGCCACCAGGTTCGCCGTCACAAAGGCGACCCGGGGCTCCTTTTTCCCGTTGCCGCCCAGGCCCGCACAACCGGAAACGCCCACCGTCAGCGCCGCCCCGGAGGTGACGGTTGCGGCGAGAAAACCCCGGCGTGAGATGTCTGATTTCCGCATGGCATGTCTTCCTTTCGCTGGTGAACGCACCCATCTTACCCCATGCGCGCCGCAAAAGAAACAGCGCGCCGGGGGTTCACGGGGTTTCCGGCGGGAGCAGTTCGGGCCGGTACTCAAAGTGCATGGTGTCGTAGTGGAACCATTTGCCGCCCCAGATGAACCCGTGCCGCTCGAAGGCCCGGACAATCAGGCCGAGCGGGTCACTGCCGGGGACGGCGTCGGGATAGACCGGCACGGCCCCCGGAGCCGTGTCCCATTTCCAGTAGCGGTGCAGCCCCTTGGGCAGCTCAAAGTCCGCCGCCGCGCCGAAACTGTGCATGCTCGGGCGGGACGTGCCGGCGATGCTGCGCCACACAAAGGTTCCGGCGGGCCTGGACACAAGGCGGCGCGCCTCTTCGGGCAGCCGCGCAATCTCGTCGCGGACGCGGCGCAGCGCCGCATCCGCGTCGTTCACCCGGGTGAAGCGCAGCCGCGCGCCGTCCAGCCATTCCACGTCGGCCAGATTCGCCTCCACCGCTTCGGCTGTGCCGCCGTACATCTTAAGGAAAAAGGCCGTGTTCCGCGCGCGGCCCGGGTCGCAGTTGGGTTCGGGCGGGTTGGGGGGCCAGCCGGCGGGATAGGGCATGGACATCTGATCCTTCAGGCTCGCCCTGTTGAGCAGCTCCTCATGGTTCCCCTTTTGAACCCCGTCGTCAAAGACCATCTCCGTGCCGTCCCGCCAGCGCACCGTGTTGGGGCCGCCGTCCCCGCAAAGGTGCGCCGGATAGGCCCGCACCAGCGCCCGCAGGGCCG
Source organism: Candidatus Hydrogenedentales bacterium (assembly GCA_041859375.1). GTDB lineage: Bacteria > Hydrogenedentota > Hydrogenedentia > Hydrogenedentales > CAITNO01 > JBHEKP01. Next base: position 649 of record JBHEKP010000208.1, on the reverse strand, counting down.
CCTCGTCCGCGGGCGCGTTTTCCGGCGCGGCGGACACGGCGCACAGGCAGGCCGCGCAGGCCGCAAGGAGTAGAATGAGTCTGGTCCGGTTCATCCGGCCATTATAGCCGCGCCGCCGCCCCCTTCGCCCCCTTCCCGCCGCGAATTGCGCGGGACGCGGCCATTGACTACACTGTACGCCGTTGTCGGGCGCGCGGCACACACCGCGCAACCCGTTGATGCAGCAACCGCGGGCGCGCCCGCAACTCGGAGGCACACACGGTGAAAAAACAGTCGCTGGAGCAGATGGGCGTTTGCAGTTGGTCACTTCAGGCTGCCGGGCCGCAGGATTTGGCGGACAAGGTGAACGCGCTGGGCCTGAAAAAGGTGCAGATGGGGCTCACACCCCACCGCGACGACCCCGGCGCATGGGACGGCGTCCAGGGGGTGCTCGCGGCGTCGGGCATTGAAATCGCCTCCGGCATGTACGCCACCGTCGGCGAGGACTACACCACCCCGGACACCATCCGCCTCACCGGCGGCGTCGTGCCCGACGCGCACTGGGAGGAAAACCTGCGGCTCGCGCGCATCACCGCCGCAACCGCCGGGGCGATGGGCCTGAAATATGTCAACGCCCACGCGGGATTCCTGCCCCACGACGCCTCCGACC
>JBHEKP010000195.1:0-18350 GCA_041859375.1 Candidatus Hydrogenedentales bacterium | reverse complement strand
ATTTTTCCCACTCCCTCTCCTTCACAAAATTTCGAATCTTTTCTCTGAGTGAATCCATACCTAGATAACACCTTGCCTTTTTAATTCCTCTTCGATTTTTTGTGCATGCGACTCTTTAAGTTTGGCGTAAGTAACCACAGGAGAATACAAATTTTCAGCATTTGGTCCAATGACCATTCCAAGGTTAAATGGCTTAATAGGTTTTGTGTCTTTACAGACAATCAAGTAGTTCCACCTTCCCTCATTTCCTGGCCAGTATTTTTCGGCTTCCCCCGGTTTTAACTTTCGAGTATCATCAAACCGCATGATGTAACGTATTTGTTTTTCGCCAGGCGTAAGATCTTTTTTGTTTTTGCTCACTAAAATAATTTCGCCAGGGGCCCAATCCTTCGGTTGATTAACAAAGGCATGCTTCTGATTTTCAATTACACTTTCAAATGTCGCGCCAGAAGTCTTAAAAATAAACATGTGTAACTCCTTGTTTTAAGAACTCTTGTAAATCATACTAAAACCAGAATCAATAAAAAAATTTTACTCCTCCCCTCCCCCTCCAGTCTTGTAGTGAATAAAAACCGAGTCTGGGGCCTGGGGGGCGCGGAGGGTTAGCCCCTGTTCGAGGAGGTCCCTGCCGGACATTTCCACGGGGGTGTTGGTGTCGAGGTCGGTGACGGTGTAGCGGGCGGCAGGATCGAGGCCGCGCGGCAGGACATGGAGGCTGTCGCCGGGGCATTCCTCGCGGCGGAAGGCCTGGATGATTCCCTCACGCGCGCCGGGCGTGTCGAACTGCCATGCGAGCCACTGCTTCCTGTCGAGGGAATGGGGGGTGAGGGGGTAATAGTCGCCGGTGAAAAGACGGCGCAGATCACGGTATTGGGCCACCGCCGCCGCCGCAGGCTCCCACAGGTCCGGGCTGTTGAGGTAGTCGAGGGCGAGGGACATGTGCGCGCCCATGCCGCTGCGGAAGTTGTAGGGGTTCATGGACACGGCGCCGATGCCGGTGACGGGCATCCAGAGGGAGATGCCGTGGTTCATGGCGTGCTGGGCGGTGGGCTCCCACAGGCAGTCGCTGCGGGTGAGGGTGAGGGCGCGCCGCATGATTTCGAAGTCGATGCGCCGCCCGCCGCTGGCGCAGTTGTCGATGAGCAGGCCGGGGTGCTCCCGGAGGAGGGTGTCGTAGAAGTCGTAGAGCCCGGTGACGTGGCGGATCTCGTTCATGCCCCGGCGGTCCTCCGGCTCGCCGTTGCGCCAGTAGTGGAGGGGCGTCATGTTGAAGTCCTGGCGGAAGATGTCAATGCCGATGCCGCCGATCATGCCGGAGAAGGTGGTCTTCGCCCAGGCGAGCGCCTCCGGGTTGCCCAGGTCGAGGAGGTAAAACTTGTCGTTCTTCTGATACATCAGCTCGGGCGGCAAACCCGCCGGGGTGCGCAGCCATTCGGGGTGGTTTTCATGGAGCCAGGTGCCGGGCATGACCCGTTCCGGCTCGAACCACAGCAGGAAGCGGTACCCCCCGGCGCGGGCCGCGTCGGCCACGGGTTTCATGCCCCGGGGATAACGTTCCCTGTTGGGCTCCCATGAGCCCACGGAGCGCGCCCATTCCTTCTGATCGCCGTTCCAGCCCGCGTCAATCCAGAAGGTGTCCACGGGGAATTTGCGCGTCGTGAGCGCGTTCACCACCCGGAGCATGTTTTCCTCCGTGGAGTCGGAAAAAGCGATGACGCCGTGGGGCGACGCGGCCACGGGCGGCTCCACGGGCTTGCCGCCGGGCCGGGGCGTGTAATGCTCCAGCAGCAGGCGGCGCAGGAGGTTGTTGCCGCGCAGCGAATCGCCGCCGGACCAAAAGAGCAGCAGTATGGCGGGGGTGCGTATTTCCTCGCCGGGGTGGAGCCGCAGCCGGGTAAGTTCCATGCCCGCGCGCAGGGCCGCGCCGCCGTCCGCCGCCGGGACGAAGGAGGCGGCCCACTGGCCGGTCCAGCCGATTCCCATGACCAGCCCGCCCCCGTCCGGCGCGGCCAGGTTGAAGAAGGGCAGCACCCCGTCGGAGGAGCGGCCGCCGTAAGGCGCGAGGCGCACCGGCGCGTCAAGCCCCTGCTCCCGCGGCGTGAAGTCCCTGGGCTGCTCGTGGCTGCCCAGCGAATAGAGAAGCCGGTGTTTTTCCCCGGCCTGCCCAGCGAAAAACCGGGCGTCAAGGGCCTGCACCTCCTCCAGCAGGGGCGTGTCCTTTTCCCCCCGGTTCGCAAAATGCAGGGTCCATTCCACCGCCGGAAATGCTGTGTATTCCACCGCCTCGCAGCGCACCACAAGGCGCGTTTCCGGGTCGGTGAACACCAGGGCATGGCGCGTGCGGGCGTCATCAAGGCGCTCCGACTTCCGCTCCACCGGCCACCCGCCCAGCAAACCAGGGGAGGCCGCGCCGCCGTAGAGGAAGGAGAAGGGATATTCACCGGCGGGCGTGCCGCCGCCCCCGGCCCATCCCGCCACCCAGCGGTGCGCTGTGTCCAGTTCCTCCTGCGAAGGTTCAACGGCAAGGACTACGCCCGCCGGGACCACAAGGATGAACGCCAGAATTTGGGCAAGAATGATTTTGTTCATGGGTTCCGCGCGCCTGTTCCGGTTGTTTGTGGTATTGTGCCAGACACCGCCGCGCCGCGGACAATTGCACCCAGGCCGTTTTCATTGAAAACACGCCCCGGAGAGACACGTTGCAAGCCAGCCTGACAAGCCCCCCGCATTTCCGCAACGGAAAAGTGGACGCACCAATCATCCTGTTTTTGCCTAATATGTGAAAAAAGCCCTGGGGTTGAAGTAGAATCCCGCCTCATCCGCGCCGTTCCCGGCGCGCGCAACACTCACCAACACCCGCCCGGCGGGCGAGGAGCGGACATGCAGCGCACAATTTTCGACACCCCTTTTGTCACGGTTCTCGGACGCGTCTGGGCGCGCCTGTTTCTGGGCGTGCTGGGCTGGAAAAAAGAGGGTGATCTGCCCGATTTGCCCAAATTCGTGATGATTGCCGCGCCCCACACGAGCAACTGGGACTTGCCCATCATGCTGGCGCTGGGCTTTCTCATGCGGGCCAAAATGTTCTGGATGACCAAGGAGTCCGTGTTCCGCTGGCCTTTTGGCGGTTTCCTCAGGTGGCTCGGCGGCATCCCCATCGACCGGAGCCGGGCGAACGGCGTGGTGGGCCAGTGTGTGGAGCTTTTCGGCAGGCATGACAACCTTATCCTGGCCGTGCCCCCCGAGGGCACCCGGAAAAAGGTGGGCACCTGGAAGACCGGGTTTTACCACATCGCCGTTGGTGCGGGGGTGCCCATCGCCATGGGCTACCTTGACTACGGCCGCCGCCGCGGCGGGGTTGCCGGGCTGCTTTACCCCACGGGCGATTATGCCGCGGACTTGGCCAGGCTCCAGGAATTCTACGCCACCGTCACCCCGAAATACCCCCACCTGACCACCACGGCGTCGGTGGGGCAAAAAGACGAATAATCCCGGATTATCCGGGCGTGCATCCGTAAAAAACACGGTTGTGCGGGGCGGGGACCCGTGGCAGAATGACACCACATAAATTTTGCCAGGGAGATTTCCATGTTTTTTCAACGGATAAACGGAGCCTTGGGCGTGGTTGTCCTTGCCGCGGCGCTTGCCGCGCTTGCGGCGCCGCCCAGCGCGGCGATAGAGGATTCGGAGTGCCTTTTCTGCCACGGCGAGGCGGATTTCCACGCGACCCGCGAGGACGGCACCATCCGGCGGCTGTACATTGACGAGCAGGCCTACACGGCGTCCATCCACGGGAAGGAGGGCTGCGTCTCCTGCCATGCGGACATCGAGGAGCTGGACCACAAGCCGGAGCTGGAGAAGGTCAACTGCGGCAACTGCCACGAGGAGACCGAGGCCTACGACAAGTCCCCCCACGGCAGGCTCCTCAAGGAGGGCGACGACGCCGTGAGCGGCTGCGCGGACTGCCACGGCACGCACGAGATGCGCGCGGTCGCCGATCCCCTTTCCATGGTGTCCAAGCACAACCAGCCCCAGACCTGCGGCAAGTGCCACTCCAACCCGAACCTCGTGGAAAACCACCTGATCTCCGTGGCCAACCCCTCGGACAGCTACCTGAAAAGCGGCCACGCCCAGGCGATGAACGGGGGCAACGGGGACGCGCCCGCCTGCTCCAACTGCCACGGCGCGCACGACCTGCTGCCGTCGGACGACCCGGAGTCGAAGGTGTACCGGAAGAACATCTCCGCCACCTGCGGCGCGTGCCACCCCGGCCCGGCGGCGGAATTCGAGCAGAGCATCCACGGCCGCGCCCTTGCGGCGGGCATCAAGGACGCGCCCACCTGCGCGGACTGCCACGGCGAGCACGACATCATCCCGCCGGGCAAAGAGGGCTCCACGGTGAACAAGCGCGCGCAGGTGGTGGCCACGTGCACAAAGTGCCACGACAACGCGGCGATCATGGGAAAATACGGCATAGAGGCGGGCCGGCAGGCGAGTTACATGGACAGCTTCCACGGGCTGGCGAGCGCCGGCGGCTCGGAAATCGTGGCCACCTGCGCCAGCTGCCACGGCAACCATCTCATCCTGAAGCACACCGATCCCGCGTCCTCCACCCACATTGACAGGCTTCCGGAAACCTGCGGCAAGTGCCATGAAAACGCGGGCCCCAACTTCGCCCAGGGGCGCGTGCACATCATGCCCACCGATCCGGGCCAGATGGCGCTGGGCATCGTGCGCTATGTTTACATCGCCCTGATCACCCTGGTCATCGGCGGCATGGTGTTCCACAACACCCTTTCCATGGCCCGCAAGGCCATGACCAAGTTCTGGGTGGAGCTGAGCGAGGAGGGCACGTACCGCCGCTTCAACCGGGGAATGACCATCGGGCACCTTGTGCTCACCATCTCCTTCGTGGCCCTGGCGGTGTCGGGATTCGCCCTGCGCTACCCGGAGACGTGGTGGGCGAGCCTGCTCTTCCACGGGGAGACGGGCCTTGCGGCGCGCGGCGTGGTGCACCGGATTGCGGCGCTGGTGCTGGTGGGCCTGGCCCTGGTCAACGCGGCCTACCTGATCTTCACGCCGGGGGGGCGCAGGGAGCTGCGCAACCTCATGATGACCTTCAAGGATTTGGGTGATGTTGTCATGAACATGGCCCACATGGTCGGGCTGCGGAAGGAGCCGCCCAGGTTTGACCGGTACAGTTACATCGAGAAATTCGAGTACTGGGGCATGTGGTGGGGCACGCTGCTCATGATTGTCACCGGGTTCTCCATGTGGTTTGTGAACACGTTCCTCCAGTTCCTGCCCAAGGTGGCGCTGGACGTCATCGCCCTGGTTCACTTTTACGAGGCGTGGCTGGCGGTGCTCACCATCGTGGTGTGGCACCTCTATTACATGATTTTTGATCCCCACACCTATCCCATGAACTGGTCCTGGATCACCGGACGCATCACCATTGACGACCTGAAGCACCGCCATCCCAAGGAGTATGAGCGCGAGGTGCTGGGCAAGTCCGGGGATTCCGGGGAGTAGGCTTTTTTACGCCGGGTGACGTGAGGCGTTGTCCGGGGCCGGTCCAGGCCAGGCGGACCGGCCCCGGATTCTTTTTTGGCTGCGGGAACGCAACCACCCCGGGGATTGTTTTTTTGTACAATTAACACAACGGCGGGCGGGGCGGGGTGAGAGGCAAAGGAGGCGTTGCATGCGCGCATGGCGGTTTCATGAAACGGGCGGTATCGGCAACCTGCGGCTGGAAGAGGCGCCCATGCCCGAACCCGGGCCCGGCGAGGCGCTGGTGAAAGTGGCCTGCGCGGCCCTCAACCCCGCCGACCGGTATCTGGTGGCGGGGCAGTACCCCCGCGCCGGCAAGCCCCCCTTCACCCCGGGCCGGGACGGTTCCGGGACGGTGGCGCGTCCGGCGGAGGGTGGCCGTTTTGCGGCGGGGGAAGCGGTGTGCCTGCTGGGCGGACTGACAGGCATTTCCACGCAGGGCACGTTTGCGGAGTATTGCGCCGTTCCGGAGGAATGGCTGGCCCCCGTGCCCGCGGGCTGGTCCATGGAGGAGGCGGCCGCCGGGCCCCTGGTGCTGCTGACCGCGTGGCGCGCGCTGCGGGTGCGGGGCGGGTTGGCGGCGGGCGAGACCGTGCTGGTGACGGGCGCCTCGGGCGGGGTGGGGCTGGCGGCGGTGATGCTTGCGCGCAGCCTTGGCGCGCGGGTGGTGGCCCTTTCCAGGAGTCCGGAGAAGCGGAAAAAACTGGAGGAGCTGGGGGCGGTTGCGCTGGACGCCTCCGCGCCCGGACTGGACCGGGAGATTCGCGGGGCGGGCCGGATTGATTTGGTGGTGGAGAATTTGGGGGGGCCGTGGCTCGACTTCTCCCTCCGGGCGGCGGCGCCGGGGGGGCGGGTGATGGTGGTGGGCCTGCTGGCGGGATTGGGCGCCGAGGTGACCGTGGGCCTGCTCATCCACAAAAACCTGCGGGTGGAGGGGCTGAGCGTGAGCGCCTATACGCCGGGCGAAGCCGGTGAGGCTTGGGAGGAGCTGCGGACGGGGCTGGCGCGGGAGGGGCTGCGTCCGGTGATTGACAGCGTCCATTCCTTTGGGGAATTGCAGGCGGCTTTTGCGCGGTTGCACGCGGGCCCGCTTGGAAAAGTGCTGATCAGGATGTAAGCATGGTGAACAGGTTTTGCCTGCCCACAAGATATGGTGGTCTCGGGCGGGGCAAACCTGAAAACGCACAACAAAATGCTTGACAACGTCAGACAAGGATGCTACAATTTGCCCTGTAGAAGAGAGAAATGCCTTCGAGCTTGGGCAAGTTAGCGGACATGCATGCCTGGCCGGGGGCGCCGAAAATGTGAACACCATCACGACTGGGTACACTCTCGAGGCGAAAGGAGGGATGCGAACCAGGGCCGTTGAGGCTTACCTCGGTATACCGGTCGAACTTAACTGATGTTGTGCATAAATCAGGCCGTTTTTACAGCGGCGAGTTGTGTTTTACCCAAAAGAAAACGAGGAGATAACGTACAATGCGTACGCTTAAGTCTTTGATTATCGTTGCCCTGCTTGTGAGCATGGGCGGCGTCGCCTTCGCCGAGCTTCAGAATGTGGAAGTCGGCGGCAAGCTCCGCATCCGCGGCAACATGTTCAGCCTTGAAGACAACGATGCAAGCTTTGTCGAGCAGCGCACCATGCTGAACGTCAAGGCCGACTTCACGAACGAAGTCAGCGCGTTCATCGAGCTGGACAGCTATGACATCTGGGGCGAAGACTTTCGTTCCAACTACCTGACCGGCGCCGACGGCCGCGCCGCCAGCGGCGACGATGTCGAAATGTACCAGGCCTACATCAACGTGAAGGACATGTGGGGCACCCCGCTGAGCCTGCGCGTTGGCCGCCAGGAACTGGTTTTCGGCAATGAGTTCGTGCTTGGCAACAATGACACCGGCGCGTTCTTCCGCGGCCTGTCCTATGACGCCGTCCGCCTGACCTTCGCGAACGACGTTGTGACCGCCGACCTGTTCGCCGGCAAGCTTGCCGAGACCTTCGGCGACTTCGGCGAGGACGACGTTGACCTGTACGGCCTGTATGCCTCCTACATCGGCATCGAAGATGTCGTGATCGACGGCTACTACCTGTACGTCCGTGACGATGTCGTTGACGGCAGCGAAATCGACATCTCCACCATCGGCCTCCGCGGAGCTGGCACCCTGGGCGCGTTTGACTTTGACCTTGAAGCAGCCTATCAGTTTGGTGAAATCGACGGCATCGACGGCGCCTGCCCGATCCCCGGCGTGAGCGAAGCGGACGTCGAGTACGATGAGTTCGCGATCAATGCCGAAGCCGGCTACACCTTCGACATGGCCTGGACGCCCCGCGTTTCCGCCTCCTTCGCCTACATCGGCGGCGGCGACTGGGACGAGAGCATCTGGTCCAACGACATGGACATGCCCTTCAACCGCCTCTTCTCGGACGTTGAGTACAGCGCGTTCCTTGACAATGCGGACGCGGCCCTGTCCAACGTGTTCGTGTACGGTCTGGCCGTCGAAGCCATGCCGACCGAGTGCGTGTCCCTGAAGCTCATGGGCAACTACTACATGGCCGACGTCATCCCCGATGACTGCGGCTGGTGGTTCTGGAAGCAGAGCTATGACGACGAGCTGGGTTGGGAAGTCGGCCTGAAGGCCTCCTACAACTACAGCGAAGACCTGGTGGTCCGCGCCGGTTACAGCCACTTCTTCGGCGAAGACGGCCTGGATGACGAGGGCCTTGTGCTCAACAACGGTCTTGGCCTGTGGGCCGGCGACGAAGACGACGACTATGACTACGTCTTCGTTGAGACCGAGATTTGCTTCTAATCCTTCCGACTTGACGTGATTTACCCCCCGCGCTCCGGCGCGGGGGGTTCTTTTTTTTTGCAACCCGCCCGGCAGATTCATACAGGGGCGTAGTTTTTTTCCGCGTTCCGCCCGGCGTGTGGGTTTAGCCGTCCGTCCACGCCGTGCGGCCTGCGCGGGCGGGGAGGGGCGCGCCGCCGCATGTTCCTGTCATACAAGGAGATACACGGCCGGGCGGGTGACTCGTCCGCGCCGCACGGACCCATGGCGCAAATGGCACGGGGTTTGCTCATTACAATCACCCATTTCGTTGGGTTTACTGAAGCCGGAGCGTGTGACATACTTCCGGCGGGATGTTGAAAGATTAAGTTGTCAGCAAGGGCCGCCCCTGCCACTCTGCGAAATGAAAGGAGGGATGCGTAAACAACGGGTGAATCCCGTTCGCGGCGGGTGTGGCGGCATGTTCCCATAGGTGGTTTGTTTGGTTTCGGGCGGGAATCCCCCCGGGTTCCCGGCAAAAATAAAAAGGAACAAAAAATGAGGCATATGAAAATATTCGCGGCGGTTGTGCTGCTGGCGTGCGTCGCCGGGGCCGGCTGGGCCGAACTTCAGAACGTGGAGGTGGGCGGCGGCCTGCGCATCCGCGGCAACTACTACAACCTTGACTCCCTCGGCGATCTGTCCTACATCGAGCAGCGCACGAAGCTGAATGTGAAGGCCGACTTCACGAACGACGTCAGCGCCTTCATCGAGCTGGACAGCTACGACATCTGGGGCGAGGACTTCCGCTCCAACTACCTGACCGGCGCCGACGGCCGCGCCGCCAGCGGCGACGACGTTGAACTGTACCAGGCGTACATCAACGTGAAGGACATGTGGGGCACCCCGCTCCAGCTCCGCGTCGGCCGCCAGGAGCTCTCCTTCGGCAACGAGTGGCTGGTGGGCGTGAACAATGCGGCCAGCGACTTCCGCGGCCTCTCCTTTGACGCGCTGCGCCTGACCTACGCGGCCGACACCTTCTCGGTGGACGCAGTCGCCGCCAAGCTGGCCGAGACCTTCGGCGACTTCGGCGAGGACGACACCAACCTCTACGCCGTGTACGGCTCTTACACGGGCGTTGAGGACATCGTCATCGACGCGTACTGGATGTACGTCATGGACGACGGCGTCGCCGTCGGCGACGATGTTGACCTTCACACCATTGGCCTCCGCGGGGCAGGAACGTTTGGCTCGTTTGATTTCAAGGTTGAGGGTGCTTACCAGTTTGGCGAAATCGACGGCCAGCCCTCGGCATGCCCCTTCGGCTTTGGCACCGCCGATGTGGAGTATGACGAGTTCGGCGGGAACCTTGAGGTCGGCTACACCTTCGACATGGCCTGGACGCCCCGGCCCTTCGCCCGCTTCGCCTACCTTGGCGGCGGCGACCCCGACACGTCCTTCTGGTCCAACGACCGCACCCTGCCCTTCAACCGCCTCTTCTCGAACATGGAATACTCCGAGTTCATCGAGGTCACCGACCTGTCCAACCTCTTCTACTACGCGCTGGGCGTGGACGTGGCCCCCACGGAGTGCCTGAGCTTCCAGCTTGTGGGCGCCTACTTTGTGGCGGACGAAACCCTTCCCGACACCGGCTGGTGGTTCTGGAAGGACAGCAAGGACGACAGCATCGGCTGGGAAGTCGGCCTCTACGGCAACTACCAGTACAGCGACGACCTGGTGTTCCGCGCCGGCTACATCCACTTCTTCGGCGACGACGGCCTTGAGGACGCGTTCAACGCGCTGAACGGCCTGTCCACCTACGGCTTCGACGGGGACGACGATCTCGACTACGTCTTCATCGAAACGGAAATCGCCTTCTAGGCAGGCTCCAAAAGCCTCCTTTCCCAATGCCCCCGCGGCGCGCCGCTAACCGCCGCGGGGGTCCTTGTTTCTTGTCACCAAAACCCACCCATAATTGTTCTTGACTAATAGAACAGTTTGTGATAATGTCAAATCATATTTGAGGTGCTCGTTTAAATGTTTGGTGCGAATGAGGAAGAGTTTTTGATTCCATTCAAGAAATGGAATTTTTGCGTTTAGGGTGTTTCCAAATATTCTAGAGGAGAGGGAATCGTCATGGGAAAAAACGTTCTGCTGGTTTTTTGTCTTTTGTCTTTGGTCTTGTCCGGATGTGCGACATCAGGGGTTGAAAACGCTGCTGGCATTGCTCCCAGGAGGGTGGATCCAAGCCAGGAGAGTCTTGGCGAGGGCACCGGGGTCGGGTCTCAGGATCTTCAGGCGGTGAGTGATAAAATGTCAAGGTCTATTCTTTCAACGCCTGCAATCGCCAATGCCCAAACCCCGCCGGTCATCGGATTGTTGCCGGTGGTCAATGACACCCGATTTTCAATAAACAAAGACATCTTTAACAAACGAATCAAAGCGCTGCTCAACACGCAATGCAGGGGAAGTGTCCAGTTTGTGGCGCGGGACAGGATTGAAGCGGTGGAGAGGGAGCGCGAACTAAAACGTGAAGGCATGGTTGGCTCTTCAGGCGAGGGTGTCATGGCGGGAGTCGATTATTTCCTGACGGGTGAATTGACTGGTCTGTCCCAGGCATCATCCACGGGACAGTCCGACTATATTCTTTACACGTTCAGGCTTATCAATGCCGAAACCGGCATTGAGGAATGGGAGGAGTTCTCAGAGATTAAGAAAGAAGGCATAGAGGACGCCGTCTACAGGTAGATGTTGCCAATCTGTTTATGTGCGTGTTGTCATCAACAAAAGGAGGCTGAAAATGGGGTGTAGTTACTTTTCGTTTTTGAAAGCAATGCTTGTTGCAGTTCTTGTCGGGGTTGTCTTTTCCGGATCGGCAATAGCCGACTCCAGTGATGACTATATGAAACGCAACAAGGAAAGGAAGGAAAAAGAGCAGAAGAAGGCTGTTGAGCAGGTACAGGACTGCATGCCGCCGAACCTTGACAAAATGTCCCCCGAACTCCAGACGGAGTACAAATCTCTGGAAACAGAGGGCAACCGTGGGGCTGTTCTTGTCCTCTGGCGCATTTACAACATGCAACTTGCCGCAGGTAACGTTGAAGAGGCGACACGGTTACTGGATCTGATTGTCAGTAGGATAGGGGGTTCCAGCGCGGGTGATGAAAGTGCGAAAAAGGCACGGTCCACCTTTAAAGGGGAGGATGAAAAGAACTTTCGCGGCGAGCCCTATGAACAAGCCATGATTTATTTTCAGCGCGGTCTTACGTATATGGGCGCCGGTGATTATGAAAATGCGCGCGCCATGTTCAGATCGGGAGCCCTGGTTGATCGTTCCTCCGAGGATGCCAAGGAGGAGGAGCAGTACCATGATGACCTTGCTGAAATGGATTACTGCGAGGCGGTGTGCAACAAGATGCTCGGATTGCAGGACAGGGTTGAGGAAAGCCTCAAGGTGGCCCGTGAGCATGCCAGGAATGAAAACGCCGTAGTGCCCATCCCCGATACGGTGAACGGGCTTCTGGTTGTTGCCCTTGGAATGGGACCCCAAAAATATGCCACTGGTGAGTATGCCCAATTCCTGCGGTTTAATTCAGGGAATGGCGCATCCGGTCCGATTGAAGTGTCAATTGACGGTTCTTCAGCGGCAACCATTGCCGGCCCCCTGGACAATATGTCCTTTCAAGCCATGACACGGGGCGGCAGGGCCGTTGACGCCATACTTAAGGGGAAGGCCCAGTTTAAAAAGGGCGCCAGTGTGGTTGGCGATCTTGCCATTGTTTCCGGCGCATTGGCTGCCGGTTTTGGGGACAATGATTCTGCGCCGGGGGTGGGTGCGGGACTGATGGTGATAGGTTTAATTTCCAAGGGAATCTCCGCGGCGGCCAATCCGGCGGCGGACATTCGGATGTTGCAAGTGCCCGACGACCTTTATATTATTCCGGTTAACCTTCCCGCCGGAACCCACACCGTGCAAGTAAAATGCCCTGAAACAGGAACAGTTTCCGAGTTCCAGTTTGTGCGTGGCGATGATCCGTTTGACGTGTGCACACAATGGGATCCGATATTCGGAGTCAGGGTAAATACGGCACGCTTTGCAAAGTATGCCGCAGAAGGCGCCACATTGATTGATGGGGCATCTGAAAAATGGACCGGTTCGTGGGGGAAGAAAAAACAGCAGGTAAACATCACGCTGGCCATTACCTCAAGACAAGACGAAAACTTCTCCGGTTACATTAGGACAGCTGGTGGAGATTGGCCGGAGGGAGTGTTTCCGTGCACGGGGGCAATTGACAAGAAGGCCATGCGTCTTGAATATCATTGCACCCCGGACAAGTCCATGTATGTGCTTTTGACGGGCAAAACGTCAAAAAAGTCCACGGCTTCCTCGGGAACCGCATATCTGGTCAGCACGTCGGGCATGTCAGAAATCGGAGATTACAAGATTTCCATTGCAACTGAGAAGAAGAGCGGCGATAAAAAAGAGCCAGTATCCGAGAAAAAGAAACCCAGGAAGAAATTGTGATTGATTCATCAAAGACACAAAGGAAAACAACCATGAAAAAAATGATTACAAGGGTGGCCGTGTGCCTGCTTCTCATTCCATTTTTATTGGGTGGCATGGCATGCCGCACACAGGGCCCCTATGCCCCCCTCAAGCATGGAACCAGTCTTGAGGAGACTGAATCACTGGTATTACTGGACAAGCCTCTACAAAAAATGGTTAGTGTTGACTCCCAGCGTGCGGGTTACACCCCCGATGGGCGTATGGTGGCCGAGGCTGTTGTCAGAAACAATTCAAGCCAGACGCTTAACATCCAAGCGCAGACTGTTTTCAAGGATGGTTCAGGCTTTTCCTCAGGGGATGAGACTGCGTGGGAAACGCTTATCCTTCAGCCCAACGCCCAATCCACATACCGGGCGTCTGCCCTGAACAAAAACTCAGCAAAATATACGATCCGCATCCGAATGGAACGGTAGGAGGACATGGCAATGTCGGCGCATTTCAGGTGGCTGTTTGCTCTTTTGGTTGTTGCCTGCGTGTTTTCGGGCCTGGCTTTGGCCGCACCCGCTGAGGTCGTGGTGGCTCCATCTGCTGAAGTGCCGCAGAGACCCCAGGCGGCATCCTCGCCCGACCGTCCCCCTCTAAACCAGCAGATTGACAGGAGAACCCCGACTCTTTCAGAGGAGAGGGCCGCCGCAATCGAGGCGTTTAGGACTGCTTTTTCAGGCAAGAAGGCCCCAAGAATTATGGTTCTTGTCAATCGTGACATGGAGGACAATGACGATAGGAGCATGCAGAAGGTGGTGAAGGTGACCGGTGCCGCATCAGCTTCGGCGGAATCAAGCCGGGAGGGCAACATCAAGGCCAGATCTGAATCAGTCGGAGAGGTTTATGTCCCGAAGGGGCCGGCCGCAAACGACTTTTCAGAGGATGAACTTGAATCCATCCAGAATGTCTTTGAGGGTCCATTTATTGACAGTGGTTCCGTGCTGGTGGATCGGGATGTCGCTGTCAGCTTGTCTGGTGTGGATGTGGAGGCAGTTTTTGCAAACCCGGAGCTTCCACAAGCACAACAGGCACAGGTTGCGTCTGTGAAAAAGCATGCGGACATTCTTGTTACGGCACGGGTAAAAAAAGGGAGCTCTGTTTTGAGAAAAGTCTCTGGTGATTACACGGTTGAGGTGCCTGTAATCATTGCCAAGGCGATTTCTCTTTCTGACGGGCATGTTATGGCTTCGGCCACAACGGAGGAAGTAAAAGCGGGTTCCACCAATGAGGTGGCCACCCGCGTGGCGTTGTTGTTGATGAGCCGAGTCAAATAAGACATTCCTGTCAATCAGTAAAGATTTCCCCCGCGGCGCGCCGCTAACCGCCGCGGGGGTCCTTGTTTCAGGGCCGCGCCGGATTTTCATTGGCGCGGGGCGCGCGGCTCTGGTAGAATCATGTCCCGTTCATCGGGGACGCGGACCAACACTTTACCGGTTACCACCGACAGGAGATTCTAATCATGCGTTTGAAGGACAAGGTTGCCATCATCACCGGCGCGGGCATGGGCATGGGCCGCGAGGCCTCGGTGCTCTTCGCGTCCGAGGGCGCGAAGGTTGTGGTTTTCGACATCAACGAGGCGGCGGCGAAGGAGACGGCGGACCAGATCACGGCCAACGGCGGCGAGGCGCTGGTGGTGGTCGGCGATGTTTCCAAAGAGGCCGACGTGAAGCTGGCCATAGACGAGGGCGTGGCGCGCTTCGGCAGGCTCGACATCCTGTACGCCAACGCGGGCGTGCTGAACAAGAAGATCGACCTGTCCGTGGTCGACACCACGGAGGAGAACTGGGACCGGATGCAGGCCATCAACCTGAAGGGTCCCTTCTTCCTCACCAAGCACGGCATCCCGGCGCTGAAAAAGGGCGGGGGCGGCTCCATCATCCTCATCGGCTCCATTTCCGGGCTGGTCGGGTTCACGATGGCGCAGGACTCCTACACCTGCGCGAAGGGCGCGCTCATCGCGCTGACCAAGTCGCTGGCCATCCAGTTCGGGCCGGACGGCATCCGCACCAACATCATCCACCCCGGCATGATTGACACGCCGCTCCAGGCGCCTTATCTCAATGAGGAAAAGAAAAAGGCCATCGCGGCGGAGATTCCGGTTCGCCGCCTCGGCGAGGCCCGCGACATCGCCTACGCCGCGCTGTACCTCGCCTCCGACGAGTCCACCTTCTGCAACGGTGCGGAGCTGGTGGTCGACGGCGGCTTCTACGCCGGCTGATGCCGGGAGGACAAAGAGCTTTCGTCCCCGTCCGGGTTTGTCCGGGCGGGGACGGTGCTTTTTTAGGGGAGTGGACAGGGGTGGACAGGGGTGGACAGGGCACAAATTAATCCACCTCCGTCCACTTAGGTCCACTCCCGTCCACCAACGCAAGACAGCCCTGCTATTGCTGTCCTCCCAGCAGTTCCAGGGCGGCGGCGCATTTTTTCACATGCCCGTCCTGGGCGTCGGTGACGGTGATAAAGGGCAGGACCGGGGACTGTTTGTCCACCTGCCCCGCGCCTTCGGTCCAGACGGCGCGGGCCTCTTCGGCGCGACCGAGCTGGTGGAGCATCTTTCCTGCCCAGTAGCAGGCCTCGGCCTCGGTGGGCTTGTATTTCCTGCCCACGCCGAGGTTTGCGGGATAGGTGAGCGCCTCCTGGAAGTCGGCCAGCGCGGCCTCCGCCTGCCCGTCGGCGGCGCGTAGCTTGCCCCGCGCGATGAGGGCTGCGCAGAAGATGTCGCGGGGCTTGGTAGAGCCCTCCCAGTTGGTGAAGTCGCCCGCGCGCAGCAGGTCCAGGCACCGGTCGTAGTTTTTCTCGTCCAGGCAGGCCTCGGCGCGCCAGAGGGCGAGGTCGTAGCGGACCTCCGTCCCGGCGGGCAGGGTTTCCACCAGCTCCAGTGCTTCCGGGCGGCGTTTGAGTTCGGTGAGCACGGCGGCCAGGTCGCGGAGTATCACCTGGTCGCCGGGCGCGGCGTCGAGGGCTTTTTTCAAACACTCCTCCGCCTTGGCCAAATCGGCGGTTTTCTTCCAGTGGTGCATGCCGAGGAGACGCCATGCGGGCGCGAGGGCCGGGTCGAGGGCCGCGGCCTTTTCCCACTGCTCCGCCGCCCCGTCCATGCGGTGCGCGCCCGCGAGGGCCAGGCCGAGCAGATGGGGCGCCCTGGCCGCGTCCGGCTGCCTGTCCGCCGCCCATTCCAGGACGGCGAGGGACTGCGCGCCGTGGGGGAAGTTTTTCGACAGGGGCGCGGCGGCGGCGCGGGCGAGGCATTCGGCGGCGGAGATTTCCCTCAGATCGCCGGTCCAGTCGTCGCCGAGCCAGTCGCGGTAAAAGGCGATGCAGTAAAGCGTGAGCGGGTCGTCCTGCGGGAAGAGGGCCTTGTCCAGCGAGGCGGCGTGAAGCAGCGTCAGCGCCGCGTTGGGCAGGCCGTGTTCGGCGAGGAACGCGGCGGCGTCCAGCGCGTTGAACACCGGGTCGCCGCCCAGGCTTTTGAGGGTCTTCGCCAGCGCACCGAGTTCCGCGTCCCCGGCGTCGCCCTTTTGCGAAAAGAGGGCATAGCGCCGCGTCAGCGGCTCCAGCAGCGCGGGAATTGGATCCAGCGGGGCCGTCTTCCGCGCGGCGGCGATGTCCCCCAGCAGGGCGTCCGTGTCGTCCCAGGGATAACGCGACACCAGCAGGCTGTCCCGGTTGGCCCGGTCCTGGGGCGCCCATTCGGCGGCGCGCCCAAAAAGCTGCCGCGCCTCGCGGTAGAGGCCCAGGCGCATGGCGGCGCGGCCCGCCAGGTTGAGCCCCGCACCCTCCATGCCCGCGCACCTTGCGGCCTTCCAGCCCCATTTCTTCGCCTCCTCGTGCCTGCCCTGGCGCAGGCAGGCCACGCCGAGCTGATAGGCGGCGGGCCCGTGTTCCGGGTCGCGGTCCAGCGCTTTGGCGGCGTGCTCTTCCGCATCGGCATGGAGGCCCTGCTCGTTGTCGAGCACGGCCAGCGCCCAGAGCGCGTTTGCGTGCGCCGGGTCCGTCTCCAGCACCTTCATGTATCCCGCGCGCGCCTCCACGGGCTTGGACTGGCTGTCCAGCAGGAAGGCCTGTTCAAAGAGTTCGTCCGCCGCGGGGAGGCCGTCGGCGCGGGCCGCTTTCTTTTCAAGGCTGGGAGGGTCCGTCTTCGGAATTTGCAGGGGCGTTTCGTATTCGAGAAGCATGCCCGCCTCCGGCGACCACACCCGCAGGGTGGCCGGTCCCTCCGCCAGTCCGGTGAAGGCCAGCGCCACGGGCTCTTTCGGCGACAGGGCGGCGGGCTGCCGGTCGAGAGTCACACCGTTCTGCGCCACGGAGCACTGGGCGTCGGGGAACTCGCCGGTGGCCAGGATGCGCACCGCGAGGGACGTGCCGTCGCGCTTCGCCCAGACGGCGGTGTCGCGGTTGGCGTATTCAAAACCGTCACCCAGCCCGTGGACGGGATACCAGCATTCGCGCCATGAGATGGTCTGGTGCGGGCGCATCATGCCGTAGTCCGCCTGGGTGCGCAGGGGGCCGCTCTGCACCTCGATGTAGGGGGCCTCGTCCCGTCCCGCGTCGGTGAGTGAAAGCTGGCTCGTCACGCCGAAGTCGTCTGTGCCCCAGGTCCATGCCTTTTTGCCGGGCACCTGGTGATGATTCGCGTGGGAGACAATTCCCTGGTCCCTGTCGGCGTCATAGGCGCCGAAAAAGTCAAAGTCCACCTTGTAGCCAAAGACCGAGGTCATGGTGTCGTAGTTCTTCAGCCAGGTGATGTCACGGCCCTGGAATTCGGGCCAGGTGAAAAAGGAGGTGCCGTTGTGGTCGGAGCCCAGGGTCATGGGATAGATGAAGCGGGTGCCGGGCCGGTTCGGGAAGGCGGTGTTGTTCCAGAAATAGTAGGGCTGCACCCCGTCGGTGGGGTTCATCAGCCGGATTTCCTCGTCCAGCAGCGCCCGGTCGGGCAGCAGGGAGAGGCGCACCTCCCAGCGGGTGCGGAAGGTCTTCTCCACCGCGCCCACGATGATCGTCGCGGAGCCGTCGGCGTTTTCCTCAAGCACGCCGCCCACCGGCTCCATCATGAACACGGTGTGGCCCTGCGGGCCCACGTTCCACTCGATGCCGCCGGAGATCCACGCGCCGCGCATGGCGATGAGCGCGGGTTTGATCTCGCCGTTCTTGTGGAACATCTCCTCGTTGGTGGTTTTGTCAAACACCGAGTAGACGCGTCCGCCCAGTTCGGGCAGGCAGATCACGTGCAGATAGGGGTTCTCCAGGTGCAGCGCGCGGTAGGTGCGGTCGTTCTTCTGCGGCAGCAGGTGGTCCTGCTTGGTCCAGGGGTAGTAGATGGAGCCCTCGTATTCCTGAAACACGGGGTGCGGATCATCGTTCCACCCGTAGGTGGGCAGGGTGAGCGTGTCCTCCCACTGCCTCACCGGCTCCGCCGCCACTGCCGCGCCCATGAGGGCAAACACACCGATCCACACGCACGTTCTCATGGCACGCTCCTCGTTGT
>JBHEKP010000099.1:0-3397 GCA_041859375.1 Candidatus Hydrogenedentales bacterium | reverse complement strand
CTCCAGGACGTGCGCGACGCGGACATCATCCTGGTGAACTACAGCAAGGCCTCCATCGGCACGGCCATGGAGGTGTTTTACGCGGCCCACGACCTGGGCAAGTTTGTGATAGGCTTCAGCCCCCACAGTTTCCAGGACATGTCGCCGTGGATGGTGCGCTACTGCACCAAGATTTTGCCCGACTTGGACGCCGCGCTCGACTACATCGAGCGCCACTTTTAACCGGAAAAGGAGCGCATGATGGACGGCAACACCCCCCTTGTGTCAGTGATTATGGGCAGCGAGTCCGACTGGGACACGATGCAGCGCGCCCACAAGACATTGAAAGAATTCGGCGTGCCCCACGACTGCCGCGTGATTTCCGCCCACCGCGCCCCCGATCTGCTCGCGGAGTATGTGGCCGGATGTGAAAAGGACGGGGTGGAGGTTTTCATCACCGGGGCGGGCCTGGCCGCCGCTCTGCCGGGCGTCGTGGCGGCCCTCACCACGCGGCCCGTGCTGGGCGTGCCCATCCAGGCGGGCGCGCTCAACGGCCAGGACGCGCTCTACGCCATCGTCCAGATGCCGCCGGGCATCCCCGTGGGCACGCTGGCCATCGGCGCGCCGGGCGCGACGAATGCCGCCCTGCTGGCCGTGGCCATCCTCGCCAACAGCCGCCCCGACCTCGCCGCGAAACTGAAAGAATACCGCGTCAAACAGAAGGAAAAGATCAAAAACACCACGCTTCCCGCCGACTGACGGGGGGCGGCGGCCTGTAAAGGCTCCCATGAACCACACCGTGGACGTGATAGTGGTCGGCGCGGGCCATGCCGGCATCGAGGCGGCGCTGGCCTGCGCGCGCATGGGCCGGACGGCCATGATGATCGGCCTCAGCCTGGACGCCGTCGGCCAGATGCCCTGCAACCCCGCCATCGGCGGCGTGGCCAAGGGCCAGCTCGTGCGCGAGATCGACGCCCTCGGCGGGGAAATGGGCCGTTGCACCGACCGCACCGGCATCCAGTTCCGCATGCTCAACCTTTCCAAGGGCCCGGCGGTGCATTCGCCCCGCGCCCAGGCTGACCGCGTCCTCTACCAGCAGGACATGAAGCGCGTCTGCGAGGAGACGCCGAACCTGCTCCTGAAACAGGCGGAGGTGACCGGCTTCATCGTGCGCGGCGGCGCAGTGGCGGGCGTCCGCACCGGTTTCGGCGAGGAAATCGAGGCGCGCGCGGTCATCGTGTGCACCGGCACCTACCTGCGCGGCAGGCTCCATTACGGACTCACCTCCGTGCCCGGCGGCAGGGGCGGCGCGCCCGCCGCCGACGGGCTCAGCGCGGCCTACCGCGAACTCGGCTTCCCCGTGGGCCGTCTCAAGACCGGCACCTGCGCGCGCATCCACCGGCGCAGCATTGATTTCTCCGTCCTCCAGGAGCAGCCGGGCGATCCCGAACCGCGCCCCTTCTCCTTCTCCACGCCCGTCGAGGGCTTCAACCGCAACCTGGTGTCCTGCTGGCTCACCAGCACCACCCTGGAAACGCGGGACATCATCCTGCGCAACATGGACCGCTCGCCCCTCTATTCAGGCCGCATCGAGGGTGTCGGCACGCGCTACTGCCCCAGCATCGAGGACAAGATCGTCAAGTTCCCCGACAAGCCCCGGCACCACCTCTTCCTGGAGCCGGAGGGCCTGTCCACCGCCGAGTTTTATGTGAACGGCCTGTCCACCAGCCTGCCCGGGGACGTGCAGCTCGAAATGCTTCACAGTTGCCCCGGCCTGGAACAGGCCGAAATCATCCGGCCCGGCTACGCCGTGGAGTACGACTTCGTTCCCCCCACGGAACTCAAGCCCACGCTGGAAACCAAGCGCGTCGCGGGCCTCTACCACGCCGGGCAGATCAACGGCACCTCGGGCTACGAGGAGGCCGCGGGACAGGGCATCCTCGCCGCCATCAACGCCGTGCACCGCATCAAGGGGGAGGCTCCCCTCATACTGGGCCGGGACGAGGCCTTCCTCGGCGTCCTTGTGGACGACATCGTCACGCGCGGCGTGCTTGAGCCTTACCGGCTCTTCACGTCCCGCGCCGAATACCGGCTCCACCTGCGCCATGACAACGCCGACGCGCGCCTTGCGCACCACGGCTTCGGCAACGATGAAACGCTGAACCGCCTGCGCGCGAAGCAGGACGCGGCGGCTGCGGAACTGGAGCGCATTCGCGGCGTGGTGCTCGCGCCCTGCGCGGGGTTGAACACCCTGCTGGAGGCGCGGGGCGGCGCGCCCGTCCACCAGCCCCAGACGGTGGAGCACCTGCTGCGCCGCCCCGGTGTGGGCCTGGCCGACCTGTGGACCTTCGCGCCGCCACCGTCGCCCGTTGCCCTGGAGGCGCGCGAGCAGGTGGAAATCGCCGTGAAATACGCGGGCTACATGGAGCGCCAGGAAAAGGCCATCGACCGCCACAGGAAGTCCGAGTCCCTGGCGATTCCCGAAGATTTTGACTATGACACCGTGCCGGGCCTGCCCCGAGAAAGCCGCCAGCGCCTCAAGGAGGTCACCCCGGCCACCTTCGGGCAGGCCGCGCGCATTCCCGGTGTGCGCCCCTCCGACATGGCCGTGCTCCACATCTGGCTCGAAAAGCGCCTGCGCGGAAAATCAGAAAAATAATCGCACGCGGGCCTCCCGCCCGCCTGAAAAAGGAAACCATCATGAAACGCTTCCTGTCCCTTTTGTTTCTTCTGTCTCTTTTGTCCCTCAACGCCCACGCCGTGTCCGTGCGCGTGGAGGCCGAGGAGGATGTCTACACATTCACCAATCCGGACAACGGCTCCGGGCCGATGTGGGCCTTCGGCAGCTCCACCATCGCCCGCGACGGCGGGGACGTGTTTGTGTGCCAGTACGAGGTCGGTGAGGGCGTCCCCCTCCTCTGCAACACGCGCTGGCGTCTGCTCAGGCGCGCCGCCGACGGGTGGAAGGCGATCGCCGAGTGCGAAAAGTACAACCAGCGCGAGCCCTGCCCCCTGGCCGTGATGGGCGGCACCCTCTACCTTTCCGTCAACGACTCCACCCAGCCGCCCGGCACCAAGTACGGGAGTTGCCTGCCCCACGTTCTCCGCTTTGCGCCGAAGGACGGTGCATGGGAAAAGACCGCACTCATGCCCGTGTGGCGGGCGGCCCATAAATTCACCGACCACAGCTACCGGGGCTTTGCCGCCGATCCCGCCGCGAACCGCATCCTCATGCTGAACATCGACGCCGACACAGGGGTGGAAAACGCCTGCCTCATGATGGCGGCGGGGGATACCGTCGCCGGGGCCTCCATCGAATTCCCCATCCGCTCCTGCTACCCCCAGGTCGCCCTCGTGGGGAACACGGTCCACGTCATGGCCGTCGGCGACATCGTCGAGCCCGTGGAGGAGTGGCGGA
>JBHEKP010000278.1:0-16864 GCA_041859375.1 Candidatus Hydrogenedentales bacterium | reverse complement strand
GACCCCGTCGGCATAAAACCCCTTTATTACGCCGAACAATCGGGACGGCTTCTCTTCGCGTCAGAAATCAAGGCATTGCTGCTCTCCCCGGATGTTGACCGGACGGTGGATCTGGAGGCGATGGATGATTATCTGACCTTCCTGCACACCATGCCGCCGCGCACCTTTTACCGCGGCATACGGCAGATTCCCCCCGGCCATTGCGCCACCTGGCGGCGGGGCCGCCTGGCAGTGCGCCGGTATTGGCGGCTGAACGAGCGGATTCAGCGGCGCGACTGGACGGCGGGGGAGTGGCGGGACACGCTTCTCGGGACGCTCGAACGCGTCATCCGGCTGCACATGATTGCTGATGTGCCCGTGGGCGCATTTCTCAGCGGCGGCCTGGACAGCACCACCATTGTCAGTTTCATGGGGGAACAGGGGGCGTCGCCCCTTACCTTTACAGTTGGCTTCGGCGGCGAGGGCAGTTTGTATGACGAGCGCGCCCAGGCGCGGGAGGTTTCCCGCCACCTTGGGACAAAACACCATGAACTGGTGGTGGAGCCCCGCCCTGAAACCATGGTGGAAACAGTCCTCCGCCATTTTGACGAGCCTTTCGCCAACCCGACCGCCCTCCTCACCCACGAAATCTGCCGGGAAGTGGGCCGTCATGTGAAGGTGGTGCTTTCCGGGGACGGGGGGGATGAATGCTTCGGCGGTTATCCCAGATACCGGGGCGTGGCCCTCTCCCAAACATGGCGGGCCGTGTTGCCCATGCCAATCCGTGTTCTTTTGGACCGGATGCTGAAGATGCTCCCGGAAAACACGCAGGGCAGGGAACTGCCCCGCCGGATTCGCGAGTTTTCAGCGGGAAACCTGCTTGAACCTGATTTCATGTACGCCCTTTGGATGAGCCATTTCACACCGGAACAGAAAAAATCACTTTACACGGATTCCTTTTCAAAACAACTTTCCGGAAGGGACTCCTGGGAGCCAATGCATGCCTTCGCACGGGAAGTGCCCGGCATGGAACCGGTAAACCGGGCCATGTACGTGGATGTGCACACGTTCCTGCCAAACAATCTGCTCCAATACAGTGACAGGATGAGCATGGCCCACGGTTTGGAGTCCCGCGTGCCCTTTGCAGACCACCGGCTCATTGAAACCATGGCGGCGGCACCCTCCCGTTTGAAGGCAACCGCAAACCGGACAAAGATTCTGCTCCGTGATGCGATGTCACCGAAATTGCCTAAATCCGTCATTTCAGCGCCCAAACAGGGGTTTACCCCTCCCATGGGTGCATGGCTGAATGGGTGCCTTGGGAATGAAATGAATTTATTGTCAAATTCTCCGAAAATTGTCCGCGAGGGCTATTTCACAGCAAATGCAATTGACGAATTGATAACAAGCCATCAACGGGGCTTTCGTGACCATAGTCTGAGAATTTGGGCGTTGCTGGTGTTTAATTCCTGGCTTGAAAAACAATAATTTTCCACTCAAGGGGGAATGTTCAAGAAGACTATTTTGTTTTTCTGCTAAAAGGGCAGTAACTTTACAATTTCTGGTCAGGGGAACAACGGAAAGGAAAAAACAACATGGCCACGAACCCCGCAATCGCAAAAATTGCGAAATTGGCAACGGACTTTGTGATCCAGCACAATGGGAACTGGGGGCATGAGGAGTGGACCGCCTTTTGCGGGCAGGTGCAGGCTTCCGGATGGGCTTTGAGCGATGACAACCAGCTTGCCATCGGCAACCTGCTCGAAGCTCTGAAACATTTGAACGCCCAACAGCCCGCAACCGCGGCCGCGCCCAGGAAGGCACCGGCCAAAAAGAAGGCCGTCCCAAAGAAAAGCTGACCGGCGCAGGGCGTCTGAACCACAGAATGAACACAGAGGGCGTTGGAAACAGCGCCCTTTTTTTTAATTCTGTGGCTGTTTTTGAGTATGCTTGATCCGGAATTTTTACGGACGGCGCGTCCGGGACCGCGCAAGGCCCGGACACGCACACGGGAAGCATGATGACAGCGCCCCTTGAAAAAGCAAGTTTGGAAACGCGGCACGGCGGTCTTCCCATAAGTGACGGCTTGAGTTACGCCCGTGCGGAAATTATCCGCGAACGGGATGGTTCCGTTGTGTCCAGCTACACCATAGAACCGCATCAGCTCGATTCCGAGGTGGAACGGCTTCTGGACGCGATAAGCGTCACCGCCGCCAAATTTGATGAATTCGTCGAAAAAGTTCAAAAGAATCTGGGTTCGGCCCATGCAAGCATTTTTGTCGCCCAGAAAATGATCCTCCTTGACGAGACGTTGACCTCCGAGGCCGTGGCGATTGTCCGGGCGGAATGCGTCAACGCCGAGGCGGCCTGCCTGCGCGTCCTCAATGATTTTGAGTCACGGCTGCTCGCCCTTGAGGATGATTATTTCAAGGATCGCGCTTCTGACATCGGCGAGGTGAGGAACCGTCTGTTGGAGACATTTGTGAACGGCTCCTCCGCCGTTGCGGTTTCTGAACCAGAAAAACCGCACACCATTGAACCCAGAATCCTTGTGGCCGCCGAACTGACCCCCGGGGAAACGGTGGGGCTGGACACCAGCACGATATCCGGCTTGATCACGGAAAAGGGCGGCGCGGCCTCCCATGCGGCCATTCTGGCGCGGGCTCTTGGGATTCCCGCGGTAAGCGGCATCAAAGGGGCGGCCGAATCCATTCAACCCGGCGACTGGGTGCTTTTGAACGGGCGCACCGGTGAAATAATCGTCAACCCCACCCCCGCCACGCTCAACCTGTATCCCGCGCTGCGCAAGGGGGGAATTCACCGCCCCAACGCGGTGCCGCCCGTGGACGGACTCACCGTGCTCGCCAACATCAACACATTCAATGATGTTGACGCGGTGCTGGACATGCGCGCCGAGGGTATTGGCCTGTACCGGACGGAGTTCGAGTTTATCGCCGCCGACCGTCTTCTGAACGAGGACGAGCAGTATGAACGCTATGCCCGGGTGGTGGAAAAAATGGGGGGCCAGCCGGTCTACATACGCCTGCTTGATCTTGGCGGGGACAAGGCCATTCGTTTCCTGAACATCCCAAAAGAGGACAATCCCGTTTTGGGGTACCGGGGTGCGCGGCTGCTCCTGGGCCATTCCGAATTGCTTGCCACACAGGCCAGGGCAATCGCACGCGCCTCACAGGCGGGGCCTGTCAACGTCATTTATCCGATGGTTGTGGACACCCAGCAGTTTTACACCATGAAGGAAATCTTTCTTCAGAACACCCTGGATATTAATTCCGGCCCCATACGGCATGGTGTCATGTTTGAGGTTCCCTCAGCCTGCTTCTGCGCCCGCGAACTGTTCAAACTGGCCGATTTTGGAAGCATCGGCAGCAATGACCTCATTCAGTATCTTTTTGCGGTGGACCGGGACAACGATCTTGTGGCCAAAGACTTCAACCCGGAAAGCGCGGCTTTTTGGCGGTTGCTTTCACAGATGGTGGAAGCCGCCCGGGAGGCCGGAAAAACCCTTTCCCTTTGCGGGGAACTTGGCGGTCAAACCGAATATCTGCCCCGGCTCATAGAGGCGGGGCTTACCACCGTCAGCGTCAGCCCCAGACTGATAAGCCTGGCCAGAATCACCGCCCGAAACCATCTCAGCGAAAGAGAACTGCCCGCCTGGTGACCCCATCCCTTGTTAGTAATTGATTTTAATTGAGTTTTTCCTTTAAACGTGCTACTCTAAAAGAGGAGTGGCGTAAATAAAAAGAAAGGGTGAGATTTTGCACACAGCCCAGAAAAGTCAGCGAATGACCCGCCAAAGACGGGTGGTGCTTGAAGAGCTAAAAAAGCTGAAAACCCATCCCTCCGCCGAAGACCTCTATTCCATCGTCCGGGAAAAAATGCCAACCATCAGCCTGGGAACGGTTTACAGAAACCTTGACCTCCTATGGAGAAACGGACAGATTCTGAAGCTCGACATGGCTGGAGGGCAGTGCCGTTATGACGGCGATGTTTCCCCCCATTACCATGTCCGTTGCATGGAATGCGGCATAATCGAGGATTTGACCCCCGACATGGTACGGGGTGTGGACGAGCCGGTTGTTCTTAAAAGCGGTTTTAAAGTGGAGGGATGGCGCTTGGAATTTTCCGGGCTATGCCCGGCATGCAACCTGGCGAGTCTCCTGGCAGACTGATCCGGCTCCGGGGAAATCGTCCCGCCGCCGCGCGTGTTAACCATTCACAAACAAGGAGAAGACGACCATGATAAAAAAAGAGATGCAGGACGCGATCAACGCGCAAATCAACGAGGAGCTGTACAGCGCCTACCTTTACACGGCCATGGTGAGCTATTTTGAGGATCTGAACCTGAAGGGGATGGCGGCTTGGATGCGGATCCAGGTGCAGGAGGAGCTTTCCCACGCGTCGAAATTCTTCGAGTATGTGCTCAGTCGGAACGGAAACATCTCGTTCAAGGCCATCAACGCCCCCAAGATTGACTGGAAGAGCCCCCTGGCCGCCTGGGAGGCCGCCTACAAGCATGAGTGCCACATCTCGGAATGCATAAACAAGCTCCACAACAAGGCCACCGCACTCAAGGACCCGGCCAGCGCCACCTTCCTGGAATGGTTTGTCACCGAGCAGGTTGAGGAGGAGGCCAACGCCAGCGACATCGTTGCCCAGATGAAAATGGTCCAGGGTGCGCCGGGCGGCATGTTCCTCCTTGATCGTGAGCTTGGCGCCCGCACCCCGTCCACCGGCGCATCCGCTGGCGGTTCGGCCACCTGATTACCCCGGAAATAATAATCACTCCTGATAAGTTTACATTGGTGGCGGAAGGATTAACTTCAGTCAACCGGTAAAGTTCCCCTGTGCAGGCCAAAGACACCGGGGAACAAGTCAACCAACTTTACGGAGGATAGTGAAATGTCAGTTCAGGTCACGCAGTCGGCCCCCGATTTCAAAGCAACGGCGGTAATGCCGGACAACACGTTCAATGAAAAGTTCCAGCTTTCCGACTACCGCGGAAAGTATGTGCTTCTTTTCTTCTACCCCCTTGACTTCACCTTTGTGTGCCCCTCCGAGATTCTTGCGTTCAACGCGCGGATCAAGGACTTCCAGGAAAGGGGAGTGCAGCTCGTGGGCGTTTCCGTCGACTCCCATTTCACCCACTGGGCCTGGCGCAACACGCCGGTGGAGAAGGGCGGAATTGGCGATGTGCAGTATCCGCTGGTGGCCGACCTGACAAAGCAGATTGCCCGAGACTACGGCGTGCTTGTGAACGAGGCCATTGCCCTTCGCGGCCTGTTCCTGATCGACAAGGACGGCATTGTGCGCCACGCCCTGGTGAACGATCTTCCCCTCGGCCGCAGCGTTGACGAGGCCCTGCGCGTGGTGGACGCCCTGCAGTACCATGAGGAGCACGGCGAGGTTTGCCCGGCCAACTGGCGCAAAGGCGAGGAGGCCATGAAGCCTTCCGCCGACGGCGTGGCGGCCTACCTTTCCAAACACGCGAAGTAACCCCCCCTGGAAAAACAGAACGCCGCCGGCGCTTTTGGCTCCGGCGGCGTTCTTTGTTTTCAGTTCAGATGCCGCTTCCACCGATGTGGATGCCGCATTCCTTCTTGTCCCCTTCGAGATAATTGAACCAACGCCAGCGTCCGGCCCTTTTTTCCTCCCGTGGCAGGGTGGGGGTGGTGCATATCACGCAGCCTATGCTGGTGTACCCCATCTGGTACAGGCTGTTTTTAGGGACATTGTTTTCCGCCACATAGTGGTCCACCTCCGCCTGCGTCCAGTCGGCGAGGGGGGCGATTTTAACGATTTTTCTGCCGCCCCTGTCCACGATCGCGGCTTTTGGCGTGTCGCCGCGCGCCACGGACTGGTCCCGGCGCAACCCGGTAAACCACACATCCAGCGACGCCAGGGCGCGCTGGTTGGGTTCGACTTTTCTAACCTGGCAGCAGAACTCCTGCTTGGCTTTGGAGTCGAAAAACAGGAACTCCCCATGGCGGGAAACCATCCGTTCCAATTTTTCCGGGTCCGGGGAGAATCGCTCCACCGTTATCCCGTACCTGGCCTCCATTTCGCGGATGTGCCGGTAGGTCTCCTCATGGAGCCGCAGGGTGTCAATGGTCATGACCCTCATTCCTGGGGCGCACCGGCTCATCATGTCCACCATGACGCAACCCGTGTCCTGGAATGAGGTGATGATGCCCGCGCGTTCACCATGGGCTTCCAGCGCCCACGCGAACAGTTCCGCGGGGGAAAGGGCGTTTAATTCGGCAAGTTCCGCTTCGGACATGTTTTCCGGTGCGGTTCCCTTGAGTGCATCCATGTTGATTGTTCCATGTTCGATCGGCGGACTCAGCCTTTCGCCCCTTCGAGCATTTCCCGAAGGCGCGCAGTGCCAAGCCTGTGCGACCAGTCACCAAAGCGTTCATTCTCCGCCCTGTCCGCCTTCCAAAGCGACAGCAGCGAGGATACGACGGGGACAATGTTCTCGTACTTGAGCTTTTCATCAACCACCTGGTTGAGGCGGGTGCCGTTGTATTCGCCGCCCACATAGAGGATGTACCGTCCGGGGCCCTTGCCAACCAATCCAATCTCGGAGGTGGTTGAGCGCGCACAGCCGTTGGGGCATCCGGTCATCCGTATCACCACGTCCGCGTCACCGTGCCCCGCCGCCTCAAGCCCGGCCATTACTTCTGGAAACACCCGTTCCGACTCGCTCTGGGCCAGGGGGCAGAGGGGCAGGGCCGGACAGGCCATTTCCATCCTGCGGATCGCGCCGATCCCCTTGTCGGTTGGAATGCGGTACTGGTCAAGCATTTCCCGCACCGCGTCCACATCCTTGTCCCCAATGCCGGCAAGAATCAGATTGTGATGGGGGGTGACCCTCACCTGCGGACGGAAACGGTCAATGACATTCCGCAGCCCCGACTTGAAGGATATGCCGTTTTCAAAGTCACGAATGCGCCCGTTCTCCACCCACACGCCCACATAGTTAAGGCCGGGCTGGATCTGCGCATGCCAACCCAGATAATCCGGCTGGTCGGTGATTTTTACCCCGCGCGGTTCCGGGAAGGTCCGTCCCGCATATTCCCGGACCAGGCGCATGAATTCATCAATGCCAAGCCGGTCCATGGTGTATTTCAACCTGGCCTGCTTCCGGTCTGAACGGTCACCATAATCCCGCTGCACCCTGATGACCGCCTCAAGCAGGGGCCACACTTCCTCTTCCGAAACAAAGGCAATTGGCGTTCCCAGCCTTGGATAGGTGTTCGGTTTTGTGTGCGAATGGCCCAAGCCGCCCCCCGCGAGGAATTCATAGCCCACAATCCTGCCGGAATCATCACCGCCGTTCTCCGGCAACGTGCACGCAATGATGCCCACATCCTGCGTGTAAACATCCACCGAATTGTCAAAATCTGCGGCAATGCCGATTTTAAACTTGCGGGGAAGATACTGGGTTCCATAGAGGGGCTCCGCCGCCATTTCCACGGGGGCGGAGGAAAAAGTCACCGTGCCGTCGCCGTTTACGGTGACCTTTTCATCGTTCAGCCACAGATCAAAGTAACTTTTGGTCCGTGGAAGCGTTTTTGCCGCCAAATCATCCGCAAGGGCCAGTAAATCCCTGCCGCACCGGCTGTAACTCAGGTCGATATCCGCCACAGGCGGGGCCATGGTGTTTCTCACCACGTCACCGCACCCGCCGAGGGTGGTCATTCCCCCCAAAAGATTCAGATCATGAATCAGCGGCCGCAGATTGCCCTTTACAACGCCGTGAAACTGAAAATCCTGCCGTGAGGTGGCACGCATGTCCTTCTGGCCATACTTGTCAGCAAGTTCATCGCAAATCAAGTATTGCTCGGCAGTCAGCCTTCCCCCCGGAAACTTGGTGCGCACCATCATGGAGAAGACCCATTCAAGGCCCTTTTTCTTCAACTCAAGACGCACATCCCGGTCATCCTGCTGATAGGTGCCATGATGTTTCAGGATTTGCACCGTTTCTTCCGTGAATGCCTTTGTCGACTGGCCCAACTCCACTTCGATGGGGTGATAAAGGCCTTTGCTCTCAGATTTCAGGTGCTCAACCTCGGACAAACCTTCCAAACTTCCGTTGTTTTCCTTCAGCGAGGCCATCTTTCATTCCTTTAATACGTTTTGCGAACAGATTATCATGAGAAACATAATCATGATACTATTTATTCGCCGGTTTTTTCAAGTCATGCCGCAGAACTGGCAGGTTTCGGGCTTTCGGCAGCTCTTTTCACCGTGTTTAGAGCTTTTTGCGTTTTCTGCCCTCTCTGGAGTATTCTATATCAACCCTAGCAAAAGACCAACTTATGCTCCCAGGGAGATTTATGGGTGTTTTTTTACCCAATTTTCGTCTTTATTAAGGCATTGGCGCACCATTGGACACCAAACTGACAGGTCTTGAAATCATCGGCGAAGTCATAAGGGAAAATTATGACCTCGGCGAGGTGGGCACGCCCCAACAACTTGAGACCACCCATCAGCGCCGCCACCGCAAAATGGTGGTGGACACGTCGCTTGGCCGTTTTCTTGCAAAGACTTACCGCAACGACGTCCCCACAGTGGATTCGCTCTATTTTCAGCACAGCCTGTCCCGTCATTTGGCTGAAAACAACCTTCCCGTTGCCCGAATCCAGCCGACCAGGGAAGGGCGCACCTTTGTAATCCAGGACACTTGGTGCCTCGAACTTCAGGAATTCATCTACGGTTACTGCATGTCGGTGAGCGAGGCCACCCTTGAGGTGTCCGGATCCGCGCTTGGCCGTTTCCATCAGGTGTGCCAGGGCATTCCGGTGCCGCCGCGCGATGCGCGGAAATGGCGGTTCAGCGAGGTGCCCAGGGAAACCTTTGAGAAGTTTTTTCAGATGGCGCTGCAGGAGCGCAACGACGAGAAAACCGTCGGCCACTGCAACAACATCGTCCGTTTCCTCCACGGGGCCGCGCAGATACTTGACATCGACAAGCGCTATGCCTTTGAAACCGGCCTTATCCACGGCGACTGGCACGGGGGCAACCTGCTTTTCGACGGCGAGAACCTGATGGCCATCATTGATCTTGAGTTTGCCGGCGACGGTTGCTACCTTGAGGACATATCCTACGCCGTTTCAAACCTTTGCATCCGCACGACCACCAGCGAGGAGAAAATGGCCTTCCGCACGGAAACCCTCCTCAAGGCCTATGAGACCCACCGCACCCTTTCCTACGCGGAACGGGTTGCCCTCTATTACGCGGTCGGCGTCAAGCACGTGACCACCGTGTGCTACCAGACCCCGCAGCAGGGGGGCAGGGTGGCGGGATACTCACCGGCGCAGTGGATGGCCATTTTGGACGCGCAAACCCAGTGGCTTGCCGACCGCTCGCGCAGGGCGCGCTGGGGCGAATAGGCGCGCGACCCTCAGCGGACGCGCGAATCCCCCTCCGACTGCCACATGTCGCAGTTCTGTCCCATCGCCCGTTTCAGGGGGTAGGTTATCTCATTAAGCTGCGCCACGGCAGCCGGACCGATGTATAGATCCGCCGCCTCGAGGTTCCCCCGAAGCTGGCGCTCGTTTCTTGCCCCCAGCACCACGGAAGTGACCCCCGGCTGGGCAACCAGCCATGAAAGGCACATGGTGGCCATGGGAATCCCGATTGCCTCGGCGAAATCACGGAGATCAAGCACCGTGTCCATCAGGAGATCCTCATGTCCGGACTCGCCGTGCCGGGTGCCCGACCGTGCGGAGGAGAAGTGCCTTGTCCGCCTGCGCAGCATCGGAATGTCCGCCACGGCCTCATACCTTCCCGCCAGCAACCCCTGCATGAGGGGCATGTAGGCGAGGACACCGATGCCATTCCTGCGGCATTCCGGAATCAACCCGTATTCAGGCGCGCGAAAAAGCAGGTTGTAACCAATCTGGTTTGTTGTCGGTTTTCCCGACGCCATCCACGCCCCCATGTCCCCGACCCCGAAATTCGACACCCCCACCGCGCGAATTTTTCCCTCCTGCCTGAGCGTTTCCATGGTTTCCTGGACGGAATCAAATGACACATCACGGCAGGGCCAATGCACCTGGTAAAGGTCTATCCAGTCCCTGCCAAGACGGCGGAGGCTTTGCTCGCAGGAATTTCTCAACCTGTCCGGGGCGCAGTTTTCCGGGGAAACCTTGGTGGCGATGTGCACGCGCGCATGATCCGCGCCGAGCGCCGCGCCAAGCACCCGTTCCGACTCGCCGTCGCCGTACATCTCCGCGGTGTCAAAGAGGTTGACGCCGCAGTCCAGCGCGCACCGCACCGCCGCCTCGGCATCCGCCTCGTCATCCCTCCCCCAAAAGGTTTCATCGCCCAACTGCCAGGCACCGAAAGAGACCGCCGACACATTCCATCCGGTCCCGTCGAGCAATCGGTAACGCATTCGTTTCATTTCTCCTGTTCGTGTAATTGTACCGGCAATCCCCGGAAAAACAAAACGGGGCGCGGCCGTTCCAGCCGCGCCCCGCCGTTGACCAAATACAGGCTACTCCTTGGGAACGCGAATCACGGTGATGTCCGGTTCATTGTCGCCGCGGGTGAAGCGCACGAGGAGCGACTTTCCGGGCTGGGCGTTCTTGTCCACCAGGGAGAAGAATTCCGCAGCCGACGCCACGGGCTGCTGTGCCACCTCGATGATGATGTCGCCCTGCATCAGGCGCGCCTCCTCTGCGGGGCTTCCGGGCTCGACCTCGGTCACGAGCACCCCCTTCACGCCGGCCTTGAGACCCATGCGCTCAAGCAGCGAGGGGTTCAGATCCTGAACCTTGACGCCCAGCGCGCTCTTGTCCTCGGCGCGCGTGTTGGGCACCACATTGCGCTCGGTGAGGTTGACCTCGATGTTCTGCGCCTGCTTGTCGCGCCACACCTCAAGGGTCACGGTGGTTCCGGGGGCGAAGGATGAAATCTTGCGCACCAGCTCGTTGGCCGTGGCCACCGGCTCGCCGTTGACCTTGCGAATCACATCGTAGGTCTTGATGCCCGCGTTGGCGGCGGGGGTGTCCGGCTGCACCTGTCTGACCACCGCGCCGTTGGTGTCGGGAAGCTCCAGGGTGGGAACATCGGAGAAGTTCTTCGCGTCCTCAATGGAGACCCCGAGATACCCCCGCGAAATCCTGCCCTTCTCGATCAAATCGGGAATTGTCGCCTTTGCGGTGTTGATCGGGATTGCGAAGCCGATGGAATTGGCCCCGAACACGATGGCGGTGTTGATGCCGATAACCTCGCCGTCAATGTTGCACAGGGGGCCGCCGCTGTTCCCAAGGTTGATGGCGGCGTCCGTCTGGATGAAATTCTGGAAGGTCAGCCCCTGCATGGCCAGTCCGGCCAGGCCCTCGCGCCCGAGCGCGCTGATGTGCCCGTAGGACATTGAGCCCTCGAATCCGCGCGGGCTGCCCACGGCAATCGCGAATTCGCCCACCTTCACCGTGTCCGAATCGCCCAGGGGAAGCGGGGCAATGGGGCCGTCCGGCTCGATTTTGATCACGGCAAGATCGGTTTCCGGATCGTTGCCGACCACCTTCGCCTCATACTCCTTGCCGTTTTCGAAGCGGACGGTGATTTTTTCCGCCTCCTCCACGACATGGTTGTTGGTGATGATGTGCCCCTTGTCGTCATAGACAAACCCGGAGCCGGTCCCGTGCGGGCGGATTTGCTGGCGGGGGCGTTCCTGCTGCTGGGGCATGGGCATGTTGAAGAAGCGGTAAAGCTCCTCCATGCCGCCCGTCTCCTGATCCTCGGACTTTCCCTGCACGTCGATGTTGACCACCGACGGGCGAAGCTTGGAGTGCAGATCCACAAATTCACCCTGAATCTGGTGAAGCAGGGACTGCTGCGCCGTGGCCATTCCCGCACACACCGTCAGGACGGCGGCGGCCGCGGCAATAAACAGGTTCTTGGTCTTCATTTCACATTCTCCTCTCTTGTTTCGATGGCGGCCACCGGGCCGATGGCGTCCAGCAGCCGCTGGCGCACAAAGTCCCGAAGGGTGTGCCCCTCGATTTTGTTGCCGTTCATGCGCACGTAAAACGAGTCGCGGACCCGGCCCACATCGGTTCGGATGTGGGCCGTGGAAAAGTCAATGCCCATCCCCGAGAGGGTGGACGAAATGTCATAAAGCAGCCCCGTGCGGTCACCGGTCACAATGTCTATGACCGTGTCGGACTTTGATGCGTCATTGTCGAGTTCGACCGTGGTTTTCACCGCGAGCGGGGGCGTCTGCAGCGCGAAGAGCCGGTGCTTGGACTTCTCCACATGCTTGCGGACATCATGGCCGTCCAGGATGACCTTCCGAAGCAGGTTTCCCACGCTGTCAAGCTCGTTCTGCGTCAGCGGCCTGTGCTTGGCCGCGTCCTCAACCATGAAACAGTCCACCACCCAGCCGTCGCTGCGGGTGAAGAGGACCGCGTTCTGCACGCTGACCAGTTGCGCCGTGAAACAGCCCGCAATCTCCGAAAACAGCCCGTGCCGGTCGCGGGTGCAGACAACCACCTCCGTGGTGCCCGTGTCCTCGTGGCCCACACAGCGAAGGGCGAGCCCGTCGGACGCCGCCTGCTCCACACAGTCGAGGTGGAGGGCCATCTGTTCGGGCGAGAACGCAAGCAGATAGCGCTCCCCGAGCCTTTGCAGGTGGTTTTCCATGGCGGCCCGGCGCTCTTCCGGAAGCGACTCGACCGCCTTTCTTCCCTTCGCCTCCAGCCATTCGTCGTCCGGCGAGAAGTCATCCCGGCCCATCAGGATGCGCTCCGCCTTGAGAAACAGCTTTATGAGGAGGGCGCCCTTCCACTCATTCCAGACGTTCGGCCCCACCGCGCTCAAATCGGCATAGGTGAGCAGCAGGAGCATGCGCAGCATGTCGTCCGTCTTCACGCCCTGCGCAAAGGCCTGGACGATTTCCATGTCGTCCGTGTCGCGGTAGAAGGCGATGTCGGACATTGCCATGTGGTTGTTCACGAGATAAACGATGCGCTGTGTGTCGTATTCGGAAAGGTTGATGCGCGCGCATATCTCACCGGCGATGCGCGCCCCCTCGGCCACATGGATTTCCCCGGCCACCTTCCCCAGGTCATGGAGCAGGACGGCAAGCACGAGCACATGCGGATCACGGACCCTCTCAAGGACCCGGTAGAGGAACATCGCCACGTCACCCTTCATCCTGGGGATTTGCCCAAGCGCCTCCAGGGCGCGCAGGGTGTGCTCGTCCACCGGGAAGCTGTGGAAGTCCTCGTAGCACAGCACCCCCCTGATCGCCTCATATTCGGGCAGGTACGCCCCAAGCAGGCCTGAGCCGGCGGCCTCTCGCAGCGCGGCCCCCGCCTGGAGCGGACGGTTGCAAATGGCGATGAAATAGCGCCTCACCACGTCATTGCTGCGGAACGCGTCGTTGACAAGCCCCAGGGAATTCCTCACCCAGTGCCCGGTGGAGGGGGCAAGGGGCGTTGTGCGCCGCGCGCACTCCCAGAATATCTCCATGAGGCGGGTGGGGTTTTCCGCGAACCAGTTTTTGTCCGAGGGGTCAACGCACAAATGCCCCGAATACACGGTGATTTTTGAGCGCCCCGCCGGGTGCTGCACAAACATCTCCGACATGGGGGCCTGGTCGCAGATTCGCGCGGCGATTTGCAGGAAGCGCCTCACCGAGGAGGCCGCCTGGTAGTAATCCTCCATGAACCGCACCACCGCGCCCGCCGAGTCGTCGCCATAGCCAAAGAAGCGCGCCGCATGGCGCTGCATCGCAAAGGACAGCCGGTCCTCCTCGCGTCCCGTGTGAAAGTGCAGCTCGTTCCTGACGCGCCACAGAAAATCAAGCCCGTCCAGCAGCTCAAGATGCTCCACTGGGGTCACATGGCCAAGCCGCGCCATGTCGTCCAGGCCCATTGCGCCGTGGGTGATTATTATCATCCAAAGCCCGGCATGGAAATCGCGGAGCCCGCCCGCGCTCTCCTTGATGTTCGGCTCCAGCGCAAAGACGTCGCGGTGTTCGGGCGGGAGTTCCATGCGGTTTTCCCGCTGGCGCACATACCGCATCACGGAGGAGCGCGCCTGATCGCCGAGATCAGAAAGGGAAAGCTTCAGCCTGCCCAGTGTCGTGTTGTCACCGACAACCAGCCGGGCCTGGGCGTAACTGGTGAAAACGCGCGGATCCTTCACAGCCAGTTCGGCGGCCTCGCGCACGCTGTGCAGGGTGTATCCGGCATGGAGGCCGATGTCCCAGAAAAACGGGGTGAGGAAACCGTTCACCGCTTCAATCTCGCTGTCAAAGACGTTGTCAAAGAGCAGCGACACGTCCAAATCGGAGCAGGGGCTCATTTCGCCCCGTCCATACCCCCCGAGCGCGCAGATGGAGACGCGGGAAAGCAGAATCTGGGGGTTTTTGCATCGGCTGAGCGCGAACGCGGCGGCGGATTTGACAATGGAATCGCACAGGGAGGTGAAACCGCGCAGGGTGTTGTGGCCGGACACGCCGGAATTATGCTGCCCGCGCAGACGCTGGCGCTCGGCCTCAAGATGGGCGCGCACAGACTGCACGCACTGCTCATAGGAAATTCCCCGGAACCGGACGGGATCCTGCCGGGCCATTTCCGCGAGGTCAAGCATGTTTTCTGTTGTTTCGGTAGTCATCACGAACCTTTGCCGCTTTCGCTGCCTTCGCCATCCATCTCCAACTCAAGCCCCCGGCCGGTCACAAGCGCCAGGGTGGAACGGCGGGCCCATCCACGCTCGCCGCCCGCCGTGGAAAGCAACACCCAATCGCCCTCGATTCTTTCAGGCGCGGCGCGATCCCCCTCGTAAAGCATGAAACGGGGCGGTTCGTCCTGGTTTTTTCCAAAAAACACGGGAACTTCCGAACGGGTCGCAACCGCCAGTGGCGCGGGGTTTGCCTTCACCCAGACCGAGCAGACGGCCACAACCGCCAAAAGACAGCAGACGGCCGCAACGGGACGAAGCCAGGGGAGGGGACGCCACACCCTGAGCGCCGCAACAACCCAAAACGCGAGCCAAAGCGACAGCGCCAGCACAGAAACGGCGGACAGGGTGAGATTTTCGTGCCAGAAAAGCAGGGCCTGCTGCCAGTCAGGCGGAAGGGGTTTGGCGAGATTACGCTTTGTGTTTTCGAGCATCTTCTCAAGATTATGCCTCGCGGGTTCGTGCGCCGGCGCCAGTTGCAGGGCTTTTTCATAGCAGGCAATCGCCGCGCCCGGCTTCCCCATGCGCGCCATGGTGTTCCCCATGTTGTAATACACATCCGCATTTTCCCCGCCGGAACCGGCAAGCCTTCCATATTCCGCAGCCGCCTCGGCGTATGCGCCCTTCTGGTGGGCGGCGTTGGCGCCGTCAAAGGACTCCTGGTAGGTGGATGCGGCGCAGCACAGAACAAACCCCAAAAGCAGGCTCATTGTTTTGCCTCCTTTTTAAATTCACGGCGCAATTTTTCCGCCACATGGCGAGCACCGCTCAACAGCGCCTCCTCCTCGTCGCCCGTGAAGGAATCCCCCGCATACCGGGCACGCTCACAGGCGCGCAGCATGTCCGCGCAACTCTGCGCTAGCGCCTGTTCCACGCCGGCCTTTTCCAGCGCGCCGCGTATTTCAACGGAAGTGAGGCCCGCGCCGGGAAGGCCCAGCGAATCCGCGACGTACTCTGAGAGTGCCTGATAAAGGGTGTCCGCAAGGGAGGCGGAACCCGACGCCCCGTTCAAACGTCCCGTAAAGCGGTCCCAGGCGTAATAGCGGCGCTTGTAGGCCTCATCGGAATCCAGCCGACGCCGTTTTCGCAGCACCAGGGCGAACACCGCAAACAGCACGGGGGGGAGGACCATGCCCATGATGAACAACACGGACCGCACACTCCGGCTTCCGGCGGGACCCAATTCCGCCGTTTCAGTGATTATCGGGTAGAAGTCGTCGTTGAGAAGCTCAACGCTTGCGCGCTTCTCCTCCGCGGAGCCGCCAATGGCCACCATGGGTTCGGCGTCCTGGGCCGGCAGCACGCTGACTTTCACCTCGGGGGTTGATTCGGTCTTGTAGTTCTTTATGATGGGCGCGAAGAAGACAAACGAAACCTGCGGCAGGGTGTGCTCGCCGGTTTCAAGCGGTGTGAGCGTGTAGGTGAAATATTTTGCGGGTTCCCCGTTGGTCCCGTCCGGTTTCATCTCCACTTCGGGCCCCGCCAGATGCGCCCAGGGCACATCGGGCAGTTTCGGCGCGCCCACGGCGTCGGGATTCCCCTCGCCCTGGATGGTTATGCGCCATTTCACCGGCACCCCCTGCATCATTTCACGGGCC
This sequence comes from Candidatus Hydrogenedentales bacterium, assembly GCA_041859375.1. Lineage (GTDB taxonomy): Bacteria > Hydrogenedentota > Hydrogenedentia > Hydrogenedentales > CAITNO01 > JBHEKP01. The sequence goes on along the minus strand of JBHEKP010000278.1, from coordinate 563 downwards.
GGCAACTCCCCCCTGATGCTGTATTTGCCGACAGCGCCGGAGAAGTCCGACGGGCGGTCGGGAAGGGGTGTTGCGTTGATTGTGATTGGGGGGGTGAAAAAGTCGCGCACCGCCGAAGACTGGCGGAACATGTTCTGTGACGGCCAGTAAACGACACCCTGCCAGCTCCAGGAATCAATTGTGAGGGCTCCCGGCATTGTGGGGAAAAGTTTCTGGGTGATCTCGTTGACCCGGTAGTTGCGGCCGTTCTTCACGGCGCGTGTGTTCTGCTGGGACTGCTGCCCGGAATAAAATCCCTGCAGGGCGGGCATGGGTATGGTGCGCGGCCCCTCTAGGTTGACGCCGTTTTCATCCAAAACATACACACGCAGGGTCAGCGTCACCGATTCCCCCTGGAACACCTCCGTCTTGTCGACGGCGCTTTCCACAAAAGCAAGCGCGTCCACCGTAATTTCACCACCGCCCTGACCCGCGCCGGAAGGCTGCACGGCGTCGGTCACCTCAACCGTGACGGGCTGTGTCAGATAGTTTTTTCCGTCCACCCGAACGGGAATGGGGGGGAT
>JBHEKP010000255.1:0-8720 GCA_041859375.1 Candidatus Hydrogenedentales bacterium | reverse complement strand
TTGCGCGCCGAGGCAGCCAGCCGGCCGCAGTCCACAATGGTCTCCAACTCTTCGGCGGAAACGGGGCGATCCTTGTCGTAGGCGCGCACTGAACGGCGCTGCCGCAGGGCTTCGATGGCGTCCATTGACATTTCTCCCTTGATTTTGCTGCCGGACTATTGAACGGGCGGGGTGGGCTGTTTTTCCCCCTGGGAGGGCGCGGCTTCAGGCGCGGCGGAGGGTGTCTGCACCCGGTAAATGTGCTCACCCTCCCCTTTGGTGAAATGACGGATTCGGCGCACGGCCGCCTCCGACTCGACCGGGTCGCTCTTCATGGCGTCCACCCGCTCCCTGGCCTGCTCGACACGCAGTTTTAACTCCTCAACCTCCCTGCGCATTTTTTCGATGTTCGCCTGGTTTTCCCGCAGTTCCTCAAACCGGCCCTCCATGTCGCGCTGCCGCCAGTACAGCGCGAAGAGTCCGGCCGCCACCAATAAGACCAGGATGAATTTTCTAACTGTGCTTCCCGTCATTCATGAAGGGGGGCCTTGCGGCCCCCCTCCTCCGTTCGTTCGTGGTTATTTGAGGTTGAAGAAGGCGTTCCGGCCGGCGAAGCAGGCCTGGTCGCCCAGTTCCTCCTCGATGCGGATGAGCTGGTTGTACTTTGCGATGCGGTCGCTGCGCGAGGCGGACCCTGTCTTAATCTGGCCGGCGTTCAGCGCCACGGCGATGTCGGCGATGGTGGCGTCCTCGGTCTCGCCGCTGCGGTGCGAGATGACCGTGGTGTAACCGGCGCGGTGGGCCATCTGGCAGGCGTCCAGCGTCTCGGTCAGCGTGCCGATCTGGTTCACCTTCACCAGGATTGAATTGGCAACGCCCTCCTTGATGCCGCGCGCGAGGTATTCCGTGTTGGTGACGAACAGGTCGTCGCCCACAAGCTGGACCTTCTTGCCGAGGGTGTCCGTGAGTTTTTTCCAGCCGGCCCAGTCGTTCTCGCCCAAACCGTCCTCGATGCTGATGATAGGGTACTTCTTGCACCAGCCCTGCCACAGGGCGATCATCTCGTCACTGGTGGCGATGCGGCCCGGGTCGGACTTGAAGAAGCAGTAGCCCTTTTTCTTCTTCTTGGCGGCCTCGTTGACCAGTTCGCTGGCGGCAGGGTCAAGGGCGATGAGGATGTCCTGGGCGGCCTTGTAGCCCGCGTCCTTCACGGCCTTCATGATGAGCTCGGGCGCCTCGTCGTTGTTTTTGAGGCTGGGCGCGTAGCCGCCCTCGTCGCCGACGCCGGTGTTGTAGCCCTTCTCCTTGAGCACCTTCTTGAGCGCGTGGAAGACCTCGGCGCCCATGCGCAGCGCCTCGCGGAAGGTGGGCGCGCCCACGGGCATGACCATGAATTCCTGGAAGTCCACCGTGCCGTCGGCGTGCTTGCCGCCGTTGAGGATGTTCATCATCGGAAGGGGCAGCATGTGGGCGTTGACGCCGCCGATGTACTTGTAGAGCGGAAGTTCGACGGTCTCGGCGGCCGCCTTGGCCACGGCGAGGGACACGCCCAGCAGCGCGTTCGCGCCCAGTTTGCACTTGTTCTTGGTGCCGTCCAGGGCGATCATGGTCTTGTCGATGCCGCGCTGGTCGAGGGCGTCCAGGCCCATGAGCTCCTGCGCGATGATCTCATTGACGTTGCGGACCGCCTTGGTCACGCCCTTGCCGAGATAGCGCTTCTTGTCGCCGTCGCGAAGCTCAACGGCCTCGTTCTCGCCGGTGGAAGCGCCGGACGGCACCGCCGCGCGGCCCATGAACCCGGAGGCCAGGTGCACGTCAACTTCGATGGTGGGGTTGCCGCGCGAATCCATAATCTCGCGGGCCTGAATGCCTGTGATTCTCGTCATTTTTGTCACGTCCTTTTTGAAACGGTTCAATTACCCTGCGCCTTCACAACGCCGGCGCCTTCACACAACCAACGGGCCGCAACATTAAACGGCCCGATTTTCAGCTTTTCCAGGGGAAAACCAAATCTTGGAATCCCCGGTTAAGATAATCATCATTTGCGTCGTCAAATTCAATTTTTAGGCCTTTTGCGGAGGCTCCAGCCCCCCCGGCCGCGCGGATTACCGCGTATTTCCGGGACTGCATCTCATACGCCGCCCCCGCGAAAACCGCCGCGGGCGCGAATGAAAAACACACAAGCAACGGCGGCGCCATAAGGCAGAACACCGCCAAAACCAGCAGGTGAAGCGACACCCCGGCATAGTAAAGCGGGTTGTCCAGCACCAAAAACACCGCGAGCTTAAGCGCCTGAACCGGTCCGGCGTCCCTGTTGACCAGCGCGGGAAACGCGGCGGGAACCGTCAAGAGCACGAACAACTGAACCCAAAAGGCCAGCACACCCAGGCCGTATCCGGCCAGCGGGAAAGACGCCGAAAGGCGAACACCGTAAAACCACAGGCTTGTGAGCAGGAGTGTTGAGACAATCCCGTACATTGCCGCCATCACCGCCGCGCGGAATGCAAAGCGGCGCATTCCCGAAAAGAACCGGCCCACCGAGCCGTCCCTGGTTTCAATCAATTCCCGCACCATCGCGGCCAGCCCCGCCATTGCCACCGCGGCGGCGTGCAGGCCAAACAGGGCGGACAGGATCAGGGCCGCGAAAAACATCCGGTTGTCCATTGCCCGGCCGGCAGCCATGACGGCCGCAAAAGGGCCAAACACCATGGCAAACGACACCAGGTTTGCCGCAAGCAAGCCGCCCAGGTGATCGTATGCGACCCAAAAGGCCATTTTAAGCGCGCGCGTGAACATGTCAGGAAAAATATCCGCAACGGAATGAAACCGGGCGGAACGGCGTCACATGTATATGCGGACGTTGTTGCGCTTGCGCAGTCCATCCATCCATTTGCGGTAACGCTCCGCGCCGATTTTGCCGCGCAGCAGGGGCTCAATTTCCCTGCGCGCCTGGTCAAAGGAATAGGTTCCCGCCTCCTCGCGCTGCTCCACCCTGAGGATATGAAAGCCAAACTCCGTTTCAACCACCGGGCTGACCTCGTTCGGCGCAAGCGGCCCGAGGGCGGCGTCAAGCTCGGGCACCAGGTCACCTTTTTTAACCCAGCCCATAAGCCCGCCCTCCTCGGCTTCGGGGCCCTCCGACTTGGCGCGGGCGGTCTCCGCAAAATCCGCCCCGTTCAATATTTCCGTCCGCACGGACTCAATCTTTTCCCGCGCCTCGCCGCGCGATTCCTTGTTTTTCTGCGCGGAAATGAAAATGCGCCAGACGCGCGCGCGCGCGGGGTGGGAGAACTCCTCCGGATGGTCCTTGAAATAGGCGGCAATGTCCTCTTCGGTGACCACCGCCTCCTTCTCATACTGCCGGCGCTTGGACATGCCCATGGACATGGCCATGAGCTGGCGGCGCACCCGCTCGCGGAAATCACCCATGGTGCTTCCGGAAGACTCCACCGCCTTTTGGAAGGCGTCGTTGGTATCATATTTCTTCCGGATGATGTTGACCCGCCTCTCGATTTCGAAATCGGGGATCTCCATTCCCGCGGTCTTGGCCTCCCGGTAGAGAATCTGCGACTCAATCGCCTGCTCCAGCGCCTGCCGGAGGACTTTCTCCGCCTCCCGCGCGAACTCCTCCTCGGACAACGCCGACGCGCGCAGGGACTCAAGCGCGGGGCCCGCGTCCTGAATCAGTTCGCTGCGCAGGATGGGCTCCCGGCCCACCGTGGCCACCACACCGTCCACCATGTTCATCGCGCCGGCGGCGGGGAGGCATGCCAGCACCGCGGCCAGGCAAAGAAGAGCGGCAAAACGCATCATGCGCGACGTCTCCCGGCGGACGGGCGCAAAACCGCGTCCGCAAGTGCCGCAGGCGCGAAACCCGGCGCACACGCACCGCGCTCCGCGCCCGCGTTGTTCTCTTCAGGCCGTCCGCCCCCGCGCAAAAAGTCCGGGGCCGGGCGGCCGCAATGTCATCCGGCGTTTTCCCCGGCGGCGTCCCCGCCGCCGATCCCACCGATTTCAAGATCCTCGGAGAAGTCCTCCTTGACCGCGCTGACGGGGCGGGACTTCTGATAGTGGCCGCTGCCCGTGCCGGCCGGGATCAGGTGGCCGATGATCACGTTCTCCTTGAGCCCGTTCAGGTAGTCCCTGCGCCCGCTGATGGCGGCCTCGGTGAGGACGCGCGTGGTCTGCTGGAACGAGGCGGCGGCCACGAAACTGCTCGTGCTCAGGGCCGCCTTGGTGATTCCCTGAAGGATCGGCTCGGCCTCGGCGGGGCGGCCGTCGCGGCGTCCCGTCTCCTCGTTGACCTCGGCGAAGCGGCCGCGGTCGACCTCCTCGTGGGCGAGGAAGGGCGTGTCGCCCGGATCGTCCTTGATGCGCACCTTGCGCAGCATCTGGCGGATGATGATCTCGATGTGCTTGTCGTTGGTGCGCACGCCCTGAAGGCGGTACACCTGCTGCACCTCGTCCAGGAGGTACTTGCGCAGCGCCTCCTCGCCCTGCACCTCCAGGATGTCCTGCGGGATGATGGGCCCGTCGGTCAGGCGCTGCCCGGCGTAGATGCGGTCGCCCGTCTGCACGCTCAGGTGCTTGTTGGGCGGAATGAGGTACTCGCGCTCCTTGCCGATGGCGGGGATGACCTTCACCTTGCGCATGCCCTTGCTGGCGCTGCTCAATTCGACCGTGCCGTCGATGTGGCTGATGATGGCCGGCGACTTGGGCTGGCGCGCCTCGAAAAGCTCCGCCACGCGGGGCAGACCGCCCGTGATGTCCTTGGTCTTGCTGAACTGGCGCGGGGTCTTCGCGAGGAGATCGCCCGCCTTGGCGTGGTACCCGTCCGCGACCATGACGTGCGTCTGCGAGGGTATCGTCACAAAGGTGAGCACCTCCTGCTCGTTCTTCGCGCTCACCAGGGTGATCTGCGGGTGGATGTCGTGCTTGTGCTCGGTGACGACGATTTCCTCGATGCCCGTCTCCTGGTTCACCTCCTGCCGGACGGTGACGCCCTTGACCATGCCGTCAAGGCGCACCTTGCCGTCCATTTCGGCAACGATGAACACGTTGTACGGATCCCAGCGGTAGATGAGCTGGCCCTTTTTGATCTTCTGGCCGTCCTCGACGAAAAGTTCGCAGCCGGGCGGGACCAGCATGCGCTGGACATGCTTGCCCTCGGCGTTCTGCACCACGATCTCGCCGCCGCGGTTGACCACGACGGTCTTCTTGTCGCGGTTGACCGCGTCGCGCACGTTGCGGAAGAGGATCACGCCGTTTTCGGCGGCCTTGATGTCGGTGTTCTCGACCTGGCGGCTCGCCGCGCCGCCGATGTGGAAGGTGCGCATGGTGAGCTGCGTGCCGGGCTCGCCGATGGACTGCGCGGCGATGATGCCCACCGCCTCGCCCAGCTCCACCAGGCTGCCCGTGGCCAGGTTGCGGCCGTAGCACTTCGCGCACACCCCGCGTTTGGACTGGCAGGTGAGCACGGAGCGGATGGTGACGCCCGGGAGATCGGCCTCGACGATGCGGCGCGCCGCCTCCTCGGTGATCTCATCGTCGGCGCGCACCACGGGCTCGCTCTCGCCCGGCAGCAGGATGTCGTCCAGCACGTACCGGCCGACGATGCGCTCGTTCAGGGGCGCCACGATGTCGGCGCCGTCCTTCAGGGGCTCGACCCAGATGCCGCTCATGGTGCCGCAGTCCGGCTCCTCGATCACCACATCCTGGGAAACGTCCACCAGGCGGCGCGTGAGATAACCGGCGTCGGCCGTCTTGAGGGCCGTGTCGGCCAGACCCTTGCGGGCGCCGTGGGAAGAGATGAAATACTCGATGACCGTCAGCCCCTCGCGGAAATTGGACACGATGGGCGACTCGATGATGTCGCCGGAGGGCTTGGCCATGAGGCCGCGCATGGCGGCGAGCTGGCGGATCTGCGACTTGCTGCCGCGGGCCTTGGACTCGAACATCAGGTGGATGCCCGTGAAACCCTGCTCGTTCTCCTCCATGCCCTTGAGCATGGCGGCGGCGACCTCCTCGGCGGTGGTGGTCCACTCGTCGATGATTTTGTTGTAGCGTTCGCCGGTGGTCAGCAGGCCGTTCTGGAACATCTCCTCGATGCGCTGCACATTGGCCTCGGCGCGGGCGACCAGTTCCTTCTTCTCCGGCGGAACGACCATGTCCTCGATGGCGATGGAGATGCCGGAAAGCGTGGCGTAGCGGAAGCCGACAGCCTTCAGCGCGTCAAGCAGCTCCACGGTCTTGTGGTGCCCGTGAAGCTGGTAGCACTTCGCGATGACCTTGCCGATGCTGCCCTGGTCGTGCTGGCGGTTCACATCCTCGATGCAGATTTCCGGGGGAAGCCCCTCGGCGAGGAGCACGCGGCCGACGGTCGTGTCGATAACCCGGCCGTTGAAATGCATCTTGATCTGGGCGTGGATGTCCACCTCGCCCGCCTCGTGGGCGAGCACCACCGCCTCGGCGTCCGGATAAATCCGGCCGGGCTTGAGGATCTCACCCTTCGGGCCGGTCCATTTGGGGTTCCACTCGCCCTTCACGCCGCTCCGGGCCTTGGTCATCCACGCGATGCCGAGCACGATGTCCTGGCTGGGCGTCACGATGGGGGAACCGTCGGACGGGGAGAAGATGTTGGAGGACGACATCATGAGCAGATGCGCCTCAAGCTGCGCCGCGGGGAACAGCGGAAGGTGCACGGCCATCTGGTCGCCGTCGAAGTCGGCGTTGAACGCGCGGCACACCAGCGGGTGCAGGCGGATGGCCTTGCCCTCGATGAGCACGGGCTGGAACGCCTGGATGCCCAGGCGGTGCAGCGTGGGGGCGCGGTTCAGCATCACGGGGTGATCCTTGATCACATCCTCGAGGATGTCCCACACCTCGTTGCGGCCCTGGGCGATGATGCGCTTGGCCGCCTTGATGGTGGCGGCGACGCCGCGCTCCTTGAGCTGGTTGATGATGAAGGGTTCGTACAGCTGGAGCACCATGCGCTTGGGCAGGCCGCACTGGTGCAGCTTCAGCTCGGGGCCGACCACAATCACGGAGCGGCCCGAGTAGTCCACGCGCTTGCCCAGCAGGTTCTGGCGGAACCGGCCCTGCTTGCCCTTGAGCATGTCGCTGAGCGACTTGAGCGGGCGGTTGCCCGTGCCCAGCACGGTGCGGCCGTGGCGGCCGTTGTCAAAGAGCGCGTCCACCGCCTCCTGGAGCATGCGCTTCTCGTTGCGCCGGATAACCTCGGGCGCGCGCAGGTCGATGAGCCGCTTCAGCCGGTTGTTCCGGTTGATGACGCGGCGGTACAGGTCGTTCAGATCGCTGGTGGCGTAGCGTCCGCCCTCCAGGGGCACCAGCGGGCGGAGATCCGGCGGGATCACCGGAACGGCGTCGAGCACCATCCAGGCCGGGTTGTTGCCCGACTTGCGCAGCGCCTCGACGACCTTCATGCGCTTGACCACCTTCGCGCGGGACTGGGCCGACGTGGTGGAGGAGAACTCCGACTGCAGCTCGGCGCTGAGCGCGTCCAGGTCCATCTCGGAAAGCAGGGTCTTCACCGCCTCGGCGCCCATGAGCGCGACAAAGGCGTCGGAGCCGTACTTGACCTTGGCGTCCTGGTACTCGTCCTCGGTTAGCAGCTGCTGGCGGGTGAGCGGGGTGGCGCCGGGGTCGATGACGATGTACTGCTCGAAGTAGATGACGCGCTCCAGCGAGCGGATCGACAGGTTGAGCAGGTTGCCGATGCAGCTCGGCGTGGTCTTGAAGAACCAGATGTGGCTCACGGGCACGGCCAGCTTGATGTGGCCCATGCGCTCGCGGCGCACCTTGGACTCGGTGATCTCCACGCCGCAGCGGTCGCAGGTGATGCCGCGGTGCTTGACCTTCTTGTACTTGCCGCAGCCGCACTCCCAGTCCTTGACGGGGCCGAAGATGCGCTCGCAGAAGAGGCCGTCCTTCTCCGGCTTGAAGGTGCGGTAGTTGATGGTTTCCGGCTTCTTCACCTCGCCCTTGGACCACTTGAGGATCTCGTCGGGGGAGGCAAGACGGATCTGAATCGCGTCGAAACGATCACCGGTCGTGGGAATGTACTTTGCCAAAACTCAGTCCTCCGAGGTTTGTTCGTCATCCGTGTCGCCGGTGCCCTCTTTTTTCGCGAGCTTGATCACGTCGAGGCAGAGGCTCTGCATCTCGCGGACAAGCACGTTGAAGGATTCCGGTGTGCCGGTGTCAATTTCACGGTCGCCCTTGACAATCGCCTCATAGGCCTTGGTGCGGCCCTGGATGTCGTCGGACTTGATGGTCAGCAGCTCCTGGAGCGTGTAGGCGGAGCCGTAGGCCTGGAGCGCCCACACCTCCATTTCACCGAAGCGCTGGCCGCCGAACTGGGCCTTGCCGCCCAGCGGCTGCTGGGTGACCAGGGAGTACGGGCCGATGGCGCGCGCGTGAATCTTGTCGTCCACCAGGTGGTTCAGCTTCATCATGTAAATCTGGCCCACGCAGGTGTCCTGGTGCAGCTCGCGGCCGGTGCGGCCGTCGCGGAGGCGGACCTTGCCGCTCTGGGGCAGGCCGGCCTTGGCCATGAACTGGCGGATGGTCTCCTCCGTGGCGCCGTTGAACACGGGCGTGGCCACCTTCAGGCCGAGGGCCCGCACGGCCCAGCCGAGGTGGGTTTCCAGAATCTGGCCCGCGTTCATGCGCGAGGGCACGCCCAGCGGGTTGAGCACAATCTGCACGGGGGTGCCGTCCGG
>JBHEKP010000159.1:0-6224 GCA_041859375.1 Candidatus Hydrogenedentales bacterium | reverse complement strand
GCGGAGGTGGGCATCTACGCGCCCGCCAAGGAGATATCGGCGCGCATGATGCACGGAGGCCTGCTGCTGGCGATGGGAACCCTACAGGTTTTCGCCAACATGGATCCGGCGGAAATCCCCCGTTTGAGGAAAATCCTGCGGCGGTTGATGTTTATCGCTGTTGTTGTCTACGCGGGCCTTTGCGTGTTCATCCTTCTGGGCGCGGGTATTTTCATGCCGCTCCTTTTCGGGGGACAGTTTGCGGAGGCCGCCACACCCATGCGCCTGCTGACCCCCTTCATCTTTTTTTACAGTATTTCCCGGGTGTATTCCGGCATTTTGGACTACCGCGGCAGGGCGTGGAGGCGGTGCGGTTATCTTGTGCTGTCCGTAGGACTGAATTTCGCACTGAACCTGCTGCTTATCCCAAAAATGGGCGCGAACGGCGCCGCAATCGCCACCTCCCTAGCCTACATCCCCTATGTCGTCCTGACCTATGTGGAGGCGTGTCGGACACTGTGGATTCCCCCGGAAGCATATGCCACAGCCGGCCAGTCCCGGACGGGTTCATGCCATGAACAGTGAATCCACCTGCAAAGACCATGCTCTTCCCCGGTTTAAAACCACCAACCATGTGAACGGCGCGCCGTCGGTGTGCTCCCAGTGCGGCCTGTGCGAGGCGGTCTGCCCAAAAGAGGCGATTTCCCTTTCCAGGGATGCGGAGGGAAACTTCTATCCGCAGGTTGACAAGACCCGGTGCGCCGCGTCCTGCCACCTTTGCAGCATGGTGTGCGCGGGGGAGGGGATTGACTGGCCCGAACTGCATTCATGGCGTTTTGGGGAGAAATACCAGGGCAACGAGCAGGGCGTTTGCCGCGGCATTTGGGCGGCCCATGCCGTTGCTCCGGCGCTTCGCGCCCGGTCCGCATCGGGCGGGAGCGTGTCCACGTTGTTGTGCCGCGCCCTTGACACCGGAATGATAGACGGCGCGGTGGTCTCCAAACTGGACGGGCTCGTTCCGTCCTTCAAAATCGCCACCACAAAAGAGGAGATTTTGGACAGCGCCGGTTCGGTGTACCTGTCAAACCCGGTACTCTCGATTGCGCGGACGTTAAAGGGGTTCAAGGGGCGCGTGGCAGTTGTCGGACTTCCCTGCCACATCGCCTCACTGATGAAGGCGGTGCGGTTAAAGGTGGTGCGCCCTGAGAGGATAGGGCTGACCATTTCCCTCATCTGCGGGCGCACGGCCTCCCTCGGTCTGCAAACCGCCTTCATGTCGCGCATGGGCATGGATCCGGACAAGTTGGAATCGGTGCGGATGCGCGGTGACGGCTGGCCGGGCACCTTCCGCTACCGGCTGACCACGGGTGAGGAGAAGGCTTTTGTCTTTCCCCATCCCGTCTATATGTCCATGTGGAAGTTTTACCAGTACACCCCGCCGTACTGCCTTCTCTGTTCCGACCCGCTGGGGATACTCGCCGACATCACCGCAGGCGACGCATGGCTGCCCGAATTCAGCGGGGACAGGGAGGGGCGGTCGCTGCTCATCACCCGCACAGAAGCCGGGGAGGCGTTGCTGGCGGGCGCGGCCCAAGAGGGCCTGCTTCAGGTGGAGCCCCTGTCCCCGGAAAAGGTCTACCAGGCGCAGCGTCAGCAGATTTACGGAAAATACCTCAACCAAAAAAACATGCGCCGTGTGTTCGGGTTCGCCGCGCCATTGTTTTCATGGCCGATGCCCGAGGACAAGGGCATGGAAACATGGCCCGTTAAAACAGGGCTGCGGGGGCTGGCTTACGCGCTGTTTCAATTCGTGAACTGCGCGTGCACGGCGACGCCCCGCCTCAGATGGGTGCCGCGCCTGATGCCGCTGGTGACGCTGACGCGTGTGTTGCGGTGGATGAGGAAACGGAAAGGCGGCGGACGCGGCGGGAAGGAAACAGGATGAGACGCTTTTGTGTCATTGGATCGTTTACCGGCAGGAACGCGGGGGATTCGGCGATTCTGGAGAATCTGGCCCGTGAAATCGCGGAATATTTTCCGGATGCCGTGTGCGAGGTGCCCACGATTAACCCGAAATTCATCCGGGAGACCTATCCGGGGCTTCCGCTGGAGCCGGTGGCCACCCTGCCGTGGAACCTGAGCGTCAAGTCCTTTGGCCTGCCTGTGCTTTTGTCCGTGGCACGGTGCGACGCCGTGCTGATTACCCAGGCCATTCTTTTTGACAAGAAATTCTGGAACCCCCTTTACAACTACCTTTCCACACTCATGCTGGCTCTTCCCCTGGCGTGCATGTTGGGTAAGAAGATTTTCTATTACGGGGTGGGCGTGGGTCCGGTTACCACGACCAAGGGCCGGGTGGTGGTGCGGAAACTTCTTGAAATGGCGGATGGCATCACGCTGCGCGAGGAGGCCTCAGTGGGGATCATGGAGGCGCTGGGCGTTCACAAGCCCCATGTGCTGGCCGCCGACACCGCGTTAAACCAACTCGTTTCGGAAGAAACCACCGCCTTTATGCGCAAGAAAGTGGAGGGGGATCTGGGAGCCGGTCCTTATGTCGCGCTGAACCTCAACGCATACATTGCGGACTGGACCCACAGGGCCGATGCGAAGGGGGTGGACCGCAACCGTTTTATATCCGAGATCGTGCGTTTTGTCCGTGTCATCACGGACGAGTGGAAGCACAAGGTCATCATGATATGCACGCACCACATGGATGAGGCGGTGATGGAGGAGGTGCTGGAGGGTGCCGACCGTCCGGGGCTGGCGGCGCTGTACAAATGCAGGCATTATGATCACCGCATGCTGACGGCGGCGATGGGCATGTCCGAAATGATGATCGGCATGCGCCTCCACTGCCAGATTCTTGCCATGTCCGCGGGCACGCCCTGCGTGGCCCTCAATTACGCGCCCAAGGTCCGCCACTTCATGGAAATGGCCGGGATGGCGGAGTATGTGGTGGAGATTGACGGCGACTTTTCCTGCGAAAAGGTGCTGGCGGGGGCGGTTCAGCTCCGCGACGGCAGGGATAAAATCATGCCCGGCTTCACAGCGCGGATAGACCGGCTGAAGGAGGACGCGCGGAAAACACCGGCGGAACTGGCACGCGTCATGGGGCAATGCTGAAAAAGTAAACCTTCTCCGGGACGGGCGGCACGGCCTTGTCATCCCCCATCGCCGTGAAGGAGCCAATCACGTGCCCGTCGGCGGTGGTGCGGCGGCAGCCGCCCACGGCATACAGCGTGAATTTTTCAGCCGACACGGCATGATCATGCCACGTGACGCCGTTGTCCAGGCTGACCAGGCAGGCCAGGTTCCCCTCCCGGTTGCAGACACAGTAAAGCGGCCCGCCCGCTTTTTCCGGTGCGGAAAAGAGTCCGTCCAACCCTTGAAGGGAGAGTGATTCCCCCTTGAATTCCGGGAACACGTCCGTTTCCCTTTTTCCCGAGGCAATATCGTAACGAATGTAATGCTCGCGGGCGGGTTCGCCCCGGTACAGGTAAAGGAAATGAAGTTTTCCCTCCTTGGTGATGAAGTTGGACAGCCAGGTGTGCGACTCAAATTCGTCCGTGCCGCTCACCAGCAGGGCCGGACCGGTGTCGTCGGCCACAATAGGCGGGGTGAGCGCCGTGCCGTCCAGGTTTTTCCAGGTTTCGCCGCCGTCCGGGGACAGCATGTGGTGGATGTCCCAGTACAGGTACTCATTGTGTTTCACTGTGGTCCATGCGGCGTGCAGCACCCCTTCCGGCGTGAGTGACAGGGAGGGATATTGCAGGACGGCGTTCTGGCCGCCCTGCAGCAGGGTGCGGCTTGACTTCACCGTGCCATCCAGACCGATGACGTGGAAAGAGTTGTTGTGGGAGAAAAAGTAGAGACATTCGCGCGGCTCGTCCAGCATGGCGGCGTATTTGCCCGCCGCCCCGCCGGGGATGACGGTAATGGCCGGGTCTTTGTGGTCCTTTTCTGCAAGAAACCGGTACAGGTAAGCGTTGTTGTCCACAAAGTCCACCCGTATCAGATAGAGATTGTCCCGGCTGTCCGTTTCCAGCACGGGCGGGTTGGTGGCATCAACAGATTCGTACAGGGTGGAAAATGTTTTGCCTCCGTCGGTGCTGTGCGACAACCGCCATTCCTGCGCCGTGTAGGCCTCGTTGCGCGTGCGCACATGGGTCATAAAGATGCCCCGACCGTTTGAAACCACCTTCTGGTTGTGGCTCTGAAAGGTTCCATACATGGTGGCCTGCGAATCCACGCAGGTGACAAGGACGGTTTTCAACGGAGTCGGCGCGGCGGACTCCGCCGCAACGGCCACACAGTGAAACAGGCACGCCGCAATGGGAAGGAACGAAAAAAAACGTGAAACCATGCTCATTGTTTTTCTGCGCCGCCCGGCACTATTTGAGTTCGTTTCTGAAATTGTCCCGCCTTAGCAAACCATAGGCGTCAAATCCCGGCCTGATGGAGAGGTAAATTCCCAAAAAGACGGTGACGGCGGTGCCGGAGAAGATGGCCAGCATGATGGCAAGCTGGTATTTGATGGCGACCAGCGGATCGGCCCCGCCGAGCATGACACCGGTCATCATGCCCGGCAGCGACACGATGCCGATGGTGGACATCATGGCGATGGTGGGGGTGAGGGCGGCCTGGATCGCGCCCCTGAAACAGGGGCGGAGCGACTCCGCAAGGCCCGCCCCGCGCGCCAGTGCCAGCAGGTGGGTCTTTTCATTCCGGCGCAGCGCGTCGAAAAAATGGTTGATGCCGACAATGTTAGCCCGGAGGCAGTTCCCAAGTATCATGCCGCCGATGGGCACGGCGTAGCGCGCGTCCAGCACCGGCTGGGTCCGGAGTATGATCAGCAGGAAGGCCCCCAGGGGGAGCAAGGTTCCCGCGGCGAGGGCCGCGGCCAGGGGCAGCGTGAAGCGCCGCATTTTAAGGGAGCACCCGCGCAGGATGGAGCTTTCCGCGACGCCGATCATCACGCCAATCCACAACAGCGTCAGCCAGGGGTTGTTCCAGCGGAAAAGCGCCTCAAGGTAAAGCCCCACGAGAACAAGCTGCAGGGTCATCCGCGCCAGCCCGGCAATGATGCGCCCCGCCAGGGGCGCGCCGAGCCAGAGCACGATCATCAGCGGTGGAACGGCAAGCAGGTAGGCTGCGGCCAGGTTGAACGCGCCAATGTCGGGGGTGCCGTTCATGGCATCAGCCTCCCGCCTTCCATGACGAGCGTTCGGCCGCAGAAGACGGCGGCGGCGGGATCGTGGGAGACGCACAGCACGGACAGATCCCGCGCGGCGGCAAGGCATGCGCACACCGCATCACGCGATACGGCGTCCAGCGCGGAGGTGGGCTCGTCCAGCAGGAGGATGGGCCGGTCCAGCAGCAGGGCGGACAACAGCGCGAAGCGCTGTTTTTCACCGCCAGACAGGGTGGACACCGGCTTGTTGAGCAGGACTGCGGGCAGGAGCAGTTGTTCCATCAGCGCGGGAACGCGCCCCAGGCTGGCGACAAGATGCCGGTTTGCCCGGTACTCAAAGGGGCGTTCCAGCGCCTCGTGAACAGTGCCGTTTCCAAGGTCGGGTTCCTGGGGCACCCAGGCCATGCGCCGCCGTAGTTCCCAGACATTCTGAGCGTTCAATGCAACGCCGTCCACCCGCACGCTGCCCCCCGATATGGGGGCCAGTCCGGCGAGACACTTGAGCAGGGTGGACTTTCCGGAACCGGAGGGGCCGGTAACCGCCGTTTTCTCATGCCGTGCCAGGGCAAAGGAAACACCGTCAAGGATGGTTGCGCCGTCCGCCGACGCCTGAAGCGCCTCCGCGCGCAGGATGTGTTCATCCACATTTTTCTGGTGAAGGGGGGGCATGTCCGCTTACATCCGTTGCAGTACCGGTTCAATGTGCTTTGGATCGGGCAGGGCGCTGTCCGGGAAGGGCCTCATGAGGTGTTCGGAAAGCTCCACGAAGGCCGAATCCTTTTCCGCCGACTCATAGCCCGCCATCAGCACGGCCAGGGTGTCCCAGGCGAGCATGGCGCCCGACACGGGCCGCCGTCCGGGTTCCAAGGCGCAGCGGACCGCATCGTTCATCTCGTTCACATAGCCGTGAGCATGAAACTGGCGGGGGCGCGGAAAGGAGGTGCCCTGCGCCGTGGGCAGTTTCTCCCGCATCAGCAAATCACCCGCGACCAGGCCGCTTGGCAGGAACAATTCGTTCTCGTCGGCGGGGTTGATGCGCATGTCGTACTGGCCG
>JBHEKP010000322.1:0-5343 GCA_041859375.1 Candidatus Hydrogenedentales bacterium | reverse complement strand
CCGTCAAACCCTCCGGGGGCTTTGGCTTGAAGGGGGTCAGTCGAAGTAGGTGTAGTTGAAACTGCCGTCGTAGTCGGCGTTGAGGCCGGCCTCCACCGAGACGGTGGACTGCGGGGGGACGGCGGTGAGGTCAAGGGGGTTGGGATCGGTGACGGTCCGGAAGGTGCCGTTGTCGAGGCAGACAAACCTGACCTGGTAGAGCTTTCTGGCGAGGAAATAGTCAATCTTGGTGCTCTGCCCGGGGGCGAGGGCGATGGTGTGGCCGTCGGCGTCGGCGGGCATGCGGTTCAGCACCGCGTCGGGACCGACGGGCCTGCCCTCGGCGGGCACGGCGTAGATGTAGAGTTCGGTGATGGGGAAGGCCCCCGTGTTGGTGAGGCTGACCTTGATGTCGGCCCTGCCGCAGCCGGTGAGGTTCACCAGGCAAACCCCGGCCAGCACAACACCCATGGCGCACCGTATGCCAAGTCTGATCATGTCCTGTTCCTTGTTTGCGTTTGCTTGTATGCGGGCGGGGCAACACCCCTGCCGCGCCTAGTGTAACATGTTCCGGCGCAAGGGGCGCAAGTATTTTCGGGGCTTTGTTTGCCGTCTCCGGGGCGGCATGGTATTTTATGCGTCCCGTCCGCGGACGGGGGCAAACCGGGGCCGCCGCGCGGGCGCGGGGTCCGAAAGCGGGATGAGGCATGCGCCGAAAAAGGAAGCGACACCATGACAAACCGGGTTTTCCTGCCGTTGTGCGTGCTGGGGCTGGCCGCCATGGCTGAGAACAGTGTTCCCGCGCGGACCGTGCTGTTCCAGCCGGAGACGCCCGGCGCGCCCCTTGCGCTGCCCGCCGGGGGCCATGTGGACGCGGTGCTGCCGCCCTGCGGCGGGGACGGGCCCGTGCGCAGGTTTCTGCGGGTTGTGGGGGGCGTGTCCATGCCCGGCGTGTTCAAGGCGCGGGGCGAGGAGAATTTCCGGGACGCGGAGTATTTGATTGACGACCGGCTGGACCCGGAGCGGGTGGACAGGGACCGGTATTCCCTGCTGTTCAAGGGGAACAACGAGGAATTCGAGCGCCTTGCCTTCCACCGCATCAGCGGGGAACTGCTGC
Source organism: Candidatus Hydrogenedentales bacterium (assembly GCA_041859375.1). GTDB lineage: Bacteria > Hydrogenedentota > Hydrogenedentia > Hydrogenedentales > CAITNO01 > JBHEKP01. The sequence goes on along the minus strand of JBHEKP010000322.1, from coordinate 4,247 downwards.
GTCCGGGGCCGGTCACCGTCAGCGTGCGGGTCATGCGCCGCGGCTTCGCGCCCGCGGAGGAGTCCCGCTTCGGCGTGTGGGTGGAGCTGTTTCTCAAGCGGGAGGGCCGGGACAGGAACGATGTGTATGACACCCCGGACGCCCTGCTGTTCATGCCGGTTGCCGGCGGGGACGGCCCCTTTGTGGAGGTGGCCAAAACCTTCGATCTGCCCGAAAACGTGGCTGCTGCGGTGGTGGTGGCCGGGGGAAGCAGGTTCCGCGGCGAATGCCGGATGGAGGCGCCCCGGCTTGCCCAGGAGGGGACGGCCCCCGTTGAGATTCCCTTCGTGAGGCACGCCGAAAAGACGGACGACTTCAACTACTGGGTGGGCATGAACCTGAGCACCCGGAGCTGGCCGGTGTGGAACCTGTCCATTGACGGGGAAACCGTGTTTGAGGGGGCCGTTTTCGACCGCGCCTCGAATGTGGCCGATTTTTACATTCCCCTGCCCCCGTCGGCGTCAAAGGGCGGCGCGCTGCGCCTTGCGCTGGCGGTGGAGGAGACGGGGGCGAACTTCCCCTATGACCTGCGGTCGGTGGAGCTGATTGAGGAATCCGCGCGCCCCTTCGAGGTGTGCCACGCCCCCCGTTTCATCGCGAAGGGCGGCCCCTTTGGCGTGCTGGTGGAGACGAACGAGCCGGGGGTGACCCTGCGGGTGAAGACACCGCCCTCGGTGCTTTCGGAGAAGCCGGAGCTTGTCCTTGGCGAGCCGGGGCTTCATGCGCTGAGATTCACCGCCATGGAGCCGGACACCAGTCCGGTGATTGAGGTCGGCGACGGGACCAGGACGGAGCGGGTGCCGCTGGGCCAGATTGTGGAGAAGGGCGCGGACGGGGTGTGCCTGTCCGTGGGGGACGACATATACATTGACAAGGTTGACCCCTGGTTTGCCATGTACGTCAAATGGTATGCGGGGGAGCGGATGGGCAATTTTTACCAGTTCCGCCCCTCCTACCAGTGGAGCGGTTTCCGCCGCCCCGAGCCCGCCTGGATCAGCCGGTATTTGTCGCTGTTCCAGGGGTTGAACATGCCCCACGCCTGGCAGGTGGAGGGGCGCACCCTCGCCGGAAAGGACATGAACCCGCCGGTGTCGGCGCTGGCGTCCCCCCTGTTCCACGGCAAGCAGGCCCACGAGAACGACGGGGGGTATTATTATTGGCAGCATTTCGTGTACGAGGGCTTCTTCTCCGACATGGCCGCCCGCACCCGCCCCTACGGCGGCATCTTCGCCAAGCACCGCCCCATTTACACGGACAAGGGCGTTTTCATCCACTACGACCCCCACGCAATCCGTGACATGGCGCAGGGGGCGCAAATGTTCGTGGAGAACCTGCGCTATTCCAGGGGGGAAAGCACGCGCCACACCGGCCCCTCGGTCCTGTTCCGGTATTTTTACCAGGCGGGCTACGACTGGCTGGGCGCGGAGCAGATGTACGGGCCGGAGGAGACGGTTCTTTCCGCGCTGCGCGGCGCGTCCCGCGCCTACCACAAGGAGAAATACGGATCCCTGCACGCCATGCAGTGGGGCTCCTTCCCCTACACGGACCCGAAGCACAGCCTCCGCTTTTACCTTTCCCTCGCCACGGCCTACATGCACGGATCCTCCCACATCAACACCGAGGACGCCCTCTGGCTGGACGAATACGCCAACGACCGCTTCAGCGAATCCGGCAGGGCGCACATCGCCGTCCAGCACAAGATGCTCGACTTCATCGAAACCCACCAGCGCCGGGGTGAACTGTCCGCCGGGGTGGCGGTGCTCCAGGGCCGCAACGACGCGTGGAAATCCTTCGGGCGCGGTTCGCTCTGGTCCCAGAAAGGCCCGGAATGGGCCTTCAACAAGGCCTGCGAAAGCTTCGATCTGCTGAAGGTGTTCTATCCCGGCAACACCATTGACGCATGCGGCCCCGACGGCTGGTTTACGGCAACGCCCCACGGGCCGGTGGACATTGTCCCCGTTGAGGCGGACGGAGACGTCTTAAAGCGGTACCAGGCGGTGGTGTTTCTCGGCTGGAACACCTATGTCGCGGAGGACTTCGCACGGCTGGCCGAATATGCGCGCCAGGGCGGAACACTCATCCTTTCAGCGGCGCACATCAACAGCGAACCGGCCCCCGAAAAACCGCCGGTGCTGCCCAAAGACGACGGGCCGGTCAGGGCGCTGCTGGGGGATGATTACCGGAGGCTGGACAAAAAGACGGTGATTGAACTGGGCGCGGGCCGGGTGGTGTATTTCCCGCAGCCCCTTTATCCGGCCGGGCTGGAAATCAAAAAGCAGTACGTCCAGGAGATGAAGGCCGCCGCCGCCGAGGCCAACAAATCCCAGCCGGAACGCGGATGGGTCGCGCCAAAGGGCAAAGTGAGCTTCACCGCGTGGGACCAGGGCAACCGCCGCACGCTCTACCTCCTGAACACCGACTGGGATGGGGACCGGGAAACCCAGGCGGCGGAACTGGCGCTTGGCGGCAGCGTATTTCCCCTTGAGGCGCGCCGTTGCGCCCTTGAAACCGTCCACTGCGCGGACGGCCTGGGGGTGATGCCGCTGGCGAACACCACGGATGTCCTGGAGATCATGAAAGGGGACCGGGGCTGGCGCGTGAAGGTCCAGACCACCGGTCCCGACACCATAAGAGTTTTCAACGCCGCCACGGGCGCGGCCGGGGAGCGCGGCATTGCGGGGCCGGGCCTGCATGAGCTGGCCGTGGAATGAGCCGGCCCTATTTGGCGGGCACCGGCTCCCCCGCCAGAATCCAGGCCTCGTTGAAGCGGGCGTGCTTGATGGTGCTGCCCTTCACATCCTTTTTCGTGTGTGAATAGGTGACGTGGATGAAACCGTCCTGGTCCTGGATGACCGAGGGGTAGGAGAAGTTGCCGTCGTCCTTGCCGGGCTCGTTCTCCAGGCAGCGGGACACGGACCAGGTGGCGCCCTCATCCTCCGAGAGGTAGACGGTCAGCCGGTGGCGGCCGTCGTCCGTGTCGTTGCACACCAGAATCCACCGGCCGCTCTTGAGGGAAATGGCGTCCACGCTTGAGCCGGGGTTGCGGATGTCCAGCGTTTCCACCGGCCCCCAGGTCTCGCCCTTGTCCGGGGAGACGGACACGCGCACCCGCTTGGGCAGGCCGTTGTCGCGCATGTAGGCGGCGATGCCGCCGTCCCTGCGCACCACAAAGGCGGGCTGGATGTTCGAGATGTTGCGCAGTTCCGTGTCCAGAATGGGCTCCCCGCAGGTCCAGTTCGCGCCCCAGTCCTCGGTGTAGGCCGCCAGGCTGCAATTGAACACGTCGGAGTAGAGCCCCAGCAGCATGCGCTTGTCCGTGGCCATGATGGGGTGGATGCGCGTCATCCAGCCGATCCGCTGGTACAGCTTCGTTTGCGCCTTGGCCTTGGCGTCCTCCAGCTCCTTTTTGATTTCCGGGGCCGCCTCAAGAATCGGGCCGATAAGCTCCATGCCCTCGTCCACGAGCTTGATAAACCGCTCCTCCAGCCCCTTGGGGCGCGTGTGGATCACGTCCTGCCATTTCCAGTTGGGCGGGCCGTCGTTCAGGTAGTCGTCCGAGGTGCGGTATTTCAGGAGCGAGCCGCCCCACTCGTTGTCCTGCACCGTGATCCAGAAGAGCCAGAGCGTGCCCCGCGGATCCATGAAAAGCACCGGATTGCAGTCGGGCAGGTTGGGCGTGTCCGCCATCACAAAAGGCTCGCACCATTCGCCGCCGGGCCGCCTGCGCGACCCCTGCACCATGACGTCGTCCTCCTTGCGCTCGCCCGAACCGTGAAACCAGCAGGCGATAAGGTCGCCGTTGGCGGCCTGCACAATGCTGGAGCCGTGGTTGTGCTTGGGGTTGGGGGGGAAGATGAATTCCGCCTCATGCACCGGGGCGTCCGCCGCCGCAATCCACAGGGCGCAACAGGCCATGGCTGTCAACATTGCTTCAGTCTCCTTGGTTCATGCCGATCATGTTCCAGCATATCATGCGGTTTGGCGGTGTATCCAACCTCCCGGCTTGCTCCGCCGCCCGGCCGCCGCCGATAATCCCCCCTGTGCCGGGACAATTGGAGAACATGCCGATGGCCGCTGTCTGGATAATGTCGCTTCTTTCGCTGGCGGCGGAGCCCGCCGCCGTGCTGGTCGCGCCGGATGACATGGAATTCCTGGCGGTCATGGCGCGCGACACCCTTGAGGCCTCGCGGGTGCCCGCCGGGGCGTCC
>JBHEKP010000181.1:0-4853 GCA_041859375.1 Candidatus Hydrogenedentales bacterium | reverse complement strand
GGCCGACCAAATCCCCAGCGCCTGCAAAAACTGGTTCACCGTCGGCCGCTGGGCCGACGTGTCCAACGAACAATTCGGCGTCACCTGGGTCACCCTCGACGCGCCCCTCGTCCAGGTCGGCGGCCTCACCGCCAACCTCCTCAACTCCCAGACCAACCCCGACGTCTGGCGCAAGGAGGTCGGCCCCACGCAAAAGCTCTACGCCTGGGCCATGAACAACCACTGGGGCACAAACTACCGCGCCTTCCAGGAGGGGCCCCATGTCTTCCGCTTCCTACTCCGCCCCCACCAGGCCTACGACCCCGCCGCCGCCGCGCGCCTCGCCATCGCCGCCGGGCAGCCCCTCCTGCCCGTCGCCGCGCGGGGCCAGCAGCCCCCCGACGCCCCGCCCGTGGCCGTCCCCAGCGATGATGTCCTCCTCACCGGACTCAAGCCAGGCGACGACGGAAAATCCCTCATCCTCCGCCTCTGGGGCGCGGCGGGAAAAGACGCCAGCGTGGACCTCGCCCCCGGCAGCAAATCCACCCTCCACCTCAGCGACATCAGCGAAAAGCCCAAAGAAAAGATCACCGGCCCCGTCTCCGTCCCCGCATGGGGCCTCGTCACCGTCCGGGTGGAATGAAATTATAAAAGGAGGTATGTGCTGTCTAAATTAGGGCCGTTTGTGAATACGTTTGATCAAACGGGCGATCGTCTTTTCCCATCCGCCACCCCAGCCAGACACAAGTGCTGCCTGAGCCACAGTCAACGCGTCCTCTAGGGAACCACGGTGCTCTAGGAGGCTACATAAGGTTTGGTATCCGCGGTTCTGCGGAAGGTATCCGAGTTCTCGGAGGAAACCTTGTGCCATGAACGGTGAGAATTCAATCTGGCGCCGTGCGAGAACCTCGCAGAAATTCAGACATGCCGGATCAGGATTTGCCTTTGGGCGGTAGTGGGCTCGTAGGAACTCCGAGCAGGTCCAGTAATGGGAGATCTGCTCGGCCTCGCGCGGGAAATATGTCCGGCGTGTTCGGTACCATTGCTCGTAGATGGCCTTGAAATCAGTCATCGTTTCACACTCCGAGAGTATTTTTGCCAAGCTGGTACTGGGATGTCAAGGGCGGCAACGGTTCGGAATTCGAATTGCGATAAGTGGCATGACACCGGCCACTGAAGATTACTAAGGAAACAGGCTTTTGCCGTTTTATCTTTTCTCCGGGTTTTTATTGTCCTTTGTGTCTTGTGCCTTCGTGGTAAATTTCTTTCTTGGCATTCTTTCCAGCAGCTTTGGAAACCATCGCATTCCCGGGCGGGAATACTTGACGCTGGATGAAGATTGGGGTAATCTTGGCGGATGGCCGGACAGCCCACAGACAAAGAAAAAAGGGACCTGCGAATATTCGCAAGTCCCTGCCGCTGTTATGGTAGCGGGGGTAGGATTCGAACCTACGACCTTTGGGTTATGAGCCCAACGAGCTACCAGGCTGCTCCACCCCGCGGCTGTCAATTGCTACTATAGCAGATGAGGGGGGGAGGGGTCAAATGCCGCGCCGGAGCCCGCGCCCGCAGGGCGGGGGAGAGGCGCGGGGGTGCGCGACTTTTCCCGGGAACCGGCCATGCCGCATACTGTGTGCCTCGCGCCTGAATTGGGCGGCGCGAAGCACACGGGAAATGAAGGTTGAACGTTAACATTCCAAAGGGGCTCACCACCGGGGAGGCCGAGGCGCGGCTGCTCCGCGACGGCCACAACGAACTGCCCGACGCCAAGTCGCGCAACGCCCTTGTCATCGCCTGGGAGGTGGTCAAGGAGCCCATGTTCCTGCTGCTCGTGGGCTGCGGCTCGATTTACCTGCTGCTGGGCGAGACAAGCGACGCGCTCATGCTGCTGGCCTTCGTGGTGGTCATCATCGGCATCACCTTCTACCAGGAGCGCAAGACCGAGCGCGCGCTGGACGCCCTGCGCGACCTGTCCAGCCCGCGCGCGCTGGTCATCCGCGACGGCGTGGAAAGGCGCATCGCCGGGCGCGACGTGGTGGTGGACGACATCATCGTCCTCGCCGAGGGCGACCGCATCCCCGCCGACGCCGCGCTGGTGGAGTCGAGTTACCTGTCCGTGGACGAGTCCCTGCTCACCGGCGAGTCCGTGCCCGTGCGCAAGGTGCCGGGGGACGGCGGCTCAACACCGGCCCGGCCCGGCGGCGACGACACGCCCTGGCTCTTCTCGGGCACGCTGGTGGTCAAGGGGCGGGGCATCGCCAGGGTGGTTTCCACCGGCGCGCGCACCGAGATGGGCAAAATTGGAAAGGCCCTCTCCTCCGTGGAGCCCGATGAAAGCCCGCTCAACCGGCAGACGGGGCGGCTGGTGCGCAACTTCGCCCTGGTCGGCTTTGTCATCTGCGTCCTGGTCATTGTCTTTTACGGCCTTTCCCAGCATGACTGGATGCGCGGCCTGCTGGCGGGCATCACCCTGGCCATGGCGATGATTCCCGAGGAATTCCCCGTGGTCCTTTCCATATTCCTCGCCCTCGGCGCGTGGCGCATCGCCCAGAAGCGGGTGCTCACCCGCCGGGTGCCCGCCGTGGAGACCCTTGGCGCGACCACCGTCCTCTGCGTGGACAAGACCGGCACGCTGACCCAGAACAAGATGACCGTGAGCAAGGTGCTTGTGCGGGCGGGACTTTTTGAAATCCCCGCCGACGCGGCCCAGCCCCTTCCGGAGGAAACCCACCGGGTCATCGAATTCGGCATCCTCGCCAGCCAGCAGGACCCCTTCGACCCCATGGAAAAGGCCTTCCGCGAACTGGGCAGCCAGCGCCTCGCCGAAACGGAGCACATCCACACCGACTGGCTGCTGGAGCGGGAATACCCCCTCTCCGACGCGCTCCTGGCCATGTCGCACGTGTGGCGCTCCTCCGAATCCGGCATGCGGGTGGTGGCCGCAAAGGGCGCGCCCGAGGCGGTGGCCGATCTCTGCCATCTGCCCCAGGACGAACTGGCGCGGGTGGCGGCGGGGGTGGACACCCTCGCATCGGAGGGGCTGCGCGTGCTTGCCGTGGCAAGGGGCGACGCCTCCGGCGCGGAATTCCCCGAATCACAGCATGACTTCACCTTCCAGTTCCTCGGGCTGGTGGGCTTTTCCGATCCGGTGCGCCCCGCCGTGGCCGACGCCGTCGCGGAATGCCGGGGCGCGGGCATCCGCGTGGCCATGATCACCGGCGACTACCCCTCCACGGCGCGGAACATTGCCCGGCAAATCGGCATGGACGGCGCGGAAACCTGTGTGACAGGGCAGGAACTGGACGCCATGGACGACGCGGCCCTGGCGGAGAAGGCCCGGAGCAACACCATATTCGCCCGCGTTGTGCCGGAGCAGAAGCTGCGCATCGTGAAGGCCTTCAAGGCCAACGGCGGCGTGGCGGCCATGACCGGCGACGGCGTGAACGACGCCCCCGCCCTCAAGGCCGCCGACATCGGCATCGCCATGGGCGGGCGCGGCACCGACGTGGCCCGCGAGGCCGCCTCCCTGGTGCTGCTTGACGACGACTTCTCCAGCATTGTCACCGCCGTGCGCATGGGCAGGCGCATCTTCGACAATATCAGGAAAGCCATCGCCTTCATCCTCGCCGTGCATGTGCCCATCGCCGGACTCTCCCTGCTGCCGGTCCTCTTCAAATGGCCCCTCATGCTCCTGCCCGTGCACATCGTCTTTCTGGAGATGGTCATCGATCCGGCCTGCTCCGTGGTCTTTGAGATGGAGCCGGAGGAGGACGGCATCATGCGGCGCAAGCCCCGCCACCCCCAGGTGCCCATCCTTACGCGCAACGCCCTGTGGCAGAGCCTTATCCAGGGGGTTGGGGTGTTATGTGTCGTTTTTGCGGTGTATGCATGGATGCGCGGCGGCGCTTATTCCGAGAACGACACCCGCACCGTCGCCTTCACCGTGCTGCTCCTTGGCAATCTGGCGCTCATTGTGAACAACCGTTCCTGGTCCCACGGGTTCCTCGACATCCTGCGCATACGCAACAAGGCCATGTGGTGGGTCATCGGCGGCGCGCTCGGCTTCCTGGCGCTGGTGGTCTACACACCCCCGCTTCAGTCCGTCTTCCACCTGTCGCCGCTCCACGGCAAAGACCTCTCGCTCATCCTTCTTGCGGTGACGGTCATCATTCTGCTGCTGGAAACAGTGAAACGGGTCTCTTGGCTGCTGCCAAAGCAGGGGGAGGCGTGAAATCGCACGCGAAGCCGCGAAAAGCGCGAATAAAAGGGAAGGCGATGGACGGGATGGACAGGATGGACAGGGGTGGACGGGGGTGGACAGGGTGGACTGAACCGCTTTGCATGTGCAGGCAGGGGTTAATTGTAGGGGCAGACCCCCGTGTCTGCCCGTTTGGTGACAAACAAGTTCATTGGCACAAGGTGATGAAATGAAAACAAACAGCAGCCAGGTGATTTTTTCTTCTTTGCTCTTTGCCGGACTCTTCCTCGTGGCGTTATCGGGAGTGGCGGCGGGACAGGAGGCATGGGCACCCTGCCTCTTGGAGGAGAAGTCCGGGGGCTTTGAGGGGCAGTGGATCGATCCGGGGCCGGACCTCCATTCCGACGCTGCGGGCGGGGCCTTTTATGTGCGGCGCGAATTCACCACGGAAAATCCCGAATCCTTTTCGCGGGTCCATGTCTCCGCCGACAGCCAGTACATCCTCTACGTCAACGGACGGGAGGCCGCGCGCGGTCCCGCCCGCTTTGACCCCATGCACCAGGTCTACGACACCCTCGACCTCAGCGGCTTTGTGGGGAAGGGGGAGAACGTGGTGGCCGCGCTGGTGATGTACTGGGGGCTGGAAACCAACCGCATCCCCTATTTCCAGTGCAGC
>JBHEKP010000143.1:0-13463 GCA_041859375.1 Candidatus Hydrogenedentales bacterium | reverse complement strand
AAAGTCCATCGCCTTCGCCTTGCCGGACTTCGCAAGCGTCTTCGTGATCGCGCTCGTCAGCGTCGTCTTGCCGTGGTCAACGTGACCAATCGTCCCCACGTTCACGTGCGGTTTCGTGCGCTCAAACTTTTCCTTGGCCATGACGGCACTCTCCTCAGGCCGGCGCCTATGCGCCGACGGTTTGACCGGCGGGCGGCCCGCAGGGCGCTTTCGCCCCGGTCCGCCGGCCCGGTCACATCACCAGGCTGACTCAAACAATCCCGCAAAGCAGCCCGCTAAAAGCGGAACGTGCTTCCCATATGCTCCAAAATCTCATTCGCGACGTTTCTGGGCACCGGCTCGTACATGCCGAATTCCATGCTGTACGAGGCGCGCCCCTGGGTGCGCGAACGCAAATCGTTGGCGTAGCCGAACATCGACGACAGCGGCACGAAAGCCCTGATGTTCTGGATTCCGGCCTCGGAATCCATGCCCTCAAGGCGGCCGCGGCGCCGGTCAAAGTCGCCGATCACCTCGCCGGTGAACTCGTCCGGCGTGATGACCTCAACCTTCATCATCGGCTCCAGCAGGACGGGTTTCGCCCTGGGCGCGGCCTCCTTCACCGCCATTGACGCGGCGATCTGGAAGGCCAGCTCCGAGGAGTCCACCTCGTGGTAGGAGCCGTAGGTGAGGGTCACCTTCACGTCCACCATCGGATACCCGGTGATGATGCCGCTCTGGAGGGCCTCCCTGGCGCCCTTTTCAACCGCCGGAATATACTCCTTCGGTATCACGCCGCCAACGATCTTGTCTTCAAATGTGTAGCCGGAGTTCGTCTCGCCCGGCCCTATTGTCAGGACGACGTGGCCGTACTGGCCGCGTCCGCCCGACTGCCGGACAAAACGCTTGTCCGCCTCGGCCGTGCCCATGATGGTTTCCCTGTAGGCCACCATCGGCTTGCCGACGTTCGCCTCGACCTTGAACTCCCTGCGGAGCCGGTCGATGATAATCTCCAAGTGCAATTCGCCCATGCCGGCGATGATCGTCTGCCCGGTCTCCTCGTTCACCTTCACCCGGAAGGTGGGGTCCTCGTCGGACAGCTTCACCAGCGCCTGCGACAACTTGTCCTGATCCGCCTTTGTCTTCGGCTCGATCGCAATGTGGACCACCGGATCCGGGAATGTCACCGGCATAAGCGCCACGGGCTTCTTCGCATCGCAGAGCGTGTCGCCCGTCGTGGTGTCCTTGCACCCGATCACGGCGCCGATGTCGCCGGCCCTGAGTTCCTTCAGGTCCGTGCGCTCGTCGGCGTGCATCTCCAGCAGGCGCCCGAGCCGCTCCTTGCGGCCGGTGCGCGCGTTGAGCACCTGGTCGCCCGCCGCCACCGATCCCGAATACACGCGCACGAAGGTCAGTCTGCCCACATGCGGGTCGGTCAGGATCTTGAACGCCAGCGCCGAAAAGGGCTCGTCGTCGTCCGCCTTGCGCACCACAACACGCTCGGGGTCGTCCGGGAGGGTTCCCTGGTAGTCCTCGACGTCCAGCGGCGACGGCAGATAATCCAGCACGGCGTCCAGCATCAGCCGGGTGCCCTTGTTCCGGAGCGCGGTTCCCGCGACAACCGGGGTGCACTTGTTCGCCAGGGTGGCCCTGCGCAATCCCGCCTTGACCGCCTCGACCGACACATGCTCGTCGTCGCCCAGGTAGTGCTCCATGAACTCGTCGTCGACATCGGCGATGCGCTCCAGCATTTCATGCCTGCGCAGCATCACCTCGTCGAGAAGGTCCTCAGGCACCGGGGTGATCACCTGCTTGTTGGCCGTGCCGTCGGAGTCCCACATGACGAGCCGCAGATCCACCAGATCCACCAGGCCCCTGAAGGTGTCCTCCGAACCCACGGGCATCTGCACGGGGATGGGGAAGGCACCAAGGCGGGATTCCATGGTGGCGACCGCGCGGTGGAAGTCGGCCCCCACCCGGTCCATCTTGTTCACGAAGGCAATCCGGGGAACCTTGTACCGCTGGGCCTGGCGCCAAACCGTCTCAGACTGGGGCTGCACCCCCGCCACGGCGCAGAACACGGCCACGGCGCCATCGAGCACGCGCAGACTGCGCTCCACCTCGGCCGTGAAGTCAATGTGGCCCGGTGTGTCGATGATGTTGATGTGGTAACCATTCCACTCGCACGCTGTCGCGGCGGAGGTGATGGTTATACCGCGCTCCCGCTCCTGCTCCATGTAGTCCATGGTGGCGGCACCGTCATGGACCTCGCCCATGCGGTGCAGGCGGCCGGAGTAGTACAAGACGCGTTCTGTAACGGTGGTCTTGCCGGCGTCAATGTGCGCCATGATGCCGATGTTGCGCATCTTTTCCATTGGCAGTGTGCGTGGCACGGTGTCTCTCCCGTATCCGCCGTCTTCGCGGCGGGCATGTTCTTAACCTGCTTTCCGGGCCGGGCACCGCGCCTGCTTCATCAGGCATCCGGCGTCACGCTCTCTCTGATTCAACTTTCAAGACTTGAACACAGAGGCGGCTTTGGCCCGGGGTTCTCAACCCTCGGGTTGCTCACTCTCCGTTGAATAAAATCAGCTGCATCCTCATCACCAGAACCGCCGCCCTAGAACCGGAAGTGGGCAAACGCCTTGTTGGCCTCGGCCATCCGGTGCGTGTCGTCCTTGCGCTTCATCGTCGCGCCCTGCTTGTTGTAACAGTCAAGCAGCTCGCCCGCGAGGCGCTCGCGCATCGTCTTTTCGCCGCGCTTGCGGGAGAACTCGATAATCCAGCGGAAGGCCAGCGCGGTGCGCGTGGCCGGCGCGATTTCGACCGGCACCTGGTAGGTGGCGCCGCCGATGCGGCGCGACTTCACCTGGAGGACCGGCTTGGCGTTGTCGAGGGCCGTGAGGAAAACGGTGAGGGGATCCTCGTTCGGAACCTTCGCCTTGATGATGTCGAAGGCACCGTAGACGATGGCCTCGGCCACGCTCTTTTTGCCGCACAGCATCACGGCGTTCACAAACTTGGACACCACGGTGCTGTTGTAATTCGGGTCCGGCAGCGTGGTCCGTTTAATGATTTCCCGTCGTCTTGCCATCGCTCAACCACATCCTTGACGCCAGCGCGCCTGTTCATCCCAAACCGGGGAGCAGCGTCCCCGGACGCTTTGTCCCTGTTATTTCTTGGGCCGCTTCACGCCGTACTTGGAACGGCTGACCCAGCGCCCAACGTGAACCTTCTTGCCGCCCTGGTCCTTGACACTGGCCGTGCCGCCCACGTCACCCTGGGCGTCCAGGACGCCGCGGATCATGTGGTAGCGCACGCCGGGGAGGTCCTTCACACGGCCCCCGCGGATCATGACCTGCGAGTGCTCCTGAAGGTTGTGGCCGACACCCGGGATGTAGGTCGTCACTTCCATGCCGTTTTTCAGGCGGACACGGGCGACCTTGCGCAGCGCGGAGTTCGGCTTTTTGGGCGTCATCGTGAACACGCGTGTGCACGTGCCCGAAGCCTGGGGGCAACTCTTCAACGCCGGCGATTTGGTCTTCGCAACGACCTTCTTGCGGCAGTTTCTAACCAGCTGATTAATGGTCGGCACAACAACTCTCCTAAGCGTAACCGTGTGGATATCGCAGACACACAGCATACCTGTCCAGGTATGCCTGGCCAGAGAATAAAAACATCCGTTTGGACAACGGACGGAAATCATACCAAATTCACAGGGCCATGTCAAACACTTTTTACCTGCGGTGTTTTCCCCCGTTTTTTCAGGGAAAACCGGCCTTTGGGAGGGCCTGATTTTTCACCCGCCGCAGTCCCTGTCAAGAATTATTTGCCGGTTTCACCGGAGCCCAGTTTGCGCCACAGGGTGTTCCGCCCAATTCCCAGCAACCGCGCCGCCTCGGTGCGATTGCCCCCGCAGCGGCGCAGCACCTCCGTGATATGCCGTTTTTCAACCGCCTCCAGAGGCAGGATTTCCCGGGACTCCGCGGCGGGAACCGCCCCGACGGACGCCTCCAGCGCGCGGGACACCATGATTTCCACCTCCCCCGGCACCAGGGGGGTCAAAAAATAGCCAAACACCCCCCTCCGCATGGCCTACACGGCCCTGGCCACCCCGGACATGGGGACCGCCACCAGGACCGGGCAACGCCCCACCGCCCGTTCTGCCTGGTCGCAACTGTCAAAAATCGCCACCTCCGCCGCCTCCCGCTCCGTAGTCTCATGTCCCGCCGCGCGCAGCATCACCCCCAGGGTGACCCGCAAGAAAACGTCTTCCAATGTCAACGCAACCTTAGCCATTGCCATAGGTTACACTCCGCCATCCTTTCCCGGCAAGTCATGAACACCCCCACTCCTCCACCTTGCAGACCACCTATTCCGCGGAGTTGTCCGGCATGTTTAAAATTGTTAGACTTCACACGCTTAAAGAGTTCACATGCTTGTGTTTACCCCTCTTCAATGCCAAAAGGAACCCGCAACGGAATGAAAAGCGAATCGCTCGTGGCGCAACGACTTTATATTTTACTATCTTTAACGTACAGATACGATGTTGAATTGTTCGATACCGCCGAAATGCGAAACAGGGAATGGACCCGACTCAACGAATGGGTGAAACTGCATGGCCTTGACTCTGTGATGCGGCAAGATGAGGCCGCAATACTGCATGCCAAGCCCGGCCTGCTTAATGACAGGCAGAAACTTACGGCTTCATGGTTGATAGAGGGGGCCACAGTGCTCGCGTGGGCCCTCAAAATGCGCCCCAAACCCGGGTACGACGAGATGACAGAGGACATGATTGAAATCGCCAGGCAAACCAAATTTCTCAAGGAAATTGCCGCCGATCATGAGTTGAGGGCAAAGGACGAGCTCATCGAGTACCAGATGATGGTTAGGACCTGCCTTTGGAGGGCGCGGGAGTATGACCGCGGGGTAAAAAATCAAGATTTAAAACATATGATCGCGCATATGACGGCCATTGACCTATCCGGTGAGCACCTTGCCTTTATCGGCAATGACCTCAGCGTTTTTGGAAAAACGCTTGACAAGCTTGACGCGGAGGAACTCGATTCTTTCCACTGCTGTTTGACGGAAAGATACAGGGGCATAAACTGGATTCTTGCGGAAGACGGGGAGCATTACCACGATACAAACGTGGACGCCTGACTGGCATCGGGCATAACGGTGGTGGCAGGCCCTGTTTTTCGAATTTCACTTTTCACACGCATGCCCGCACGATCCCTTCCCTTTGCGCCAGCCGCTTGCTACACTTGTCCGGATGGTTTTCTTATTCCAACCTTTCGAGGATGACGCGCCATGGCAGTAATAGACCTGAGCAAACAGGAGTGGTCGTTGGAGGGATGGCGTCCCTTCACGTGGATACCGGGCAAATCCATGGAAACGGGGTGGCTTTTGCGCGCCGAAGTGGGCCCTTTCCCCATGCGCGCGCCGGGCACGGTGCAGGCCGCGCTCCGCGAGTCTGGGGTGATTCCGGACTGGAACACGGGCACCCAGTCGCGGGACTGCGAATGGGTGGAACACCGCCACTGGCTGATGGAGACCACCCTGCCGGGGGGGCTGTTTCAGCCCGGTGAAACCGTGGTTTTGGCGGCGGAAAGCCTGGATTATTCGGGCTGGATTCTGGTGGACTGCGTTGAGCGCGCCCGTTTCGAGGGGGTTCTCACGCCGCACCGCATCGACCTGACGGACGCCCTTGGCGACGGCAGGGAGCACCGGCTTGCGCTGGTGTTTGAGGAGCCGCCGAGGGAGCAGGGCCAGTATGGGTGGACCTCCAAATCCCGGTTTTTCAAGCCCCGCTTCAATTACAGCTGGGACTGGTGCCCCCGCTTTGTGCCGGTGGGCGTGTGGGGCCGTTTTGAGCTGCTGGGGGGCGCGTCGGCGGGGGTGTCGCTCCGGAAAATCAGCACCGACTGGGAACCGCGGACGGGCACGGGCGCGGTGACGGTGGAACTCGACGCGGAGACCCCGTCGCGGTGGTCCGTGCGCGTGCTTGACGGCGAGGTTGAACGCGCCGCGGTGGAGTCTTTCGGGGATCCTTCTGTGACGGTAAAAGTACCCGGCGCGGCCCCCTGGCAACCCAACGGCCACGGCGAGGCCAAGGTGTACACCGCCGAAGTGACGGTGCGCGACGCGGCGGGCGGCGTGTGCCTGCGCGAGCGGCGTCAAATCGGCTTCCGCCGGGTGGAATGGCGCCCCTGCGAGGGCTCGCCCGACGGCGCGGAACCCTGGATTTGCATGGTGAACGACCTTCCGGTCTTCCTGCAGGGGGTGAACTGGACCCCGGTGCGGGTGAACTACCACGACGTGACGGAGGAGGATTACCGCAAGCGCATTGACCTGTACCGGGAAACAGGCTGCACCGTGTTCCGCGTGTGGGGCGGGGCGATGCTGGAAAGCGAGATCTTCTACGACCTTTGCGACAGGGCGGGCATTCTGGTGTGGCAGGAATTCCCCCTTTCCTCCTCGGGCATTGAAAACGCGCCGCCCGACGGCGGCGATGCCATCGCGGAACTGGAACGCATCGCCGAATCCTATGTGCGCCGTCGCGCCCACCACCCCTCGCTGCTGCTGTGGTGCGCGGGCAACGAGCTGTATTACGGCGTTTCCCCGGAAAATCCCCCCTGCCAAAAGCCTGTGGACACGGGACACCCCTGCATCGCCGCGCTGGCCGCCGTGGTGCGGCGCGAGGATCCTGGCCGCCGTTTCCTGCCCGGATCGCCCAGCGGTCCGGTGGACTACGCCCTTGAAAAGGACTACGGCAGGGGCATCCACCATGACATCCACGGCCCATGGGGCCAGGGAACCACACCGGATTTGGACGCCTGGCGCGTCTATTGGGCGCCCGACGACTCCCTTTTCCGCTCCGAGGTGGGCTATCCCGGCGCGATGGACGCGGACCTGATGCTGAAATACGCCGGGGACATGCCCTGCTGGCCGCCTGGGGGCGAATACTGGGCGCACACCGCCGCCTGGTGGACGCAGTGGGGCGGCCAGGTGCGGGAGGCGCTGGCCGGGCTGGACGCGGAAAAGGGCCTTCCCGCCTACGCGGAGCTGACCCAGCGGATCCAGGCGGAGGCCTACGCCGTCGCCGCGCAGACCTGCAAAAGCCGTTTTCCCCGGTGCGGCGGGTTCATCATCTGGATGGGTCACGACTGTTTTCCGTGCCCGGCGAACAACTCCATCATCGACTTTGAGGGCCGCCCAAAGGCCGCCTGCGAGGCGCTGCGCCGGGTCTTCCGGGAAGGGGACGGCTGACCGGAAGGGGCGGCCTTCTTTCCTTGGCGGGGCCGCCTTTGCTATACTGTTCGCGTGAAACGGGTAAAGAGCCGCCCACCGGAAGCGTGGCGGCCCTTTTTTTACGTCTTGGGAGCGCCGTGAAGATGGAAAAAATTCATGTGTCCGCCGAGGGCCTTGCGAAGATGAAGGCCGACCTCGTCGAAATGAACGAGCGGCGCATGGTCGTGGCCGCCGCCATCGAGCACGCCCGCAGCCTCGGCGACCTCAGCGAGAATGCGGAGTACCATTCGGCGAAAGAGGCGCAGGCCATGCTCCACGCGAAGATCCGCGACCTGGAGGACAAGATCACCCGCGCCGTGGTGGTGGACGCCGGTGACATAGACACGAGCACCGCGCGTGTGGGCGCCAACGTGCGCGTGCTGAACCTGAAGACAAGCCGCGAGACGACGTACACGCTGGTGAGCCCGGTGGAGGCGGATCTGGCGTCCGGGAAGATTTCGGTCCAGTCCCCCGTGGGCAGGGCCCTTTTGGGCCGCGCCGTGGGCGAGGAAACCGTGGCCTCCGTGCCCGCGGGCGACCTGCCCCTGCGCATACTGGACATAGCCTACTGAACCGGAACCGCCGGGGGGGCATGCCTGCCCGGCCTGAAACCCAAACCCGCCGGGGCCGCCCCGGCACGGTGAACACCATGCCAAAACGCACAGACATCAAGAAAATCATGCTCATCGGATCCGGCCCCATCGTCATCGGCCAGGCCTGCGAGTTTGACTACTCCGGCACGCAGGCCTGCAAGGCCCTGCGCGAGGAGGGGTACACGGTGGTGCTGGTGAACAGCAACCCGGCCACCATCATGACCGACCCCGAAACGGCAGAGCGCATCTACATCGAGCCGCTCACGGTGGAATTCCTGGAGCGCGTCATCGAGCGGGAGCGCCCCGACGCGCTGCTGCCCACGGTGGGCGGGCAGACGGGCCTGAACCTTGCCGTGGCGCTGGCGGAGCAGGGCGTGCTGCACAAGTACGGCGTGGAGCTCATCGGCGCGAAACTCGGCCCCATCAAGAAGGCGGAGGACCGGGGCCAGTTCAAGGACGCCATGCTCCGCTGCGGCCTCGACGTGCCGCGCAGCCTGGTGGTCCACTCGGCGGAGGAGGCGCGCGCCTTCGGCGCGGAGGTCAACTACCAGGCGGTCATCCGGCCCGCCTTCACCCTGGGCGGCACCGGCGCGGGCCTTTCCTTCAACAGGGAGGAATATGAAAAGGCCGTCCAGTACGGACTTGACGCAAGCCCCGTCACCGAGGTGCTCATCGAGGAGTCGGTGCTGGGCTGGAAGGAATTCGAACTGGAGGTGATGCGCGACCTGAAGGACAACGTGGTCATCATCTGCTCGATTGAGAATTTCGATCCCATGGGCGTGCACACCGGGGACAGCATCACCGTGGCCCCGGCCCAGACGCTGACGGACAAGGAATACCAGCTGATGCGCGACGCGGCGGTGGCCATCATGCGCGAAATCGGCGTGGACACGGGCGGATCGAACGTGCAGTTCGCCGTGTGCCCGAACACCGGGCGGATGGTGGTCATCGAGATGAACCCCCGCGTCTCCCGCAGCTCCGCGCTGGCGTCGAAGGCCACCGGCTTCCCCATCGCGAAGATTGCCGCGAAGCTCGCCGTGGGCTATTCGCTGGACGAAATTCCCAACGACATCACCCGCGTGACCCCCGCGTCCTTCGAGCCCACCATTGACTACGTGGTGACGAAGATCCCGCGCTTCGCCTTCGAGAAATTCCCCGGCGCGAAGGACACGCTCACCGTGCAGATGAAGAGCGTGGGCGAGACGATGAGCATCGGCCGCACCTTCAAGGAGTCGTTGCAGAAGGCGATGCGCGGCCTTGAAACCGGCCGGGCGGGCCTGGGCTGCGACGGCAGGGACAAGCCGGCCACGGACGGCGGCGACGCGAAGGCGGAGCTGGACGCGCTGCTGCGCGCCATGCGCACGCCGAACCGCGAGCGCCTGTTCCAGATTGCCTCCGCGATGCGCCTGGGCGCGACGGTGGACGCGCTTTTCGAGGCGACGAAGATTGACCCGTGGTTCCTGCGGCAGATGCTGGAGATCATCACCGCGGAGGCGGGGATTCGGGACGCCGCCGCCCCGGACGCGGAGTCCATGCGCAACGCGAAACGGCTGGGCTTCTCGGACCGCCAGCTCGGCTGCCTGTGGGGGAAGACGGAGGACGAGGTGCGCGCGCTGCGCAAATCCCTGGGCGTCATCCCCGGCTACCGGCTGGTGGACACCTGCGCCTCCGAATTCGAGGCGTGCACCCCCTACTACTACTCCTCCTACGACGGCGAGGACGAGGTGACCCTGAGCGGGCGCGACCCGATTGTCATCCTCGGCGGCGGCCCCAACCGCATCGGCCAGGGCATTGAGTTTGACTACTGCTGCGTCCACGCCGCCTTCGCGCTCAAGGCCGACGGCTTCGAGACCATCATGGTCAACTGCAACCCGGAGACGGTGTCCACCGACTACGACACCTCGGACCGGCTCTTCTTCGAGCCGGTGACCTTCGAGGACGTGATGAACATCATCGACCGGGTCAAGCCGAAGGGCGTCATCGTCCAGTTCGGCGGCCAGACCCCGCTCAACCTCGCCCAGCGGCTCAAGGAGGCGGGCGCGCCCGTCATCGGCACCTCCCCCGAGAGCATCGCCCGCGCCGAGGACCGCGAGCTGTTCCGCGAGGTGGTGGAAAAGCTCAACCTGCTCCAGCCCGCAAACGCCACCGCCACCTCCTTTGAGGAGGCGGCGGCCATCGCCGACCGCATCAGCTACCCCGTGGTGGTGCGCCCCTCCTTTGTGCTCGGCGGCCGCGCCATGGAAATCGTCTACGACCGCGACGCCCTCGCGGGCTACATGACCCGCGCCGTGGAGGCGTCACCCGAACACCCCATCCTCATCGACAAGTTTTTGGAGGCGGCCATCGAAATCGACGTGGACGCCATCTCGGACGGGGAAACCGTGGTGGTGGCGGGCATCATGCAGCACATCGAGGAGGCGGGCGTCCATTCGGGCGACAGCGCCTGCATCCTGCCGCCCTACGACCTGCCGGAGGGCGTGGAGGGGCGCATCCGCGAGCAAACCCGCGCCCTCGCCCGCGAGCTCGGCGTGATCGGGCTCATGAACATCCAGTTCGCCGTGCGCGATCAGGACATTTACCTCCTTGAGGTGAACCCGCGCGCGTCGCGCACCGTCCCCTTCGTGAGCAAGGCCATCGGCGCGCCCCTGGCCAAACTTGCCGCGCGCGTCATGGCCGGAAAAACCCTGCGCGAACTGGGCTTCACCGAAGACCCCACCCCGTCCTTCGTGTCCGCGAAGGAGGTGGTGCTGCCCTTCCTCAAGTTCCCCGGTGTGGACATCCTGCTCGGGCCGGAAATGCGCAGCACCGGCGAGGTGATGGGCATGGACCGCACCATGGGCCTGGCCTTCGCAAAGAGCCAGATCGCCGCGGGCAACCGCCTGCCCATGAAGGGCGCCATCTTCCTCAGCCTCAACGACCGCGACAAGAGCCAGATGCACGACGTGGCCTCCGGGCTGCACGGGCTGGGCTTCCGCTTCATCGCCACCAGGGGCACCGCCGCAGCGCTGCGCGCCGCGGGCATCCCCGTGGAGGAGGTGAGCAAGGTGGGCGAGGGCCGGCCAAACGTGCTCGACCGCATCATCAACGGCGACATTGACTGGATCATCAACACGCCCCTCGGCCTCGACGCCAAGGAGGACGAGAAGGCCATCCGCCGCGCCGCGCTCGAACGGGGCATGCCCACGATGACCACACTGGCCGCCGCCCGCGCCGGCGTCGCCGCCATCGCCGAGATGCGCGTGAACACGCCGCAACTCTTCTCCATCCAGGAATACCACGGACAAGCCTGACACCGCCCCACGGATTAAGGCTGGCGGCGATCAGTCCGCCAGCCACCAATAGTCGCGCCGGTTTTCCTCCCACCAGGAAAGCCAATATGCGGTGTCATGGGCCGCTTTCTCATTGCCGCGGGCCATCACCGGCTTTGGTGCCGAACGGTTTTTGAAAAAGTCTTCGTTCAATTGCACGACTTTGTACGGTGGTGCGCACATTTCCAGGAGGGCGAGATCGTACGCGTCGGCCGTGCCGTCCCCGATACGGCGCATAATGTGCGGAACAGCAAGAATCCCCATGGAGCGCAGGGCGAACCACTCCGGCTCCGCCAGCCCGGAGGGCATGTCCTCCTCCCGCATGGGGCCGCGCTTCAACCGGTCGTCAAAAGCCCGGCGCCTGTCAGTCCAGGCTGCGGAGGCGTTTGCGGAAATATTACGCCAGAACATGAGGGCTTTCGCGCCCTCCCCGTCATCCGCCTTGGAATTTGGAGGCCATGCCACGCACTCCACCCCCGCAATGTCCTCCCATGATCCCCGCAGCATGCGCGAAAGGGCGGAGCCGAGAAAAAAATCATCAAATCCGGCCTGATACAGCCTGTTCACCATGTGCGGAACCCCCGCAGCCCCCATGTTGACAAGCCGCACAAAGTCCTCCCCCGTAAAAAACACGTTCAAATCACTGGAGAGTTTGAGCCTCTCATCCTTGACCGTGTTATTCATCCACCCCTCCAATGTCTCCTGAAACAGTTTCTGCTGCACTTGCAGCCGACCGGAGGGGATTTTGTCAAGATCGAAGATGCTTTCCGCCATGGCCGGTTGTGACACAACGGCGCACAACATCGCAATCCGCCAAGCCATTTTCATGGTACCCGACCGACTCCTTCCCCCGCCGCGGCAGGGCGGCGTTATTCCCCCCGCTTGTCCTCCAACTCCGCTTCGGGCGCGGGGTTGGCGTATTTTCTGCGGGAGGCGATTTTACGGCTTTCCCGGTCCAGAATGGCCCGCGCCAGCGCCGCCGCGCGCGCCTCCATGGTGTCCAGCCCCATTGCCGCGCGGTAGACGTGCTCGGCGATGTCAAGCACGTAAAGGGAGGTCATGAGCTTGTTGGGGTTGTTGACGAGCAGGTCCAGGATGCGCTCGGTCAGCGCCGCCAGCAGCACCTCCCAGTCGCTGTCCGCGCCCTCACCATGGCGCACCTGCCACTGTTCCACCAGCGCGTCCCGGGTTGCGGCGATGAGCGATTTGTCGCCGGGCATGCCCGCGTCCATCATTTCGCCCCCGGATGGTCATCGTCCAGCGCCACCACCGTACCCGCCGCCGCGCTGTCGTGCACGGCCTGGACAAAGCGCATGTAGCGCACGCCGTCCTCAAAGTCGGGATGGTATTCCGCACCATGGCGCACGGCGTTGACGAAGTCCTCCTCCACCCGCCACTGTTTCACGTCATACGCCTCATCCGGGGGGATTTCCACCACCGTGCGCCCGCCGTCGGGGTCAACCCGCCACAGCGTCTCCGTGTCAATGTCATAGTCGAGCGCGCCCGCGTCGCCGAATATTTCAATCCGCTCGCAGGGCCGCGCCATGAGCCCGCTGATCAGGTACTGCGCCGTGAGTCCGCCGTCCATGCGGGCGGTGACGGACACCTGGTCGGGGATTTGCACGTCCAGGGGCGCTCCCGCGCCGTCGCGGCGCGCGGGCGTCACGGTGAGCGCCTCGGCGATGAGGGCGCGCGTCGGCCCGAACCAGCGGTGCAGCACCTCGGCGTACATGCCCAGGGTCTGCATGTTCAGCCCGGAGAGGCGGTGGTCCTTGCGCCAGTTTGCCGGCGCCTCCGGATCGCGCCATGCCCCGGAAAAACTGCGCACGGCGATGATGCGCGGACTGCCGACGGCCCCCTCCGCAAGCAGCCGGGCCACGGTTTTCTCCACACCAAGGCCGAAGGGCACGGGACAAAGCATCGCCACGCGCCCGGCGGCGCGCGCCGCGGCGCGCATCTCCAGCGCCCCGCCCAGGTTCATGGCCATGCGCGCCTGGCAGAACACATGCTTCCCCGCCTTCAGCGCCGCCACGGACATCTCCCGGTGCATGTAGGGCCATGTGCCTATGAACACGGCGTCAATGTCTTCCCGCGCGATGATTTCATGCCAGTCGTCATGCACCGAGGCGAAGCCGAACTCCTTTGCCGCCGCCTCGGAGGAGGCGCGGCTCCGGTTCGACACCGCCACCAGATCCACCCCCGGAATCCGCATCAGCCCCGGCAGGTGCCGCTGGCGGCAGATGCCCCCCAGCCCGATGAACCCAACCCGCAGTGTTTCCATGGGTCAACTCCT
>JBHEKP010000052.1:0-32677 GCA_041859375.1 Candidatus Hydrogenedentales bacterium | reverse complement strand
CGTGGGTGTTTTTGTCGGCGGGATAGTCCATGACCAGCGCGCGGAAGGGGGGCTCGCCGTGGCTGTGGTAGTCCGCAAAGGCACTGTACAAATAGGGCACAAGCCGCATGCGCCATTCGAGCAGTTGCCTGATTTTCGCCTCCAGTTCGGCGTGTTCGGGAAGGCGTTCCCCGGCGTTGTTTTTCTCGGTGTTGATCTGGTCCCAGGGGGGCAGTTTAAGGAACCAGCAGTCGTACACGTCCTGCGGCGAGAAGAGGCAGGTCTGGCCCCGTCGCAGCAGTTCCTCCACCGAGTCGCAGTTGCGCACCTCGGGCTGCCACAGCAGGCCGCCGAAGCCGCAGTTGGCCAGTCCGCGCACATAGTCGCGGTGATCGTAGTGATCGCTGTAGAGCACGAAGGGGAGCGGCGCGGCGAGGGCGTGGGAGGAGCGCACCTTGCCGAAGGTGCGCAGGTTGTTCCGCTCGAACACCTCCGCCATCATCCGCTGGTAGAGCGGGCCGATGAGGCAGTGCATCTGCTCGCCGTCCATGCCGGAGGGGAAGGCGCTGAGTTCCGGGAAGGACCAGGGATCCTTCTTGTTCGGCTGGTTGTCGCACTCGTCGAGCTTGAATCCCGTGACGCCCTGTTTGACGAACTCCCGCTCATGATAGCCGCCGAATATTTCGCGCGTCCGCGGCAGGGAAAAGTCGGGCACCAGCCCCTTCCACACCTCATAGTCGCCCGAGAGCGGACGCAGCGGTTCATAAAGCGGCGAGGTGGGGTGGACGAAGGCGTGCTCCCAAAGGTTCAGGTTGTAATTCAGGGCGGTCATCTCACCGATGAATCCAGCAGGATCCGGCCAGCGCTCCGGACTCCAAACATAGGAGCAGGAATAGGCCTGCGTCTGCCAGCCGGGCTCCAGGCCGAACACGGTGAAGGGCATTTTCGTGTCCCGGAAACGCCGCGCCAGTGCCAGGATGTCCTCCGCCTTGAACTGGCCATGGCCCCGGTAGTAGGGGCCGAGACCCCACAGCGGAGGCAGGCAGCCCCCGCCGGAAAACAGGTTGTACCGCCGCACGGCGCTTTTCATGTCCGGCCCGGCAAAGAGGTAAATGTCCACGCCCTTTGCCACGGGCACCTCGATGGTCATGGCCTTTTTGGACAGGGTTTTGTTCCGGTAGAGTTCCTCCGTGGTGGTGGCGATTTTTCCGTCACCCTTTTCATGGGGGGCCGTTTCGGGCACCCGCGCCAGGTTGCCGCAGTAAAAGCGGGCATACCGGGCCGTGTCCACATACACGCCGTAGCCGTTGGTGGACACATAAAAGGGGACCGGCGCATGGGAACTGCCGTCCTCGTCCCCCTGGTGGTCGTTGACGGTTATTTCCTTGCGCGTGCCGGTGCAGTTGAACATGCGCAGGTGCAGACCCAGCCCGTAAATTTGCTCCCGGCTGTCCATGGGCAGCACGGCCACGCAGCCCCGCGCGTTGGTGTGAAAGGCAATGTCGCCGCTTGTGAAAGGCGGCGCCTCCGCTTCGGGCGGTGCCCCCGGCGCTTCGCCCTTTGCGGCGGGCCGCAGCACGGACACGGGCGAGAATTCCTCCGGTTCACCCAGGGTCACGCGCCACACACCGGGCGCAACGGGTTTCATGACAGTGGTGATGGTTTCAGATTCCGCCGCGGCCATGGCGGAAGGGATGAGGAAACAAGCCAAAAGAAGAGTCCGCACCATGGCATAAGCCTCCCTGTTTACTTGCCTGCGGCGCGCACCATGCAGGCCGCGCCGTGTCCGCCGCCGATATCGATGAGCGTTTGCGCCGTCCCGGCGCATTCCGGGCGCGCCTCGGGGCAGCGGGGGTGGAATGGGCAGCCCGCGGGCATGTTGATGGGGTTCGGAGGATCGCCGAGCAGTGCCACCCGCCGCCGTTCCCGGCCCGGCTCCGGCACGGGCACCGCCGCCAGCAGCGCTTGGGTGTAGGGATGGATTGGATTTTCAAACACGGACTGCGAGGGGCCCGTTTCCACGATTTTTCCAAGATACATCACCGCCACCTCATCGGAGATATGACGCACCACGCTGAGGTCGTGGCCAATAAACAGGTAGGTCAGGCCGAGCCGTTCCTGAAGCTCCCGCATCAGGTTGAGAATCTGCGCCTGGATGGAAACGTCCAGCGCCGAGACCGGCTCATCGGCCACAATAAGATCGGGCTCCGCCGCCAGCGCCCGGGCGATGCCCACGCGCTGGCGCTGGCCTCCGCTGAACTCATGGGGGTAACGGTCCGCCGCGGCATCGGTCAACCCGACCAGTCCGAGCAGTTCCGACACCCGCGCACGCACGCCGCCGGGCGGTGCAATCTTGTGCGCCCGGATCACCTCGGCCAGCATGCCCCCCACGGTGATGCGCGGGTTCAGCGAACCGAAGGGGTCCTGGAAGATGAGTTGCATCCGTTTGCGCATCCGCCGCATTTCGCCCTTCTTCGCCGCCGCCAGATCTTTTCCGTCGAAAAGGATGCGGCCGGAGGTGGGCTCTATCAGGCGCAGCACCAGCCTGGCCGTGGTGGTCTTTCCGCTGCCGCTCTCCCCCACCAGGCTGAGGGTGCGGCCCCGGTCTATGGAAAAGCTCACGCCGTTTACCGCATGCACCGCGCCCACGGTCCGGGAGAACACCCCGGCGCGCACGGGAAATTCCTTGGTCAGGTTTTCCACAACCAGCAGGGGGCCGCTCATGGCGCGTCCCCCACCACGGGCTGGTGCAGCCAGCACGCGCAGGCGTGGCCCGGCGCGGTTTCGGACAGCGGCGGCTCCTGGACGGAGCACACCGGCATCGCATGGGGACAGCGCGGGTGGAAGCGGCATCCGGCGGGGAACGCGGTGGCCGGGGGCACCGTGCCCTGGATGGTGGCCAGCCGCTTTCCGTCCCGGTTCATGGCGGGCAGTGACGCAAAAAGGGCGCGGGTGTACGGGTGCGCGGGACGGTCGAAAAGTTCGCGGACCGGCGCGGTTTCCACGATCTTTCCCGCGTACATCACCGCCACCGAATGGGCGGTTTCGGCGACCACGCCGAGGTCGTGGGTGATCAGCAGCACCGACATGCCCGACTCCTCCTGGAGCCGGACAAGCAGGTCAAGAATCTGCGCCTGGATGGTCACGTCAAGCGCCGTGGTCGGCTCATCGGCGATGAGCAGCTCCGGACCGCACGAAAGGGCCATGGCGATCATGACACGCTGGAGCATGCCCCCCGACATCTGGTGCGGATAATCCCGCGCGCGCCGCGCAGCGGCGGGGATGCCCACGCGCTCCATCATGGCCACGGCCCCGCTTTGCGCCTCCCCGCGGGACACGCCCCGGTGCAGCCGGATGACGGCGGCAATCTGGTCGCCCACGCGGAACACCGGGTTCATGGAGGTCATGGGCTCCTGGAAAATCATCGAAATGTCGTTGCCCCGGATGGCGCGCATCTCCCGCTCGTCCAGGGCCAGGAGGTTCCGCCCCCCGAAAACGACCTCGCCGCCCGCGATGCAGCCCGGCGGCGTGGGGATGAGGCGCAGCACCGAAAGGGCGGTGACGCTTTTGCCGCAGCCGCTCTCGCCCACCAGTGCCAGTGTGGCGCCCGCGGGCAGGTCAAAGGACACGCCGTCCACCGGCCGGGCGGTGCCTTGGTCCGTATTGAACTCGGTGCGCAGTACGCGCACCGAGAGGGCGTGTCCGTTGTTGTGCGGAATGGTCATTACTGCCTCAGCCTCGGGTCCATCGCGTCGCGCAGGCCGTCGCCCACCAGGTTGAACCCCACCACCGTGACGAAGACGGCGATGCCCGGAAAGAGCACCAGCCACCACGCGAAGTCCACATAACTCTGGGACTGCTTCAGCACCTCGCCCCAGCTTGCGGTGGGCGGGGGCACGCCAAAGCCCAGAAAACTCAGGGCCGACTCCGTCAGAATCGCCCCGGCAACGTCAAAGGTGGCCGCCACAAACACCGGCGTGAGCGCGTTGGGCAGGATGTGGCGGAAGATGATGCGCCGGTCGGTGAGTCCCGACGCGCGCGCCGCCGTGGCGTAGTCCATGCCCTTCTGCTTGAGGAATTCGCCGCGCACCAGCCGGGCCACCCCCGGCCAGCTTGTCAGGCCGATGACCACCATGATGTTCATGATGCCCGGCTCCAGAAAGGCCATCACGGTGATAATCAGGAAGAACGCGGGAACGCATATCCATATCTCTATCAGCCGCAGGATGACCATGTCCACCCGGCCGCCGTAGTAGCCCGCCAGCGCGCCGAGGACGATGCCGATAAACAGGGAAATGCCCACGGCGATGAAGCCCACCGACATGGAGATGCGCGCGCCCCAGATGATGCGGCTCAGCACGTCGCGGCCCCGGTCGTCCGTGCCGAAGGGGTGGGCGGCGCTGGGCGGCTCCAGGCGCGCCTTCAGATCCTGGCGCAGCGGTCCCAGGGGCAGGGGCGGCCAGAGCGCGTAATCGCCGGGGCCGGGTTTCCACCGGTCAAAATTGTTGTAGAGGTTTTCCGCCTGAAGGTCGGCGTGGGTGAAAATGTTCGGCAGCCAGTAGGTTTTTCCGTCCTTCACCAAATGGATGGGCACGTCCCCCGCGAGGAAGGGCGCGGCCAGGGCAATCCCGCCCATGAACAGCACCAGGAGCATTCCCAGCAAAGCGGGCTTGTTGCGGCGGAACTGCCGCCACACCAGCCGCCAGTGGGACTGCCTTTTCATTGCCTCCGCGCCGGTCATTCGAATTTAATCCTCGGATCCACGATGACGTACAAAATGTCGCTGAGCAGCAGCCCCGCCAGGGTCAGCAGTGAGGCCATGGTCACGTTGCCCATGATGAGCGGATAGTCCCGGCTGAGCACCGCCTCAAAGGCCAGGCGGCCCATGCCGGGAATGGAGAAGATGCTTTCCACGATGATGCTGCCGCCGATCAGTCCGGGCAGCAGTCCGCCGAGCAGCGTCACAATCGGGATGAGGGCGTTGCGCATGGCGTACTTCCAGACCACCACGCGCCCCGAAAAGCCGTAGGCCCTGGCCGTGCGCACGTAGTCCTGCCGGAGCACGTCAAGCAGTCCCGCGCGCATGTAGCGGGAGATGAAGGCGAAACTGCCGTAGGTGAGGCAGAACAGCGGCAGCGCCATGTGCCAGAGCCGGTCACCCAGCCAGCGGAGGACCGGATAGGTTTCCGCGTCCTGCGAGTTGAGGCCGTGTATGGGAAACCAGTCCAGATACTCCCCGCCGCCGAAGAAGAGAATCAGCAGCATGGCCACCCAGAACACGGGCAGGCTGTAAAGCAGAAACAGACCGAAGGTCAGCGCGGCGTCCACCTTTCCGCCCGAATGGGTGGCGGAATACACCCCCAGGGGGATGGAAATGAGGTAGACCAGCAGGAGCGACAGCACGTTGAGCTGGATGGTGACGGGCAGGGCCTCGGCTATCTTGGCCATCACGGGCCGCTGATCCTTCATGCTGTTGCCGAAGTCCAGCGTCACGAGCCGGCCCAGCCAGCGCAGATACTGCACATGAACCGGCTTGTCCAGGCCGTACAGGGCCTTGGTCTGCTCGATGATCTGCTGCGTTGCGGCGTCGGACTTCATGCTCCCCTCCACGCCGCGCAGCTTGAACGCAATGGGGCTGCCGGGGGAAAGCTGGATGAGCGCGAACGTGAGGATGCTGATGCCGAGAAAAGTCGGCACAATCAGCATCAGCCGTCTTGTCAGGTATGCGCGCATGCCTTGTCCCGGGCGGCTCCGCCGCCGCTAGTTTCCGTACCGCTGCAGCGCCTTCGGCGCGAACCACTCGCGCTGCTCCATGCCGAAGGGGTACACGTGGATTCCCTGGATGCGTTTGTCCGCCGCCACCAGCGCCTTTGGCGCCAGCAGGAACAGGTAGGGCTGCTCGTCCGCCAGTATCTCCTGGAAGCGGTGGTAGAGGCGGATGCGCTCGTTCCTGTCAAAGGCCACCCGCGCATCGTCGATCATCCGGTCCGCCTCGGCGTTGGCAAAGCCGATGTAGTTGGATCCCTTGTCCACCTGCGAGGAGTGCCACACCTGGTGCGGATCGGGATCGGGCGGCATCTGCCAGCCCATCAGGATGGCGTCAAACTCGCGCTTGTCCACCCGATCCAGCATGGACGCCCATTCCAGCGGACGGATCACCAGTTCGACGCCCGCCCGGGCCAGTTCCTCCTTGTACAGCGTGAGTATTTTTTCCGCGATGGGATTCTGGTTGCCTGTCAGCACCTCGAAACTGAACCGGACCCCGTCCTTGTCGCGGACGGCGTCGCCGTTGCCGTCCCTCCAGCCCGCCGCCTCCAGCAGTGCCACGGCACCCGCGGGATCAAAGGGCACGGGGGCGATGCTGGTGTTGTATTCCGGCGTGCCGGGCATGAAACCGCCGATGATGTTGGTGGCGAGCCCCTTGAAAATCTCATCGCGGATGGTGTCCCGGTCCATCAGCATCGCCAGGGCGCGGCGCACGTTCTTGTCCTGAAACTGGGGCTTGCGCAGGTTCCAGCCGAGGTAGTTGTAGGCGGGGCGGTCGGTGACGAAGCGGTTGAACCGCTCCTTGAACTTGTCCGTGTTCGCCCGGCGGGTCCAGTCCTCCGGGGTGAGGTTCATGGAGTCCAAATCCCCCCGCGCCAGCATCTGGAAGGCCGCATTGTCGTCGGTGAGCACCTTGTAGACAATGCGGTCAAACCATGGCCGGCCGTTGGGATCGCCCCAATAATTGGTGTTCCGCTTCAGCACCACCTCGCGGCCCGTCTCCCATTTTTCAAGCACATAAGGCCCCGAACCGACGGGCTGCCGGTTGTTCGGATGGTTGTTGAA
The DNA here is from genome assembly GCA_041859375.1 of Candidatus Hydrogenedentales bacterium. GTDB lineage: Bacteria > Hydrogenedentota > Hydrogenedentia > Hydrogenedentales > CAITNO01 > JBHEKP01. The sequence continues at coordinate 25,867 of JBHEKP010000052.1, read as the reverse complement.
GTCGCCCTGGCCGTAGATGTGTCGCGGGATGATGTAGACGCCGCCGATCATGATGGCGTGGCGGTAATAGGTTTTGGCGCAGGAAAACTTCACCGTGTAATCGTCCTGCGCCTCCACGGCGGTGATGTCCTCGAAATAACTGCGCAGGTGCGGCGCGTCCACCGCCGGATCAAGGATGCGGTCAAAGGTGAACTTCACATCCTGGGCCGTGAGCGGGGTGCCGTCGGAAAACTTTGCGTCCCTGCGCAGGTGGAAAACATAGGTGAGGTGATCCTCGGAGGCCTCGTAGGACTCGGCAAGGTTTGGTTTCATTTCCAGTGTCTGCGGATCTCGGTCGAGAAGGGGATCAAAGACCCATGACAGCACCAGGTCGGAATAGGCGTCCGTGCTGGTGACCGGGTTCAGGTGGGGCATTTCATCGGGCAGGCGCAGGATGAGCCAGTCGCCCTTTTCCTTGGGCGCGGCGGGCATGTATTCCGTGAGGCCGGGGTCCACGGCGCCCGTTTCGCCGGACGCCCCGGGCGTTTCGCCGGAGGGGGGGGGCGGCCCGCCGCAGGAGGAAAACACCAGCAACGGCAGCATGGCCGTCATCAAACCCAAAATCCGGCAAGTCTTGCCCATTCAGTGCTTCTCCCGTGGTGGTTTTTACCGGCCCAGCCGCGCGAAGCGTTCCTCCACCTCGGCGCGGAAGCGCTCAATGTGGGCTTTTGCCACTTCGAGCGGGTTCAGGTCCACATTCTCGGCCAGCGGTGTCAGATCCATTGCAAAGTTCGTGCCGGTGGTCTCGTCCACGCCGTGCGAGGCGTGGTACGTGGCATGGGCGCGGCGTCGGCCCAGCGTGGCCAGGTCATAGCGCTTGCCGCCCGCCACCTGCGAGTCGAACACGCCGAGCAGCGCCGACTGGAGGTTTTCGTGCGCGGAGGTGTCAAAGGCGATTTTGTCCGTGTCGGTCATCCAGTCAAGATCGCGCCACACCTCGCAGCCGTAGACCTTTTTTGGGCGCATGTCCCGGGGCAGGCGGCGGATGGCGTCTATGAGCTTCAGCGCCACGCCCACATGGGTGTCGTGCTTGTCCGCGAGGTTGTGGGTGTACACCACCTCCGGCGCGCAGGCCCGCAGGATGGCCTCCAGATCGTCCACAGGTCCCGCGTTCTTCGGATCCTTGATTGCGGAGCTCGGATGGTCGAGCAGGAACTGTGCGGCGTAGTCGCCCAGGTGGGCCGCCTTTTTCTGTTCCTTGCGCCGCACCGTCACCATCTCCGCGTCCGTGTATTTCTCGTACACTCCGGTGCGCGCCGAACCGGAGCCGTTGGTCACCACCACGCCCGCAAACCACTTGTCCTCCTGCTGGAAGCAGCGGATGATGCCGTCAAAGGCCATGATCTCCAGGTCGTCCTGGTGCGCGCCCACCGCGAGATGGGTTGTGCGCGCGAGGGCGGGCGCTTCCGCCGCGCCGTCCGGTATGTACAATTCCGCCGTGGGAAGTGCGAATTTCATGGTGTTACTCCTTTGTGTTGCCGTGTTCGATTAAATCACCGGAAGGCTGGCGGCGGCGATGGACTGGCCCACGCGCCTGCTCTTCTCGTCCGGAAGCTGGATGTTGACCGCCGCAGCAATCTCCGGGAACTCGCGCCGCAGCACCTCCTTGGCGCCGTCGAGAATCAGGTCGCCGCCGCTGCCGGACGTGCACCGGCCCAGGATAAGCGCGTGTTTCATCTCGTAGAAATCGGCGTAATGCGCCAGCGCGTACCCAAGGTAAACACCCATGGTCTCCCAAATCTGCCGCGCGCCCGCATGACCCGCCTCCAGTTTTTCCTGCACCGACTTGAGCCGCTCGGCGTCGGTGCAGTTCTGGGGCAGTTCGATGCCCGCCAGAGGCGCAAGCCTGAACACGCACTGCTGGGAGAAATATTTCGCGCCCACGCCCCTGTCGCCCGACCACTCCTCCAGCGGACCCTCCGGGTTGTAGTCCACCGGGCAGAAGGCCAGTTCGTTCAGCCAGCCTGTGATGTTGCCGTCCATCGTCACATAGCCGCCCGCCTCGCTTGAGCCCAGCGCGATGCCCAGCACCCCGTTGTCCTCCAGCGACATGGACCCGGCCAGCGCCGTCACCTCGCCGTCATTCACCACCACCAGCGGCACGTTCATCTCCCGGCCGATGCGCAGGAACATCTCGCGCACCTCGTGGAAGCGGTCGCGCGGGATGGCGCGGAACAGCGAGGCGATCATCGCCCGGTTGTTCACATACACCCCCGCGGAGCTGCCGCCGATGGCGTCCACACGCGGCATCTTTGACGCGGCTGACTGTATGGCGGCCATGACCTCGCGGTAATGGTAGGCGGGGTCGTTTTGCTTCACCGGCTCCCACACCACCTCCTCGCTGTACACCGCCTCGCCGTCTATCACCGCCGAAACCTTGCGGTCCGAAGCGCCCAGATCGAAGCCGATGCGGCAGCCGTCGAGGTGGCGGCCCAGCGGCTTGGTCTCCTCCTTCTCCCCCGGCACGCCGCCGCGCGGGCACTGCACGATGGAAAATTCCCGTTCATAAACGTCGCGGCCCATGAAGTGGAAGTCGAAGTCGCGCGCGCCGCCGGGACGGTAGCTGTCCTGGAGATGCCCGACCACGGAGGCCGGGCCGTCCACATGCACCTTGCACGCACCCCGCTGCCACAGCAGGAACTTCAGAATCCGTTCCGCATACAGGTTGTTTGCCGCCTCGTTGCCCCCGCCAAATGCCGTGGTTTCAAAACGGGACACGGAACCGTCGCCGCGCTCAAGGCCGAACACCAGCGGCACGGAACTGCCCGACGCCGCCACGGCGGCGCGGAAGGCGCGGTTGGCCAGCACGGCGGGACGGAAACCGGGATCAAGCGGGGCGGAAACACCCGCGGGCAGGAGCATCCAGGACAAAGACATGGCAGAAATCCTTTCCAAAATGAGTAATTGGTGGCATGGCGCAGAACGCGCCAAAAACCGCAAAACACCAAGTTTTTACTATAGCACAACCCGCCCCCGGGGCAATAAAACACAACTTTTTCGCAATCATGGCAGCCCTGGACCGGCCTTAAACGGCGATCCTGGGCAATTATCCGGATTGCACGGTCTTGGCTTTCCTTTGTTGGTAAATGCCGGGGACTGTGGACAACGCCCGGCGTGATTATTTGCCCGCCTTTAGACACATCAACAGATAGGAAATGGCAAGGTTTCCATCAGGATTTTCCTTCATCCATGTGGCAAAGTCACAAATCTTTTCGTAGGCGTCCTTTCCCAGTCGTTGCCGGTAGGATTCCTCCACGCGATCAATCAGCGATTCTTCACGGATCGCGCGTTGCCATGACGCTGTCATAATTTTGTAGAGGTTGTCATGCAGCCCCAGGGATTTGAGGCTGGGCCACTCGTTTTTGTCAAGCCAAATTCCCTCGCAGGACGCGCAGTGGTCAATGTAAAACGATGCGCCATGGCCGACATGATGCCTCAGCAGGATGTGGCCGCATGCGGGGCATATTTTCGCCTTTGGAATATCCCCGCAGTCAATTTTGGCGATTTTATCCCCCCCTGTTTCCGGAGCCGTTCCGCCACCGATCCATTTTTCATAGTCTGATCGTGCCAGCCAGACGCCGTTGCAGGAGGGGCACATGCCTGCGGGGAGTCCTCCCTCCAACGTTCCCTGAACCAGATGCCTGCCTTTGCATACGGGGCACTGCATGAATTTTTCCTCCTTTCCTTAGGTTAACCAGTCATTCTGAATTTCAATAATTACCTTGCCGGGGGGTGAATATCAATACGGCCCCCCAATGTTTTCAGATCCGAGTTTCTTGCGCCGTCCCCCGGCGGGGCGATACCCTAAGTTTGGCAGTTTAACCGGAGGTGACAACCTGATGAGCAAACGCCTTGTGATTGCCGTGCTCTTTGCGGCCATGTTGATGCCTTTTTCCCCGCCGGCACACGCGGCGGAGACGGTGGACGAGGTGATGAGCGCCGTGGTGACGCGGCTCTATGCCGAAAAGTCGCCGGAGGAACTGGCCGCGCTGGATGAGGAAACCGTGCGCGGGCTGTTCACCGGAAAAGACCGGGAGATTCTCGCCAACCGGTATTGGACCTTTGACGTGGATGTTCCCGTGGTGGTGTCCGTGATGCGCGACCGGGCGCAGGAAACAGCGCCGTTTTGGCTGGGGGAGGGCGGCTTCAAAAAAACGGATCTGCGCGTGCGCAACAGCGAGTACCAGTATGAGGTCTGGCGGAAGGAATTTCCCGCGGGCAGGGTGGGGCTGGGCATCAACGGTTTCGACAAGAACCGGCCCCATTACTTTGTGGCGGTGGGTCCGCAAAAAAAAGGCGCGCGGCTGAAAGTAACCCCGGTCTTTCCGGAAAAACAGCAACTGCTGGCCATGAAAAAAGGCGCGACAATTTACCATGACTGGCCCGATTTGGTGCTGACCACCGTGCCGAAGGAGCTGGAGGGGCAGGTGCTGCTGCCCACCATCCGGGGCCGGGCGCGGGAGGCGCACCTGCTCGGCGGCTTTCGCCTGACCAAACATCCCGCCGCCACAGCACCGGATCAGGTGATGCTGACGTGGAGCGGCGATCCCCAAACCACCCAGACCATTCAGTGGCGCGCCGCCGAAACGGTGGCGGAGGGGGTGGTCCGGTACCGTGAAAAGGACGGGGTTTGGGCGGAGGCGGCCGCGGAGGTCCGGCGTGTCGAGGACCGCAACCTGGCCAATGACCGCTATGTAAACCGTTTCACCGCGACTCTGACGGGATTGAAGCCCGGCACGGAGTATGAGTATGTAGTGCGGGCGGGTGCGGAAGAGTCCGCCTCCGCCGTTTTCAACACCGCCCCGGCGGGGGACACCCCCTTTTCCTTTGTGTGGATGAGCGACACCCATTGCTCCCCGGAAAGCGGCGAACTACTTGCCGCCGCCGGGCAACGGCATCCCGAGGCATCCTTTCTGGTTGTGTCGGGGGATTTGGTGGGCACGGGCCAGTACCGGGACGACTGGGATAAACTCTTCAGCAATTTCGCCCCCTTCATCAAGTCGCGCCCATTCATGCCCTCCATCGGCAACCATGACGCGATTGACGGGCTCGGCGCGGAACTATACCTTTCCCTCTTTGAACTGCCCAAAAACGGTCCTCCAGCCACCGGACCGGAGCAGAGCTACCGGTTCCAGTACGGCAACACCCTCATCCTTTCCCTTGACGTGACCGCGCCTTTGGAGCCGCAGGCGGAATGGATTGAGGAAACACTGCGCGCCTCCAACGCCACATGGAAAATTGCGGTCCTTCATTTCCCGCCTTATTTCCCCGATGAGAGCGACATGGAGGTGCGGAGGGCCTGGTGCGGCATTTTTGAGAAGAACCATGTGGACCTTGTGTTGAGCGGGCACACCCACAATTATGTCCGCACCAAGCCCCTTCATGGCGGCAAGCCCGTTGCCGATCCCAAAGACGGCACCATTTATCTTGTCACGGTGAGCGTGCCCGGCAGGCCAGTGCCCAACCGCACGGAAGAGTTCACCGAGTATGTGGACTTTTCCGGCAAGCCCTTCTACCACCTCTTCACCGTGGACGGCGAAACGCTGGTGTCCCGCTCAATGGATTTGGAGGGGAAAATATGCGACGAACTGGTGCTGAAAAAGCCGGGCAAGGTGAATTAAGCTGACGGCGGACAATCCTTTTTGTGCGTTTTTAAACCATTTTAGCCGTCCAATTGTTGACTTGTAAGCCCTGTCATGCGTACAATTTCCGCATGTTGCGCCCCCGTGCACGCCGGCATGCGGGGCGGTTTTTGGTTTCACTGGCGGTGTGCTGCGGACGCCCGTCCGCGCAATCGGCGGCCGCCCTTCTCCGGGAGTCCTTCTGTGGAAAAGCTTGTCAGTCTGTGCAAACGCAAGGGGTTTATCTTCCAGTCCAGCGGCATCTACGGCGGCATCAACGGCTGCTGGGATTTCGGTCCGCTCGGGGTGGAGCTCAAGCGCAATCTGAAAAACGACTGGTGGTACAGGTTCGTCCAGACCCGCGACGACATGGTCGGCCTTGACGCCAGCATCATCACCCACCCGGAAGTGTGGGTGGCGAGCGGGCATGTTGAAAACTTCCATGACATGCTTGTGGACTGCAAGGACTGCCGCAAGCGCTTCCGCCAGGATCATCTGGAAACGGAAAAGTGCCCGGAATGCGGGGGTGAGCTCACCGAGCCCAAGGCCTTCAACAGCATGCTGCGCACGCGCCTGGGCGTGAGCGACGACTCGTCGGTGGAGACCTACCTGCGCCCCGAGACGTGCCAGTCCATCTTTGTGGACTTCAAGGATGTGTATTCTTCCACACGCGTGAAGATTCCCTTCGGCATCGCGCAAATCGGCAAGAGCTTCCGCAACGAGGTGAATCCGCGCAACTTCATCTTCCGGAGCCGCGAATTCGAGCAGATGGAAATCGAGTATTTCTGCCGCGAGGAGGACGAGGAGCGGTTGTTCGATCAATGGCAGAAGGACATCTGGTCCTGGTACCTCGGCCTTGGCATCAAGGAGTCCCACCTGCGCTGGTACGAGCATCCCAAGGAGTCGCTGGCCCACTATTCCAAGCGCACCGTGGACGTGGAATATGAGTTCCCCTTCGGCTGGGGCGAGCTTCAGGGCCTGGCAAACCGGGGCACCTTCGATCTGAACGCCCACAGCAAGCATTCGGGCAAGGATCTGAGCTTCTTTGACGCGGAAAAGAACGAGCGTTTTGTTCCCACCGTGCTTGAGCCGTCGGCCGGTGCGGACCGCACCACCCTGGCGGTGCTCTGCGACGCCTACGACGAGGAGGATGTGGGCGGGGAGACCCGCGTGGTCATGCGCTTTGCGCCGAAACTCGCCCCCATCAAGGCGGCCATCCTGCCGCTGGTGAAGAAGGACGGGCTGGCGGAGCTGGCCGATGGGCTCGAAAAGAAACTGCGCCGCAAGTTCAACACCTATTACGACCATGCGGGCGCCATCGGACGGCGTTACCGCCGCCAGGATGAAATCGGCACGCCCTACTGCGTGTGCGTTGATTTCGACACCAAGGAAAACGGCACGGTGACCGTGCGTGATCGCGATTCCATGGAGCAGGTCCGGGTGCACATGGACGAACTGGCGGCCTATATCGAAAAGCGGGTCTCCTTCGATCAGGAGTAACCTTCCACAGATGACGTTTGCCGCCGTCCGGCCCATGTCGCCGGGCGGCGGTGTTCATTTATGGGGAAGCCGCAGATCCGGCGGCGGCCAGTTCATTCCCCGGGGCAGCAGGGGAGGGGGGACACTGGGATCCACTTTGGGCGCGCACGCTCCGGCAAGTTCCCCCGCCGCTTTTCGGAGCTCCGCGATTTTGGCGAGGAGCGCCGCCTTTTCAGCGGCGATGGTGTCGAGTTTTTTCTTTATAAGGGACTGCTCGGCGCGCAGCGCGGCCATTTGCCGCTCATACCGCGCCACTTTGGTTTCCACGCCGGAATCCACCTCCAGCGCCATGCCGGAAAAGACAGCCCGTCCCGGACCGGATAGAAAAAGCACGGCCACAACATAATCCGCCCCCTCGGGAACGGTTCCGGCGCAGCCAAGCGGAAACGGTTTGCCATCTTCCTGGGATGACGCCTTCAGTTCCCCCCGGCTGATCAGCGACAGGGAGTCGCGCCGCCAAAACTCCAGCCGGATGCCCGCTTTGCCCGCGCCCCCATGAAGCACGGATGCGGTGAAGCGAAGCGGGGTGCCGGGCGGCGGCGCGGGCGCATGCCGCAGCCAGCGGCTTTCAGCCCCCGGCGCGCTTTCCGCGCCATGGTTGATTTCAAGGGGGGCTTCCTGGGCGGCGGGGCTTCCGGCGCGCAGGAAGACTCCCTGTGACCGGGCGGGTTCCGCCTGCCAGCCGCCGGGATGCGCGCCGGGTTCCGGAAGGAGGTTTCCCCAAAACGCCAGAAGGAGCGCGATGCTTGCGCCGAAAGGGTGCATGGGGCGGCCTAGTGGATGGCCATGCCCTGCATGCGCAGTTTCAGGTCCTTGGCGCTGGTGGCGTTTTGCAGCGCCATCTCCACCGTGATGGTGCCCGCCTTCCACAAGTCGTAAAGCGCCTGATCAAAGGTCTGCATGCCCCACTGGTCGCGCCCCTCCTCAAGCAGGCCGACGATGTCCTTGAAGGGCTTGCCCTGGTCAATGAAGTCGCGCACCGTGCGAGTGCCCACCAGCACCTCGCAGGCGACGATGCGGCCGGTGCCCCCCGCAAGGGGAAGGATGCGCTGGGAGCAGACGCAGCGGAGCACGCTGCCCAGTTCCTTGCGGATTTGCAGCTGCTGGTGCGGCTCAAAGAATTCCATGATGCGGTTCAGCGTCTCCACCGCGTCCACCGTGTGCAGCGTGGAGAAGACGAGATGGCCCGTTTCGGCGGAGGAAAGGGCGGTCTTCACGGTTTCCGCGTCGCGCATCTCGCCGATGAGAATCACGTCGGGGTCCTGGCGGAGCGCCCCGCGGAGCGCGTTGGCGAAGGAGAGGGTGTCGTGGCCGACCTCGCGCTGGGTCACGATGCCCATTTTATCCCCGTGCACAAATTCAAGCGGATCCTCAACAGTCACAATATGGTCCGGCCTGTTTGCGTTGATCTCCTCAATCATGGCAGCGAGCGAGGTGGACTTGCCGCTGCCCGTGGGGCCGGTGAAGAGCACCAGGCCGTTGCGCAGGTAGCACATCTTCTTCAGCACCTTGGGCAGCATCAGGTCCTCGAGGCTGGCCAGTTTCAGGGGGATGAGCCGCAGCACGATGCGGGGGTGGCCGTCGTCCACGCAGCAGTTCACGCGGAAGCGCGCCGTGTCCTCGAGCATGTAAGAGGTGTCCAGCTCCAGCAGCTTGTCATACTTTGCCTGGTCCTTCGGCTCAAGTATCTCCGAAAGGAGCCCCCGGATGAGCGCGTCGTCAAGCACCGGAAACTCCTGGAGGCGCGTCAGCGCGCCGTCAATGCGCAGCAACGGGTTGTTGTTGTGCTTGATGTGGATGTCGGAGGCGCGCCGCTCGACGGCAATGCGCATGATGTCAATGATGGATACCATGGGGTGCTCATCCTTGTACGGGTCGCCGTTTAACTGACCGCGCCGCGCGGAAGGCGCGCCGCATTCGCCAATAAAGCGCCCCGGAAACGGGTTTCCGGGGCGCGCAAGCTGCGGTCTCCGTCTTAATCAGTTGGACGGATACACATCGGGCACCACCCGGACGGGCGTGGTGAAGGTATAGTCGGCATCGTCGCGGGTCGGGTCGGGGCCCGGCCAGGTCAGCTGGATCATGAAGGCGCGCCACCCCGTGCCCGGCGCGGGCACGTCCACCTCGCCCGTGTAGACAAAGGTTTCGGCTTCATCGCATCCGCACCCGTCCTCGCTTTCGCAGGCCGCCTCGCAGGGGGTCTCCAGGCGGGTGGCCGTCCATCCGGCGCCCAGTGTCTGCAGGCGGAAGTCGCGGTGGTTGGGGTTCGTGGCCTGCCACAGGCGCACCATCTTGGGCTGGTCGGGCGTGGTCACCCTGATCCGGGCCACGCTTCCGTCCGCGGCGTCCACGTTTGCCCAGGTGTAAACGGGCACCCGGACGTCGTCCGTGCTGACGCTGTTGGTGTTGCGCACGTGGGAAATGTAGAACGCGAGGATGCTGCCCAGCGTGCCCTCGTCCACCTGGAGCGAATTTGTCAGGCTGTGGTCGGTGTTCGGCGCGTAGTTCAGGTAGTTCACCCCCGGCAGCCGGTTCAGGTAGAACTGCGACGAGTCGGGCAGGAAGAACTGGTCGCCCGTGGAGTTGCTGATCAGCTTGGGCATGGTCAGCAGGTTCCGGTAGGTGAACGGATCCACAATCTTCAGCAGCGAGGCCGATGCCGGCGTGCCGAAGCGGCTGAACACGTTCATCTCCACATAGTCCTGGACCGAGGCGGAGTAGCCGCCGACGATCTTGTTCGCCGTGTCGTTCAGCGGGTAGCTGCTGTACGCCCTGCGGTGGTGCTCCATCTGTTTTTCCATGCTCAGCACGTCTATCACCATCGGCACGATGGCGCTCACGCGGCTGTCGGCCGCCGCGGTGAGCCATGTGGTCCAGCCGCGCTTGGACGCGCCCATGACCACAAAGTCCTCGATGTTGCGCACGCCGCTGGGCTTGCCGCCCATGAAGCCCTGCACCGAATCCATCGCGCGCACCGCCGCACGGGTCATGGGCAGGAGCGACGGCCACGCCTTGTCCGGGCGGCCCTCGTTGAAGGAGCTCAGGTATTTGTCGTAACTGTAGGCGATGATCTCGTCCTCGGTGCGCTCGCGCTCCACCTCGTCGGTGAAGAACAGCGGCTGGTTGGGCACCGCCTGGAGCACCGCGACCACGCTTGACGTGGCGGTGGCGAAGGGCAGCACCAGCCCCGCCAGGTCGCCGGAGGGCTCGGAACCCGTGGAACCGCCCGAAATCACCAGCATGGCCGTCTTTGACGTGACCACGTCCGGCTCGATGATGGTGATGAAATGACGCCACAGGGGCTGGTCAACCTCCTCCGGCGCGCGCCACACGCCCGAGTTCATCTCAAGCAGGTAGGACGTGATTTTGTAGTTCGGAAGCGACAGGCTGTTCCGCAGCGAGTAGCTGAAGTCCCGGTCGCAGGCCTCAACGTACTCGCGCAGCACCCGTTCCTCGGGCATGTTGAGCAGCGCCGTGCCCGACGCGGTCACGGCGAGGGAATTCAGCCCCTCCAGGCTCAGGTTGGACGCGAGCACGACCACCTGGGCGCCGCATTCCTCGTCAAGCGGGAGCAGGTTGCCGACGCGCACCGTGTCGCTCAGGCCGTCAACATCATTGTCCAGCAGTTCATAGTCGCCGTAGACGCCGGGGGGCAGGGAAAGCTCGATCCCGTCAAAGCCCGACTTGTACACCTTCACGGCGAGGGTGTTGCCGTCCGCATCCACGTTCCAGTCCCCCCTGTTGAGGGCGATGGTCAGTTCCGTCGTCAGCGGGTTTGTCTCGATGATGATCGCGCGGCTTGTCAGCGGAAGGATGCCGTCAAGCCCCGAATAGGTCTCGCCGTCCAGCGTTTCCATGCCGCTGGGGGACAGGAGCCGCGTGGAGGCCACCGCGCTCTCCGCGAACACCGCCGTGTCGAGGGCGTAGGGCGCGCGGTCGTTGTCCGCGTAGCGGATCCTCGCCGTGTCGCCGCCCTCGAAGGCCAGATCCTTGGCGTAGGCCCAGTAATAAAGGGGCAGGTTGCCGTCCATCACCTCGTTCATCACCTGGTAGGAGCCCAGCAGCGCCTCCAGGAAGGTGGGTGTCTCCCCCTCTTCGGCAAGCTCGTCAAAGGCCAGGCGGATGCCCTCAAGCGTCGCGGCGATCAGCGCCAGCGGCTCCTCATACTCGGGGTCCTCCTCGGGCACGGCAAGATCCGGCGGGGCCGCCTTGGCGTCCTCCCCCGCGGGGGGGATGGGCACCTCGGGGTCGTTGCCCATGTAGAACAGGAAGTCCTGGTTCGCCTGCGCGTATCCCTGGATCCTTGTGTCATAGGGGTAGAACACCGGCGTGGAAAGCAGCGCGTACTGGTTCGCCTCAAGGCTCCGCGCCAGCCGCCCGTTCATCACAACCTCGCCGCTTTCCTCGTTCACGGAGATGTTCGCGAAAGACTGGCCCAGATAGGTCAGGCCGCCCTTCTCCAGGCCTTCGAGGAAGTTCATGGGAAGCACGCGCCCCGAGTCGTCCCGGTCGGCCGGCCTGGGGATGCCCAGGAATGTGTCGCCCGTGGTGGTGATGCGCGGCAGGTAGTGCCCCTTGATCACGCTGCCAAAGAGGGCCTCCATCAGTGCCGTAGACAGGTCAAACACCTGCGCCGCGTCCAGATTGGACCGGTCCGCCGCGTATGTGTTTGCGTTGTTGATGCTGATCGCCAGCAGTTGTCCGGGGTCCACCACCAGGTGGCCGAAGAAGTCATCCCGGTAGACAAGCTTTGAAAAACTGGGGTACTGCGGGTTGTAGGACTGCTGCATGTTGAACAAAATGGCGTGGTAGGCGTCGTTTTCCTCTACAAGCGCGGGTTTCCGGATTTCCGCCCCGGCCAGCTCGTCGCTCAGCGCCTGGATAATCGCCACCGCGAGGCCGGCCGACTTGTTCAGCTCGTCCTGCGGGAAGCTGCGGTTGTTGAAGGTGTACGCCGTGTTGATGTCGCCAAGGCGCAGGGCGGTCATCTGCCGGAGCATTTCCGTGCCCGCGTTCACGTACCATGAGTCGGCCCACTGCCGGACGGGCTCCGTGCCCTCCTTTGCGGCGGCCTCCTCGCGGGCCCGGATGGTCTGGCTTTCAAGCCGGAAAGCCACCACAAACTCCGCCCGGTTCGGCAGGCGCATCACTTTGGCGAGCACCGACTGGCCCTCAAGCCGCGCCGGAACCGGCAGAATCCGGCCGTCCACCAGCTTCGCCAGCAGGAATATCTGGCGGTTCTGATCCGCCGCCTGCGCAAAAACCGTGCTGAGCAGGGGAATGCGGATTTCCGTCGCCACGGGCCGCGACTGGGTGTCCAGCGCGAAAAGATCCACCGAGGGGCTGTTGTGAGTGATGGTGTAGGTGTTCGATGCGCGCACGGTGTTTTCCGTGCTCGGCATTGGAATTTGGCCGGGGGACTCGCTCACCCCGAAAACCGTCTCTTCCAGCAGCACGCCGGCGGGCACCTTGATGGAGACGCCAAGCGACGACACAACCCCGCCGTTTTCACCCAGCGAACCGAAGGAGGTGGGCTCGTCAACGCGCACGCAGTTTTCCACGACCTTCGTGAAATTGCCCTGGGAGGAGGACACGGTCAGCTTCACATTGAAACTGCCCTTGGTCGTGTAGGTTTTCAGCGGGTTGGGAAGTGAGCTCCCCGTCCCGTCGCCGAATTCCCACGTCCAGGCGCGGATGGGGGTGCTGCCCGCCTTGGAACGGTCCGTGAACTGCACCGTGAGCGGCACCGTTCCCTTCGGGGCCGACACGGCAAAGTCCGGAACCGGTTTGATGTCGGTGGGTTTATTGGGACAACCCGCCAGCATCACGCTCCCCAACACCAGGCAAACAAGTGAAAAAGTCAAAAAAACGCGCGGCATGCTTCCGGAGCCTTTCTTCGCGTTCCCGCTGAACCGGTTCTTCAGGCCGGACACAGCGTATCCCATTTAACAGGACGCTTTTAACGGTCCATTGCACTAGTGTGCGCCAAGCGGCAAAAAAAGTCAACTATTTACCCGGAAAATTCAGCCGTTCTAATGGCGGGGATTTTGTGTTAGGCGTGTTTTTCGTGAACCGCCACCGGATCAGGAAGCAGTTTTTTCATTTTTTGCAGTTGGTAGCCAAAGCCAGAACCGCTGATGGTGTCCAATGCCACCCTGCCGCCGCGCCGCTGGTAGATGCCGGGATGAACCAAGGCCTCATCCCTGCTGGCCTCAGGATAAAACTGCATGCCGTTCGTTTCCACCCCCATGATGGTGCCCGCATGGGCGGCCAGCAGGACGTGGGGGATTTGGGCCAGCATCGGGTTGGTGAGATCCTGGACCATCAGGGTCATGCCGTGCGCTTTGGCCCAGCAGAGGCTCAACAGCGCCCCCGTCTGGGTTTTGCAGGTTTTCAGCGCGACTCCCGTCCAGCCGAGTTCCCGGCCGCGCATCACCATCCGCCAGTCGTGGGCGCTTTCATCCATGAAAAGGGGCTTCCGCGCCGAAACACTGCGGGTGTCAATGCTGTGCAGCTCAAGGTCGTAGGGGAAGGGCTGTTCCACATACAGGATCATGCCGTAGATTTTCGGTTCTTCCCGGAGCAGCCGGTCAAGGATTTCGTTGACATAGGCGGGGTCGGTCACCGTGCAGTTGAAATCCGTTGAGAGCCAGTCCACCCCCTCCTCCAGCGCGATGCGTCCCACCCGGAGAAGCCGTTCATAATCCCAGGGGGCGTCATTGCCGCGGAGCTTGACCTTCAGGCATTTCAGTCCGTCCCGCCGAATCCAGTCCCGCAGCAGCACGGGATAGCCGTCCTCGGGCGCCGTGCCGTCGTCCTCGGCGGGGTCAATCCAGTCCTTGCCGCCCACCAGATGCCATGCGGGCAGGCTGTCCTTCCGGGGCAGTTCCAGGAAGTCTTCGGGATGGAGGCCCTGGAAACTGACACCGGAACCCGCCGCCGGACGGAGGTAGGCGGACAAATCCGTGTTCATCCAGTGATCATTGTAGGTGGAGTAAACGGGAACACCATGCAACCGCCCGTAGGCGTCGTGCAGCGCGATGTCAAAGGCTGAACAGCACACCAGGGCCGCAAGCCAGGGCATTTCCACCCCGGCCCGCTCCGCGTTGAACGAGTTCAACAACCCCGGAAGCGCATCCTCCAGAAAGGCATGGCCCGTTTCCATCGGGTGTCCCGCCCGGTCGAAGGAGGCCCATGCCCGCGCAAGCACGCCGCAAAAGGATTTGAGCGCCTCGTGGCGGGTTTCATAGGAAAGGTCCGAGGGCCAGACCCATTGCACGCTCAGCGGAGTTTCCCCCCAGCCCTCCGCCGTCTTTCCCCCGGATCCGGACACCCGCAACGCCACCCACGCGCAGGTCACACTGGTCAGGGTTTCCGTGCCGAACTTGAGGGGCACGCGTGTTTCCACAGGGAGAAACCAGAGTCTTGCCGCCTCGGGCCGCGCATTCAGTTCTGTTGGCATTGTCCTTGTTACCCGCGCCCGCGCACCAACCAGCTAGGCCCGGGGCTGATTGTTGTTTTTAATGCTGTTGTCCAGCATGTCCATGTAGAGGCACATGAGCTGGTCGCCCTTCTCCTCGTCCCTCTTTTCAAAGGCAGCCAGCACCTCCCCGAATATCTGTTTCCGGTTTTCCAGGGGCAGCATCGGCACGTCAAACAGGCGCCGCAGTTTCACCAGCACCTGGCTGATCGAATAGAACATCCGACGGTACACCTGGTTGTGGGTGGCATCCGCGACCAGTTCATAGAGCCGGCCCAGGATCTCCTCGCGCCGGTCATTGTCCAGCGGATCCTTTCCCGCCTCCTCAAAGAGGGCGCGCATCTGCTCAAATTCCTCCGGCGTGTGGCGCGCCACGGCCAGACGCACGATCTGGCGCGCCATGTGCTCGCGGAATTCCAGCACGTCCCCCAGGAAGGTCATGTTCATCGAGCCGTCCTCGTTGAACAGCAGGATGTCGAAAAGTTCCACCCCCGCCGCAAACTGCATCTGGCGCACATATATGCCGGACCCCTGGCGGATGCGCACCAGACCGATGGCCTCAAGACGCTTGAGCGCCTCGCGGATGATGTGGCGGGCCACTTCGAATTCCAGGGCAAGCGCCCGTTCTGTGGGGAGCTTTGCCCCCACGGGATACCGCCCGGAAATTATTTGCCGCGTCAGCTTCTCCGTGACATCCTGTGACAAAGTCATCGTTTGGTTGCTTTTCATTGACCTCTGTTCTCCGCCGTGTCCTGCCATCCATGACTCCAAGATAGTATCCGAAATAAGTGCGGAAATCCCAATTTACAGAATGTGCGTCAATATGGACGTGAAAAAAACGATAAAGGTTTCTTTTATTGTCCACAACAACGTCCACAGGATTGTTTTCATAATGCCCCCAACTGCTTAAAAGTTGCCCCGCATCCATGAAAAGTGCGCAAAACAGGGCAAATTGATTTTTCCGGCAAATCATTGCTATTCTTCCGGATGGTTGGTCCACTGTATGGGACCGGCGTTGTGTCAAGGGTCAAATAAGCGGATTTGGAGGTTACAGCCATGGGCAGGCGGAAGAATTTTGTCATTTTATCACTTTTGGCGTGCGTGCTCGCCGTGTCGGCGGTCGCGGAAGTCAAAAACGTTGAACTGAGCGGGCAGATTCGGATTCGCGGCAATTACATCAACAACCAGCTCGCCACACCGGCGCCGCAGATGCGGCACAGCCCCCTGACCACCCTGGGCAGGCCCATCGGCGGTCCCTTCGGCCCGGCGGTCATGAGCATGCTGGACTGGGACAACGAGGGGCCGGACTTCTCCTCTTTCGAACAGCGCACCAAACTGGGCGTCCGCGCCACCTTCACGGACAACGTCTCCTCCTTTATCGAAATAGACTCCTATGACAACTGGGGCGAGGATTTCCGCTCCAACTACCTCACCGGCGCCGACAACCGCGCCGCCAGCGGCGACGATGTTGAAATCTTCCAGGCCTATGTCGAGGCCGACGAGATGTTCGGCGCGCCCCTCAGGCTCCGCGCCGGCCGCCAGGAGCTGGCCTTCGGCAGCCAGTGGCTTGTGGGTGCCCGCGACTTCGCCTTCCTCTACACCGGCCTCTCCTTCGACGCGGTCCGCCTGACCTACACCATGGACACGGTCACCGTGGACGCGTGGGCCTCCAAGGTGGCCGAGCGCCTTGGCGATTTCGGCGAGGACGACATTGACTTCTACGGCGTCTACGCCTCCTGCACCGCCGTCGAGGGCCACACCTTCGACGCGTACTGGATGCTGCTTGACGACAACACCGACGGCACAGGCAACACCAACCTCAACACCGTCGGCCTGCGCGGCGCGGGCAAGTGCGGCGGCGCGTTCGACTACGATGTTGAAGTGGCCTACCAGTTCGGCTCCGCCGACGCCTACGGCTACCTTGCCGGCGACCACAACGCCGAGTTCGACACCTGGGGCGCCAAGCTGGACCTGGGCTACACGGTTGACATGGCCATGCACCCCCGGTTCTTCATTTCCGGACGGTACTACGGCGGCGAGGACAACCGCGACATCTCCTTCATTGACTGGGTCAACCCCTTCGACCGGCCCTCCGCGAGCGTCAGCTTCAACCGCCTCTTCTCCAACGAGATCAACACGGGCTTCATTGACCTGCTGAACGATCTCTCCAACGCGTGGACCGCGCGCGTCGGCGTCATGGCCGCGCCCATGGAAAAAATCCGCACCGTCTTCGCCGTCTCCTACTACGAGGCGCTCGAGCCCTTCGACCGGCCCGTCATGCCCGTCCTCACCTGGTGGACCCGCACCAATGAAAAGGACATGGGCTGGGAGCTCACGCTGTTCAACGAATACCTCTACAGCGACGACCTGACCTTCGAGTTCGGCTGGGCCCACCTCTTCACCGGCGACGGTCTGGGCGAGGGCAACTTCTCCGCCTGGAACGGCACCATCCTCAACGGCGGCAGCGACGACGACGATGCGGACTACGTCTACGCCGGCTGCAAGATTTCCTTCTAAAAAAACGCATCCGTCCCCGGCCCCCCGCCCCGCGCGGGGGGCCTTTTTTATTTTTCGGGCGGGTCGGTTACACTATTGCCATGGTTTGTTGATGCTGGTTCCGGCGGGAGAATCGCTGCCATGGGCAAAGAGAAGAGTGACAAGACACGGGTGGACACCACGGGCGCGGCGGGGGCGCTGACGTCCAACCCCTTTGCGGCACTGCGGGAATTGCTGCCCGAGGCGCCCGCCGGGGATGCAGCCCCCGCCCCTTCCCCTGGAGACAAGACCGCCCCGGCTGCGGCCCGTTCCTACCAGGTGGGCCGCACGCGGAAGGGTGGTTATCCCGTGTCTTTGGAGCGGCGCGCCGGGGGAAAGACGGCGACCATTCTGCGCAACGTCTCGGGCGACGCGGAGGCGCTGCTGGCGCTGCTGAAAAAGCGCTGCGCGGCGGGCGGCGGAATCGCGGGGGACGCCATAGAAATACAGGGTGACCAGTGCGCGCGCATCGAGGCGTTCCTCCGGGAACAGGGACTCTGAGGGGGGCATGCCATGAAAGTGCTGGCCATTGTGGGCACCTACCGCCGGGGCGGCATCATTGACATGGCGGTGGACGAGGTGCTCGCCGCCGCCGCCGAGTCGGGCGCGGAAACGGAAAAAATATTCCTGATGGACCGCCATGTGGAATTCTGCGCGAACTGCCGAAGCTGCACCCAGAAGGAGGGGGCGGGCCGGGGCGCGTGCGTCATCAGCGACGGCATGGCCGCAATCCTCGACGAGGCCGCCTCGGCGGACGCGCTGGTGCTGGGCTCCTCCACCAATTTCGGCTCCGTCACGGCGGTGATGAAGCGCTTCATCGAGCGGCTGGTGTGCTTTGCCTACTGGCCCTGGGGCGCGCCCGGCCCGAAAATACGCACCCCGGAAAAGCAGAAGCGGGCGGTGGTGGTGGCCTCCTCCGCCGCGCCCTCCCTGCTCGCCCGCCCCTTCACCCGCACGGTGAGGCTGCTGAAACAGGCGGCGGGGCTGCTCGGCGGCAGGACGGTGGGCGTTTTGTTTATCGGCATGGCCGCCATGGAGGAATCGCCCCGGCTCGCGGAGTCCACCCGCAGGAGGGCGCGGCGCATCGGCAAAAAACTGGTTTCCGGGTAGGGCCGCCGGGTTCCGGCGGTCTCAGGGAAAGGCCGTTGCCCGTTGCGGCGCGGAAACGGCGCGCTCGGAGCGGTAATAGGCGTAGACGCACGCAAGCGCCGCCGCGGTGAACAGGTGCCACAGGGCGTGGCCCTGCACCCACGCATCCGGCCCCGTCACGATTTTGGCGATGTCCGCCCAGCGGAAAGCCACCGCCACCGCCAGGGCGGCGAAGGAAAACACCAGCCACCGGTAACGGGTTTTCACATCCCTGCGGATGAAATCCGGCAATATCCCGCAGGCGACGGCGAGTATCAGCGCGGGCAGCACCACCCCGGAGGACATGGACCACTTGTGGATGTAGAGCAGCACGCAGGCGGTGACGACCACCACCGCCAGCAGGGGCCATGAGGGGACGCGCCTTCCCCCCAGCCAGATTTCGGGTATTATCCGGCCGATGTTCGCCCCCACAAGAACCACCATCGGGGAGTACATGGCCGCCACGTCGAGCTGCTGCCCCCAGCGGGTCAGCGAGGCGTGGAATATGCCGCTGCCAAGGCCCAGATAGCAGCAGGAAGCCCCGTACAGCAGGCTCATGGCCGGGTTTTTCGCCAGATAGCCGCTTTCCGGGGACTTGCCCGTCCGCTTGTCGTGAATGCCGAGAAAAACCGCATACAGGCCGACAATGACATAGGCAAGGTTGGACCAGGTGTTGGAGCGGGTGCGGAAAACACTGTCCTGGTAAACGGTTTCGGCGTAGGCGGGCTTCCGCAGCTCGCCGCTCTCGCGGAAGCCGTCCCAGACCGGGGTGTTCTGGTAGAAAATCCAAATTCCCATCAAAAACAGGGTGATGGCGGCGAAGGTGTTCCAGCTCCAGGCGTGGACCCAGACCGGAATCCCCTGGACGGGCGCGTCCGCGCCTGACGGTTCAAGGTTTGTCATGGGGGGGACCCTTGATAGTGCCCATTCGACATGGGCTATTTTATGTATGACCCGGCCAAAAACAAAAATGTTTCACCCCCGGGGACGGGTGAAGCCGGGCGGGCGCTTGGGTATACTGGTGCCGGTCCGCAACACCGATCAGGAGATGAACAATGGACAAGGGAATGCTTTCGCGGCGCGCGTTTTTGGCGGCGGCCACCACCACCGCCCTGGCTTCCGGCTGCGCCACACGGGTGAACACGGCGCGGGTGGTGCCCGGAAAAGTGTCCCCCAACGGGAAGTTAAACATTGCGGCGGTGGGCATCGGCGGCATGGGCCGCGCCAACATTGACGCCTGCGCGGAGGAAAACATCACCGCCCTCTGCGATGTGGACCAGGTGTACGGGGGAAAGACCTTTGAGGCCTACCCCAAGGCGGCGCGGCACTGTGATTTCCGGAAAATGCTGGGGGCGGAGGACAAAAACATTGACGCGGTCATCATCGCCACGCCCGACCACACCCATGCGGTGGTTACGCTGGCCGCGATCAGCGCCGGAAAGCATGTTTACTGCCAGAAGCCGCTCACCCACAGTGTGTTCGAGGCGCGTAAGGTCACCGAGGTGGCCCGCGCAAGCGGCGTGCAGACCCAGATGGGCAACCAGGGCCACTCCTCGGATTCCATCCGCCGCCTGTGCGAGTGGGTGGAGGACGACGCCATAGGCAAGATCCGTGAGGTCCACGCCTGGTCCGACCGGCCCGTGGGCGGCGACCCCTGGTCCACCTTCCCGGTGATGGCGCGGCCCGCGGACACGCCGCCCGTGCCGGACACCCTGGACTGGGACCTCTGGCTGGGCCCGGCCCCCTTCCGGCCCTACCACCCCGCCTACCATCCCATGGCATGGCGCGGCTGGTGGGATTTCGGCACCGGCCCCCTCGGCGACATGGGGTGCCACATCCTGGACCCCTCCTTCTGGGCGCTGAAACTCGGCCATCCGTTGAGCGTTCAGGCCACCACCACCCACTGGGAAAAGGGGGTGAGCGGGGAGACTTATCCCAGGGCCACCATTGTCCGCTATGAATTCCCCGAACGCGGCAAAATGCCCGGTCTCACCCTGACCTGGTACGACGGCCGCCTGCTGCCGCCCGTTCCCCGCGACTTCGCGCCCAACCAGCGCTTTGACGGCAACGGCGCCCTGCTCGTGGGCGAGAAGGGAACCATCCTGCACGGCTCCCACGGCGCGGGCGGCCTGCGCCTGCTCCCCGAAAGTCTCGCCAAGGACTACAAAAAGCCGCCCAAAACCCTGCCCCGTGTGGCGGGTGAGTCCCACGAGCGCGACTGGGTGCGCGCCTGCAAGGACGGCAACCCCGCAAGCTCCAATTTTGACTACGGCGGCGCGCTCACGGAAATGGTGCTGCTTGGCGTGCTCGCCATGCGGGTGAAGGATCGGAAACTCTTGTGGGACGGCGCAAACATGCGCTTCACCAACGATGATGAGGCCAACCGCCTGCTGAACCCGCCGCGCCGGGAGGGATGGGCGTTGTGATTGCCGGATAAAATGGGCAATAATTACCCCGCAGTCAGGCCCGGCACAGGCCCGTCCGGGGCTGTGTTTTCCACAACCAGGAAAGGTTTTCAGTAATGCTTAGATGCGTGTCGTTGATAATCGCCGTTGCGGCGTTTTTTGGCTGCGCGGCCCTTGCCGACGATTCCCCCCAGTTCCGGGGCACCCACCGCACCGGCGTCTTTGACGAGACCGGGCTGATGAAGGCGTGGCCGGAGGGCGGTCCGCCCCTTGCCTGGGTGGCGAAGGGCGTTGGCGCGGGCTTTTCCTCCGCGGCGGTCCGCGATGGAAAGATTTATGTGACGGGCACCCTGGCCGATCAGGAAAGCTTTGTGTTCATTCTGGATCTGGACGGCAAGGAACTCGCCCGCATCCCCTACGGCAAGGAGAGCACCGCCGAGATGGCGCCCTGCGCCCGGTCCACCCCCACCCTGGACGGCGACCGCCTCTATTTCCTCGCCAGCCTGGGCCAGGCAACCTGCATTGACCATGTCAAAAAAGAGGTGGTCTGGCAGGTGAACATCCTGGACCGCTTCAAGGGGCCGAACAACGAGTGGCACCTGTCGGAGAACCTGCTGGTGGACGGCGACCGGGTCATCGTCACCCCCGGCGGCCCGGATGCCAGCATCGCCGCCCTCAACAAAATGACCGGCGAAACCCTCTGGACCACCAAGGGGCTCACCGACATGGCGTCCTATGTGCCGCCCATCATCGTCACCCACAACGGCCGCCGCATCCTGCTGACCGAAACCTCCAAGGTGCTGGTCTGCTGCGACGCCGAAACCGGCGAGCTGCTCTGGACCCATGACCACCCGACCCAGTACGACATCCATGTGTGCACCCCGCTGTACCATGACGGGTGCATCTATTACGTGGCGGGCTACAAGTCCGGCGGCGGCCTGCTCAAGTTGTCCGACGACGCCACCTCCGTCACCCAGGTGTGGCTCGACACCGAACTGGACTGCCAGCACCACGGCGTGATGCTGGTGGACGGCTACCTTTACGGCACCTCGCACCACCGGGGCGGCGGCCAGATGGTCTGCCTGGAATGGGCCACGGGCAAGGTCATGTGGACCTCAAAGGACATCCGCCAGGGCAATGTGGTTTTCGCCGACGGCATGCTTTACGTCTACGAGGGGCCCAAGAGCGGCATCGTTAGCCTGGTGAAACCCTCCCCGGCCGGACTGGAGCGAACGGGCACCTTCACCATCACCGAGGGCGAGGGCAACCACTGGGCGCACCAGACCATCGCCAACGGGAAAATGTACATCCGCCACGGTGACGCCCTGCTCTGCTACGACATTACCCAAAAGTAGGGCGAAGTCCGGAAAGAACATCTCTTTTCCCCGCTCCCAAGGCACGGCTTTGGGGGCGGGTGGGTTTTAATCACGGCATCTTCCCGGATGCGGGTGACTGGGTGTGCCGCACATAGGCCTCCGCCCGGGTGAAACCCGCCTCGCGGCCCCGGAAACGGTGCATTTCCTCATGCAGGGGGTAAAAGTCACCCTCCGGATCCTGGCTGGCGTGGGCCATGCAGGCCTCGCGCTTGCGCGGTTCCGTGCGGGTGATGTCCACGTAATGGGTGGGCTGGAAATGCTGCGTTTGCCTTCCCGACTCCACCTCGAAATAATACAGCTCAAAGCGTTTCTTTGAGCGCAGCCAGGCATCGTACACCAGCAGCGACGCGGCCCGGTGATCCCGGTGCGTGTCAATGGGCCAGTGGGTGATCACCAGATCGGGCTTCTCGTCGAGCAGCAGACCGCCGAAGGATTCATACCTTTCCGCCGTCACCTCCGCCGCCCCGTCAATCTGCCCCGCGAACAGCGGGCGCGCGCCCAGAATTCTGCAGGCGGCCTCCGCCTCGGCGGTGCGGATGGCGGCGGCTTCCTCATGGGATTTGCCGGGGATGCCCGCCTCACCCCGGGTGAGATACAGGTTCACCACCTCGTGGCCCGCGTCTGTGTACAGGGCGATCAGCCCGCCGCACGCGCTTTCCGGATCGTCCGGATGCGCCCCCGCCACCACAATCTTGAGCCGGTCATCCTTTTTCTCCCGCGCCCCGGCGGCAAGGGGCAGCGCACCCGCCGCCGCCAGCGCCATCGCGCCGCGAAGCGCGTCCCGTCTTGTCCAGTCCGCCATGCCTGTTCCTCCATTGTGCGGGATGCCCGAGTCCTTGCCATTATCAACAAATCCGGCCCCCATCTCCAGACACCCTGCGGGACCGCCGTTGTATCCATACCGTCCATCTCGTCCATTCTGCCCCGTTCCAACGCTTTTTGAAGAATTTTGGCCCGGGATGGTATGGTTCAAGGAGTGAAACCGGAGATCTTGCCATGAAGCACCGTGTTATTTTCGGGGTTGCGGTCTTGTTGTCCTGTGTGTTCCTGTGGCAGGCGCCCTGTGCGGCGCGGCAGGTGCTCCTTGAGGCCGAGTCCTTTGCGGACACCGGCGGCTGGCTGGTGGACCAGCAGGCCATGGACATCATGGGGTCGCCCTATCTCATCGCCCACGGCATGGGCGAGCCCGTGGCGGACGCCGCCGCATCCGTGGTCCTGCCGTTCCCCGGCCCGTGGCGGGTGTGGGTGCGCACCCGCGACTGGACCGCCCCGTGGAACGCGCCGGAGCCTCCCGGCCGCTTTCAGGTGCTCATCAACGGCAAGCCCCTCGACCCCGTCTTTGGCGTGGAGGGGGCGGAATGGCACTGGCAGGACGGCGGCACGGTGGAATGCGCCGATGCGAAGATCGCCGTGGCGCTTCACGATCTCACCGGCTTCGCGGGCCGCTGCGACGCGCTGCTCTTTTCCGATGATCCCGGCTTTGTGCCACCGGACGATGTGAACGCCTGCGCCGCCCTGCGCCGTTCCCTGCTTGCACTGCCCGACACTCCGGAGGAGGCGGGCCCCTTTGACTTTGTGGTGGTGGGCGGCGGCATGGCGGGCGTCTGCGCGGCGGTGACGGCGGCGCGGCTGGGCCTGGAAACGGCCCTCATCCACGACCGGCCCGTGGTCGGCGGCAACAACAGCTCCGAGGTGCGGGTCCACCTCAACGGGGAAATCAACCTGCCGCCCTATCCCGCGCTGGGAGATGTGGTGAAGGAGCTGGACTCCGGCAAAAAGGGCAACGCCCAGCCCGCCGACTTCTACGGCGACCAGAAAAAGCTGGATGTTTTGTGGTCCCAACCCAAACTGCACCCCTTTTTGAACACCCATGCCTGCCGCGTGGAGAAGCGGGAAAACCGCATCGCGGCGGTTATCGCCGTGGACATCCGGACGGGCCGTGAAAACCGCTTCACCGCGCCCCTTTTCGCCGACTGCACCGGCGACGGCACCCTCGGTTTTCTCGCCGGGGCCGATTTCAGGATGGGCCGCGAGGGCAGGGCCGAAACGGGGGAGACACTTGCGCCGGAAACGCCGGACAAGATGACCATGGGCGCGTCGGCACAGTGGTACTCGGTGGATGCGGGCGCGCCGTCCCCCTTCCCGGAATGCCCCTGGGCCATGGCCTTCACCGAGGAAAGCTGCCAGCCCGTGACGCGCGGTGACTGGGACTGGGAGGCGGGCCTGAACATGGATCAGGTGCGTGACATCGAGCGCGTCCGCGACCATCTTTTCCGCGCCATATACGGGAACTGGTCCTTCCTGAAAAACCACCACCCCGACAGGGCGAAATTCGCCAACCTGAAACTGGGCTGGATGGCGCATGTCGCGGGGAAACGGGAGTCGCGGCGTCTCATGGGCGACCTCATCCTCGCCCAGCAGGATCTGGAGGAGCCTAGACTCTATCCGGACAGCTGCGTCACCACCACCTGGACCATTGACCTCCACTATCCCAAGCCCGAGAATTCACGCCATTTCCCCGGCATGGAATTCCGCACCATCGCCGAACAGGTGAAAATAAAGCCCTATCCCGTGCCCTACCGCTGTTTTTACTCGCGCAACGTGGAGAACCTTTTCATGGCGGGCCGCAACATCAGCGTCACCCATGTCGCGCTGGGCACCATCCGGGTCATGCGCACCGGCGGCATGATGGGCGAGGTCGTCGGCATGGCCGCCTCCCTCTGCAAACAGCACGGCACCAGTCCCCGGGGCGTCTATGAAAAGCGCCTGGAGGAGTTGAAGGCGCTCATGAACCGAGGCGCGGGCAGGGCCGCCCTTTCCGGCGGTGCGTGACATATTTAATACTGCGTGACGATGCCCCACTGCGTTGTTTCAGGTCCGGCCGTGCGGACATGCATGATCCAGATGTCCGAGTCGAGCTTGGTGAGGGTCATCTTGTCGTCCACGAACACGCCGCCCTGCCTGTCCTTGGCGTAATAGTAGACCTGCCAGCCGCTGTTCTCCAGCGGGGCCTTGCCCACGATTTCCACCAGCTCCAGCCCGCCGCCGTTCAGGCGGAGGAAGTTTTTCTTAAGCACTTCCAGCGCGGGCATGCCCCCGCCGCGGTAGTCATCCACCCGTTGCGCGGCGGCCCCGGCCACAAAAGCCAGCACCACCGCCGTTCCGGCGAGCAGGGACAGGGCCGCCTTTTTGGAACTGTGGAAAAGTTTCATAAACACATCCTCCCGTTGCGCTGTGCGCGGTTGTGAAACGCATGTGTTCCGCCGCCGGGGACGACATCATCAGTATAACGAAGACCGCGGCTGGAAATAGACAGGATTCAGGGAAGCGTGTTTGCCTTGCGCCGCCGTCCGGTTTAAGATGCCTTGATAAAGGAGAACCGGACAATGCGGATTAGAGCGGCGGTCATGTCATTGGGGCTTGTGGCGCAGGCGTTGCTTTGCGGCTGCGCCACCGGTGTGAAAGCGCCGGTTGCCGGCGGCGGCGCGGCAACGGCGGACGGGCTCATCCTGCTTGACGGCACGCTGCTGGCGGAGGCCAGGGGTCGCGCCGAAAAGGGGGATACTGAGATGGTGGCGGCGGTGGCGCGGCTCCGGGAACGGGCGGAGGGACTGCTGGACGCCGGCCCCTTCACGGTGACGGACAAGACGACGCTGCCGCCCAGCGGCGATCCCCACGACTACAGCAGCCTCGCCATTTACTGGTGGCCGAACCCGGACACACCCGACGGGCTGCCCTATGTGA